>CAZGRO010000010.1:6666-12479 GCA_964528315.1 uncultured Candidatus Bathyarchaeia archaeon
CTTCTCGAGTAACTCTGAATGCTGGGCGGCAGCTTCCGCGAGGATGAGCGTCGTCGAGATCCTATCTATCAAGTGCGCCGTCTTGATTCTCTTCTCTACCACCTTTGCACCAAGATCCTTGGCTTTTGACATAGCGTCCTCATAGGCCGACATCGTTTGCTGATCCATGTCCTCAGGGACCAAATCCGAAGATATGGCGATCTTGGTCTCTGTGATCGAATTGTTTCTCGTTAGGCAAAGGTTTGGAACTGGCACATTCAGGCTTCTAGGGTCATCCATGTCGAATCCTGCCATGGCTTGCAGCACAAGTGCAGCATCAGCGACACTTCGCGTAATCGGGCCGACATGATCAAACCCGATTGCCAACGGAAATACCCCTTTGGTACTCACCAAGCCGTACGTTGGTTTCAGTCCAACAAGGCCACAGAAGGCAGCTGGTATTCGAATGGATCCGCCTGTGTCTGTCCCGGCGGCCGCATAGCACATGCATGAGGCAACGGCAGCTGCAGATCCTCCGCTGGAGCCACCGGGGATTCTGTCGAGATCCCAAGGATTCCTAGTAGGCCCGTAGTGTAGGTTGTTTGTCGTTACGCCCAGTGCGAACTCATGTGTGTTCGTCTTACCGAGGACTATTGCCCCTGCATCTTTGAGGCGTGATACTATTCTGGCGTCATTAAGGGGGACATTGTCTTTGAATATCGCTGATCCGTAGGTTGTTCTGATTCCAGCCGTATCGATTATGTCCTTGATTCCTATCGGGACGCCGTGGAGCGGACCTCTGTACTTGCCGTTTCTGATCTCATTTTCTGCGACCTTCGCTGCCTGCCGCGCCTGATCTGCTGAGACGGTTACAAATGCATTCAACGCTCTGTTAGACTCGTCGATTTTCCTGAGAGAACACTCGACCAGTTCAACTGGTGAAAGCTCACGCCTTTTGATCTCGTCACTGAGTTCTAGTATGCTAAGTGAAGATAGATCTTCGGGCATGGATGTAACATCTTCATAGGATGGCTTTGACGGTTTCGGCCCGGCACGCATATGGATCAGGAAGGCAATGCAGAAAAGGCAGTGGGTGAGGAGCGTAATGGTCTTATGAATGACGATCATGTTTCCGGAGTCATCAACCAGATGAATACCAGGGTCAATCCCCATCTCGTTACGGCGATGGTCTGGGCGAGCTGGATTGCTATAATGCTGCCGCGCATGGTGGTGGTTCCTCTGCTTCCAACCATTGAGCAGACATATCGCGTCACTCACGCCCAGGCGGGTCTTCTGATGACTAGCTACTACTATATCTATACTGTTATGCAGATCCCAGCTGGGGCTCTGTCCGATCGGTTCGGAAGAAGAAGGTTCATAATTGTTTCTTTGATCGGCTCTTCGCTCGCCTCGCTAGCATTTTGGATGGTGCAGGAGTTCGAGCAAATGCTCCTTTTCCGGGCAATTGCAGGTTTCTTTGCCGGACTTTGGTATGCTCCAAGTATTAGCTATCTCACAGCTTCGGTCAGGGACGAGCATAGGGGGAAGGCTATGGGGATGGCTCTGTCAGGACCATCGGTGTCCGATGCGGTGATCTTTCTGATGGTAGGCATGCTGGGCGTGGACGACTTTGGCTGGAGGAACTATTTCTTGATCTATGCCTTTCCCGGCTTCTTTTGCGGCTTGGCGAATTGGTTCCTAGTTAGGGAGAGAGTCAAGAGAACTCACAATCCAGTCAAACCGGCAACCCAGCCCGGAGAAGTCAGGAAAGTGTTGAGCAATCGCGTTCTGTTCGGAATACTGGTGCACAGCATCATCTTTTCGCTCGCGATGTACAGCCTCCGAACCTTTGTTCCCGTTTACCTAGTTCAATCCAGAGGGCTTAGCCCTTCCCAAATGTCTTTTCTGATGCTTTCTTATGCCATGTCGGTCGTACTGTCCGGGCCGTTAGGAGGTTATCTAGTCGACCAGCTTGGGAGCGGCCTCCCTTCATTGATTGCTCTGTGCGTTATGTGCGCAGTTGCTTTGTCGCTGCCGATTGCCCCAATGGGAGGCGCCATTGTGATAGTGCTCTTGCTCTGGGGCTTGATGGGCCAATGGTCGATTAATGCGTTCAGCGTGGTTCTGACTAGGCTTGTCCCCCCGCAGGCAAGAGGCACATTTCTCGGTGTACAGAATTCGTGCTTGTTTTTTGCTGCGGCTACAGGACCACTTGTTTTGGGCTACGTGGCCGATATTGGAGGGTTCAACGTTTTCTTTGCTTCTGCTTTGGGCCTATTTGTTCTGGCCTTACTTGTTGCAGTTCCAGTCTTGAAGGCTCAGTGGGGAACTGGCTACTTCGCGTGAGTCCGCTATTTATCAGTAGAGTGTTTGCGAGGAAAAGACTTTACGCCTAGTGTCGAGTATTGTGTGTTGATCAAAATGTCGTCGCAAGACGTTCAGAAGGTTATTGAAGAGCTGAAAGCCCAACAGGAAATGTTGATGCATGCATTTCACGCCTTGCAGAAGTCGATAGACGATGTTCTCTGGCATCACAAATTGGCAGATGTTGCTTTGATTAGCAAGGTTAGGATGACTGGGCCTCCGCCCCGGTATGTGCCGAACCCTACAGCGCAAGGCGCTAACAACCCAGTGGTCTTCTGGTCATATATGTTCATTCCGAAGAATCTTGATGAATCCAGAAAGTACCCGTTGCTTGTCTACGTCCACGGGGGAGTTCACTCCAACATGGGATCATCCAGCGCCAACATAATCAGGGAACTAGTCCTTCAAGGATACCTGATAATAGCGCCAGAGTACCGTGGAAGCACAGGATATGGCGAGAGCTTCTACAAACTCATAGACTACGGAGGCCTCGAGGTGGAGGACACGTATTCTGCAAGAAACTGGATGGTGAAGAACTGCGGATTGGTTGACACTAAGCGCGTCGGAATCATCGGATGGAGCCACGGCGGACTGCACACATTGATGAACATATTCCTTCACCCAGAGGCTTATCAGGTGGCTTACGCGGGGGTCCCAGTGAGCGACCTGGTTGCACGTATGGGTTACAAGACAGATCAATACAGAGACGACTTCGCGGCAGACTATCACGTAGGCAAGTCGGCTTATGATAATGTGGAGGAGTATAGGCGCAGATCTCCAGCTTGGCATGCAGAGAAGCTCCAGACACCGCTCCTCATCCACACAAACACAAGCGACGAAGATGTCAATGTTCTTGAGGTGGAGCACCTGATCAAATCTCTGAAAGCCGCGGACAAAGATTTCGAGTATAAGATCTACAAAGAGGCTCCTGGAGGACACTTCTTCAACAGAATAGACAGCGAACTGGCCAAAGAGTCCAGACGGGAGATCTACCGCTTCTTGGCAAAGCACCTGCATCCTTCATTTGAGGAACGAGGTCTTTGACCCAGTAGAAGGCTCTGCTTGGAAGAAACGAAGGCTTTGTGTCTGACCGTTCTCCGTGACGGAGGATAGAGCTGAAGTCGAAATGTCATCTGAGAAAGTCAGGAGTTTCATAGCGGTTGATGTTACTGACAGCATTGTTCTTCAAGAGATCGTGAGCATCCAAAACGAGCTAATGCGGACAGGAGCAGATCTGAAAAGCGTTGAACAAGAGAATATCCACGCAACCCTAAGGTTTCTTGGAGAAGTCTCGCTCCCACTTCTGGATCAAGTCAAGAATGAAATGGATCAGATCACCTTTAGCAAATTTGATACGGAGTTGAAGCACATTGGCGCTTTTCCCAATCCGCGTCGTCCGAACGTTGTGTGGGTGGGGATAGAGAAAGGCCACGATGTGCTTGACAAGATATTCTCTCAGTTGGAGCCTCGACTAAGAGCGCTTGGTTTTCAAGGGGAAAATAGAGGGTTCAGCCCACACATCACAATCGCTAGAGTCAAATCGGGAAGGAACAGGGAAGCGTTGTACTCAGCGATCGCCGCATTATCTGACAAAGAGTTTGGGGGGATGGTTGTGGATTCGATCAGGCTGAAGAAGAGCGTTCTCACCCCTAAGGGTCCCGTGTACTCCACTATCCACGAAATGAAAGCTAGACCGTAGATTGAACTAATGACGAGAGATCAGGTGTCAAGGCGAATCATTTGCTCCCTATACAAGGAATTCTTGACAGAGTCATCAAAGAGATCGCGCCTAGACCAGAAGAGAGAGCTAAGATAGTAAGCATAGCTGAAAGACTCTGCCTCAAGGTCTCCGAAGCTTATTCCCAAGCAGGTTTTGAAGCTGATGTAAGAATAGATGGATCAGTCGCCAAGGACACCTGGCTGAGCAGAGAGACTGACATAGACATTTTCGTCAAACTGCCTGCTCATTTGACACGAGAGGATCTTGAGACAAAATGCCTGGAAGTGGTGCGGAAGGCCTTTCCGCAGCATGTTGAGCGCTTCGCCGAGCACCCCTACATCGAGGTTGAGGTTGAAGGAGTGAAGGTGAACATTGTCCCCTGCTTCAACGTTGAGAAGGGAAAGTGGAAGAGCGCAACTGACAGGACACCTTTCCACACAGAGTACATGAAGGCACATCTTGACGATAGGCTGAGAAATGAGGTAAGACTGACCAAGAAATTCGCGAGAGGTATTGGGGTCTATGGGGCTGAGATAAAGATCAGAGGCTTCAGCGGAATGCTCTGCGAAACTCTCACCCTTCATTACAGATCATTTCTGGAACTCCTGAAATCTGCAACAGCCTGGAAGAACGGACAGCTGATCGATATCGAGAAATTTCATGCCGGGCTGGAGAAGGAGATACCAGACCTTTTTCCAGAGCCCCTCGTGGTCGTGGATCCCGTGGACAAGGGAAGAAACGTTGCGGCAGCGGTTGCAGAAGAGAAGATGTGGCTTTTTGTGGCTGCCGCCAGACACTTCCTTCAGCAGCCAGCAAGACACTTCTTCAAACCGCTCCCAATCAGACCTTTGACTCCGAAACAGATACATGACCGCCTCGCCAAGAGAGGATCTGACACAGTCTTCCTTCAATTTGGTGGAGTTGATGCAGTTGTGGATGTGCTGTGGAGCCAACTGTACAAAACAGAGAGATCTCTCTGCAACCTGCTCAAGGCGAACGACTTTCGTGTGATCCGATCGGCATCGTGGAGCGATGAAGAAACGTTCAATGTGATTGTATTAGAGCTGGAGAAGGCTAGACTCTCACCGGTAAGAATTCACCTCGGGCCGCCGGTATCCAGAGAGGCCGAATCCCAGAGCTTTCTTGAGAAGCATCTGAACGCTCGGGAAACAGCAACCGGTCCACGGATAGAGGGAGACAGATGGGTTGTGGAGCGAACGCGCAGGTACACGGATGCGGCGACGCTGATTCGGGAGAGCCTGAGAGATGGCGGAAAATCGATTGGAGCAGCGAACAGAATTTCTCCTGTCCTTAGAAAGGGCTTCAAAGTGCTCGTCAATGGGGAAATTGCAGGCAGCTGCAGGAATCGACGTGGGCTGGCTCTTTTTCTGACCGAGTACATGAGAGGAAGGCCGAGCTGGCTTGAATGAGCCCACGACAGTGTCGTTGGATGGCCTTCGAAATGATCCCTACAGCATGATTCTCTGCTATCCAAAGCCGTCAAGCGAGGAGTTGGACAGAAGAATCACCGAGCTGTCAAGCCTTGGCATTGCTGCCTTGGAGTTTCGAGGCTCAAAGGAAGTGTTTGGGGTCAGAGTTCTTGGCAAAGGGTGTGTAGGCGTTGTTATTTCAGCGCAAACGAGTACAGGAAGAGTAGCCCTCAAGATTCTTAGAACAGACGCAGACAGGGCCGGGTTCGATCATGAAGCTTCGATGCTGAAGCTTGCAAACTCGATCAATGTTGGACCTA
>CAZGRO010000010.1:12579-20180 GCA_964528315.1 uncultured Candidatus Bathyarchaeia archaeon
TTCTGAAGCGTATGGGTGTGAAACTGAATGGCAGCTTGATTCTAGCTGCAGGAGCTGACGAGGAGGCGGGCGGCAAATATGGATTCGGCTTCTTGGCGAAGGAGCATCCCGACAAGATAAAGGCGGATTTCGCTTTGAATGAAGGAGGCGGAGGCGTAGTCAAGGCTAAGAAAGGAACCGCATACAGCTTCTGCGTAGGCGAAAAAGGTAGACTCGAAGCCAAGTTCAGGCTGAAGGGAAGGAGCTGCCATGCAGCTACTCCATGGCTGGGAGACAATGTTCTCTACAAGGCACAGGAACTCCTTGAACACATCAGAGGTTTCCAGCCTGATGTGGTCCTGACCAGCCCGATCTTCAAGCATCTTCACACACTCTACGGAATCAAAGAAAAGCCGAACAAAAGCAACTTGGAGCGCATTATCGCGAAGATCACAAAGGTAAATGAGAGACAGGGTGTGAGTCTCAGAGCAGCCTCAAGAATGACACTGACGCCCACAATGATCCAGGCGGGCATAAAGTCGAATAGCGTTCCAGAAACCAGTCTCCTGACATGCGACATTAGAACGGTTCCAGGCCAGGACGAGAAATACGTGCACAGTCAGATACGCAGAGTGTTGGAAGGGGTTCGCGATGTCGAATATAGCTTGGACTATACAGCTGTGTCAAACCAGTCACCATTCGAGACAGAATTCGCCAGGAAGATCATGGCAGCAACAAGAGAGGCAACCGGAATCAAAGAACTCCACTTCATCCCATCATACACAAATGGCTTCACAGATTCGAGATTTGTGCGTCCACTTGGATCAATTGTGTATGGATTCGAACCTGAAAACCCTGACGCCCGAGAGATGCCTGGACGGGCTCACGGCAAAGATGAGGCGGTAGAGGTAGAATCGCTCTACGTGATGACGCGAATGTATTTGGCGTTATGCGCAGACCTATTCCTTTGACTGGAACAGGCAGGACAGAAGCTTTCAACACGGTCTATCTCCCGCATATTCGCGCGTCTTCTTGCGAGTCAGAGCCAAAGGCAGGCTAGAACTACTGATGAAACGTGTGAGTGCGGGAAAGCTAAATATCAGAATCGAACGTCGTAGGGTGCGAGTGGGGCCGTCGTCTAGAGGATGGCTCCGTTTCAAACGAAATGGAAGCATCCGGAGAACTTGGTCTAGACAGCGAATGTCGCCAACAGGATACCAGTACGCCTGCCTAGGCGTGGTGAACCTGGGGCGCTGGCGTCCTCAAAAGACGTAAGCTGCGAGGCCAGAAGTCGCGAGTTCAAATCTCGCCGGCCCCACCACATCAGCGCCTGAGCTTCGTGTCTATCTGGGTGATAGGTATGGGATGGGGTGTGGTGGTACCGCCCCTGTTCCTTCCGGTTTCGGTGGGCTTAGTGACGGAATAGATAGGGAAGGGGGGCCATATACACCTGCTTCGCTCACCCCCTAAGGGGTGTATACACGTGTCATGGCTCAGGCGTTAAAACCGCATTCAGGTATGCACGCTACCGATTCTTGGCTTAGATAAGGCTGGAGGGCTCAGATTGAACCCGAAACGGTGAATTCCAACCATTTCGTGTTCATCTTCTTAATGGCACCCGGGGGTAGAGGGGCGGTACCACCCTGGCCGATTGCCTCAGCCGACTTGCAATCGAATGTAAGAAGGGTGAGGGGTGACCTCACCCTGCCTGCTTCAGAGACTATTCTGTGGAATAGAAGCGGATACCCCATCTGGCCACACCTGTAGCCCACTCTGCTAAGCGGATGACCTAGGAAAAATAAGGCAGATCAAAACCGAAGCACCAAACCTGAACCATCCAGCGTGTGCGGATGAAGGGGCATACAGCATTTGGTTCGGCGTTCATCTGAATATGAGTAATCTGAAGAGTATGGAGATGACGATGATCGCGAACAAGAGGAGAACGAATGGCAGGAGGATGGTTTGGAGGGCTGCAATGCCTATAGCCACATAGTCTCTCCACTCCAGCTTCACTCCTTTCCTCTCCTTCACCTTATCACGTTCTCTTCCGTCGTTCATGTCACGGCCTTCTCGATGAGTAGTAGCTGTGCGTCTTGACTGAGCTAGATGTGGCAGGCCACTTTTCGGCCTGCTCCCATATCCATCAGCACAGGTCGTTCTTCTCGGCATTTCGCTTTTGCGTGCTCGCACCGGGGATGGAATCGGCAGCCTTTCGGCGGATTGGTCGGGTTCGGAACCTCGCCGCTCAACAGGTGCCTCTCCTTCGCCATCTCCGGATCAGGCACTGGTATAGCTGCGAAGAGCGCCTTCGTGTACGGGTGCAGCTGCTCCTTGAAGAGATCTTTCTTTGACCCGATCTCCACTATCTCGCCCAAGTACATGACGCCTATTGTATCGCTCATGTGTTTTATCACGCTGAGGTTGTGTGAAATGAAGAGGTAGGTTAGCCCCAGCTCCGCCTGCAAATCTTTCAGCATGTTCAGGACCTGGGCCTGAACTGAAACATCAAGCGACGAGGTGGGCTCGTCGAGGACAATGAACTTCGGCCGCAACGTGAGAACCTTTGCGACACAGATTCTCTGTCTCTGTCCGCCGCTGAACTCGTGTGGGAACCGGTTCATGTGATCCTCGCTGAGGCCGACCTTCATCAAAGCCTCAAGAACAATCTGGTAAAGCTCCCGTCCCTTAGCAAGGCCATGAATCAGCAAAGGCTCTCCGACAATGTCCTTAATCATCCATCTGGGGTTCAGCGAGGCGTATGGGTCCTGAAATACTATCTGCATCTCTCTTCTGAGTTGACGAAGCTTCTCTCCTTTCCATTCTGAAATGTCTTCATTTCTGAAGAGGATCTTTCCATCTGTTGGGTTGATTAGTCTAAGCAGGCATCTGCCGACGGTGGTTTTGCCGCATCCCGATTCGCCAACCAATCCGACGGTCTGCCCTTGAAGCACATCAAAGCTGACTCCGTCGACCGCATAGACATAGCCGATTGTTTTCTTCGTTATGCCACCGGTGACTGGGAAGTATTTCTTCAGCGCCTCCACTTTCACAAGTTGTTCAGGCATCGGCTGGAACCTCTGTCTGAGGGCTCTTGTACAAGTGGCATGCAACCTGATGGTCTGGCTCAACGGTGATCATTGCAGGGCGGTCGCGCTTGCATACGTCCATCGCGCTGCGGCACCGCGGGTGGAATCTGCATCCTTCCGGCGGATAGATGAGATTCGGCACCATTCCTTCTATTGCCTCAAGTCTATCCTGTTCCCGTGTAAGTGAGGGAATCGTATTGAGCAAGCCTTTCGTGTAGGGATGAAAGGGATTCTTGAAAAGCTTCTTTGTGTCAGAATATTCCACCACCACGCCTGCGTACATGACAGCAACTCTATCACACATCTCTGCCACTATCCCAAGATCATGTGTTATTATCATGATCGATGTTCGCAAGGTGCGCTTCAAATCGTTGAGAAGCGCCAATATCTGGGCCTGGATGGTCACATCGAGCGAGGTGGTTGCCTCATCGGCTATGAGAAGAGAAGGATTACAGGCCAGGGCCATGGCGATGATTGCCCTTTGGCGCATGCCTCCGCTCAATTCATGAGGATATTGACCAATGACCTTCTCAGGATACGGCATCCTAACAAGCCTCAACAGATCTGTTGCCTTTCTGAGCGCAACCTGTTTGGCCTCCTTCGTCGAAAGCTTGGGAGGGTTGTTCATGCGTTGCTGCAAAGCCTGAATCTCGTTCTCAATCCGGTTCCGCTCTTCCGATCCGGCGTTCTGAACCATCACCTTCAAATCATCCACTTTGATCCGGAGAGATTCCTCTGCCAGATTTTGGTGAAGCAAAATCACTTCGGCAACCTGATCCCCGATGGTCATAACGGGATTGATGTATGTCATGGGATCTTGGAAGATCATTGCTATCTTGTTTCCTCGAATGCTTCTGATCTGTTGCTCTGAGAGCTTCAACAAGTCTTGGCCTTTGAAGAGGATCTGGCCGCCAACGATCCTGCCTGGAGGGTGGGGAACGAGCCTCATGACGGAGAGGGATGTGACAGACTTTCCGCATCCAGTTTCTCCCACGAGCCCTAGAGTCTCCCCCTGCCATACTGTTAGGTTGACTCCATCCAGGGCTTTCACAACGCCTGCATATGTGTAGAAGTAGGTTTTCAGGTCTCGAACTTCAAGCACTGTCTCGCTCATGGTGGCTACCTTGTACGCCGCTTTTCCCTTGTCCTCTTCGAAGAGTCCTGAGATTGCATGTTGCCTATATAAGGCATCTATCTAGTCGCAGAAGATCTCGTATCTCAAAGTCAATCCTCGGATTTGCCTAGTGCCTCCGAGACGGAAAGAAGGCAGTAGATAACCACTGCTATCGTAACCAGTATCGCGATGAAGACGACTAGGAACGCTTGGCCTTGGAGCTGCTCAACGATGCCGAGCTCCCTTAGCCACCATGGAACTGATCGGAATACATGGCCTTGAAGAAGATCCAAGAGGCCCAGCAGGGCCAGCAATGTAACAGCAATAACTGTCACGGAAATGAGGATCTTCGTCACGTCAGGCCTCCCCAGCCTTCTCCCCGGAACGGGCGACTCTGATCCAGACAGGATGCCAGTTCTCGGATGAATTGCCAGCAGGGCCGCTTGCGACAGGCCGATGAGAGCACCCATGAAAGTCGTCATGTGATCTTTCACAGTCCAGAGAACGAGATCTACGTTGACGCCGAGACCTTTCATGAGGTATCTCTCAACCAGAAGAAATGCTGGAACAGCCATGAGAACGCCTGCCAACCTCAAGAGCGGAAGACTGAGAAGCCCTCCGACGGACACGGTCACGGCTGCCAGTCTTAGGCCCAGTAAGCTTCCGAAAGCCAGTGCGGCAAGCCGACGAATGACACCTGTGGAAATTACCGATATTGAGGCAAGCGCCATTCCGCCGATCAGTGACCCCGTCACGGCGATTACTGACCAAACCGGGAACAAACCTGCCTGGTGTAGGTGGAGAATAATCGGGTTCAATTCTCCGGCTACACCTGCCTCCTCAACCAACATCCATGTCACGCTCACATCAATTACTCCGACTAGCGAAATCAGATAGACAAGATGGCGGGTTCCTCTAGCTGTTCTCCAAGCGCTAAGCATCTCGCTCACACGTATGATGTTCTGTTTTGAGGTGGACATGGATTCGATTTCGCCAGAGATTTTTCTTTCGAGGAAGAACTGCTTCGCACATGATAAAGGTTATCTAGTTGATGACCTGTGCACATTTGTGATAGATCACCTAGATCACCACAGGAGTGGCTAGCGAGAGCATGAAGCTAAGAGACTATGTTGTAAGGCGGCTTATCCTTCTTGTGCCGGTGATGTTTGGAGTCACTTTGATCGCCTTCACGCTTTCACATGTCATAGGAGATCCTGTGGCAGCCTACGCAAGCGAACGCACCCCTGAGTGGCAGATCAAGCAGATAATCCTCCAGAAAGGTTTGGACAAGCCGATCTACATACAATATGGGATATATGTCAATGATCTGGTTAAGGGCGACTGGGGTTATACTCGGTCAGTCAATGATAGGCCTGTCACTGAAGTGATTAAGGAGTTCTTCCCCGCAACTTTCGAATTGACGGCCATGTCGCTCGTAATGATACTGGTCATTGCCATTCCTCTGGGAATAGTCTCTGCTACACATAAAGACAAACCAGTCGACCATGTGACAAGGCTCTTCGCACTAAGTGGAGTGTCCATGCCAGTGTTCTGGCTGGGCCTGTTAATGCTTCTAGTATTCTACTACCATTTCCAGATGCTGGGCTTGCCAAACTTGCCAAGCGGTGCACGATTGGACCAGTTTCTGTATCCTCCTCTGAAAAGCATCACAGGATTCTATTTGCTGGACAGCTTGATCCAGCTTAGGCCTGACGCGTTCTTCGACGCATTCCTTCACCTCATCATGCCAGCGTTCGTTCTTGGATACCACGGCGTTACCGTCGTCACGAGAATGATGCGGTCGAGCATGTTGGAAGTGATGCGCCAGGACTACATTATGCTCGCCAGGTCGAAGGGATTACCGGAAAGAATCGTGATCTACAGGCATGCATTGAAAAATGCGATGATACCTACAGTCACGGTGGTGGGCCTTTCATTCGGAAGCCTTCTCACAGGCGCACCGATAACAGAGACAGTGTTCTCATGGCCAGGCCTTGGCAGATGGGCGGCCGGAGCCATACTCAGAACCGACTTCAGCGCAATCTCAGGTTTCGCAATTGTGTCAGCTCTGGTCTACGTCACAGCAAACTTGATCGTCGATCTCTTATACGCATTCATCGACCCGCGCATAAGACTGGGATGAAAGATGACGTCGTCTCTTGAGAAAGAAAGAGTGCGCAGCCACAGGGAGGCCCAGCTGGAGGAGCTGAGATTCACCCTTCACCTTCTTCGCCAGAGCCCACTCGTGATCTTCGGCATTGTGCTGATAGTTGTGACGGTTGCTGCAGGAGTCTTCGCGCCGTTCATCGCGCCATATGGACCTGAGGAGAGACAGTGGGCCAAGAGTCTACAACCGCCGAGCCTAGAGCACTTCTTTGGGACGGACGAGACGGGGGGCGACATATTCAGCAGAGTGCTCTGGGCAATAAGGATTGACTTGGGGTTGGCCTTGGCAATCGTGGTGGGATCTCTAGTTGTAGAGATCCTCATAGGGTGTGTAGCCGGATACTTCGGAGGCAAGGTTGATGAGGCGCTCATGAGAGTTACCGATGTCTTTTTGGCGTTTCCAAGCTTGATTCTCGCGATGGCGGTTGCTGCTGCTCTTGGCAGGAACTTGTACAATTTGGCTCTGTCCCTTGTCGTGACGGGTTGGGCTGGCGGTGCGAGACTTGTTCGCGGGGTCATCCTGTCCGAAAGAGAGAAACTGTATGTGGAAGCGGCTCGCGCCGTAGGGGCTGCAAGAGGAAGAATAATGTTCCGGCATGTCCTGCCTAACGCGATCTATCCTCTCCTTGTAAGCGCCACGCTAAGCCTGGGAGGAACAATCCTTGGCTTTGCAGGTTTGAGCTTCATAGGTTTTGGGGCAGGATCCGGCATGGCTGAACTGGGGTACATGATCGCGCTCGGCCGGGACTATCTCTATCGTTTCCCCTGGGTCGCAACATTCCCCGGCCTCACAATCTTCTTCATCGTGCTGGGCTTCAACCTTGTTGGAGACGGATTGAGGGACATACTCGACCCCAGGCTCAGGAGATAACCCCCTTTACATGCACCCTCCCGTTCTGCCGTTAGGCTTATCTAATGATAGGGCACAAGGAAGGTCAGGGAAATAGAGATGACTACGAAAGAAGACGTGAAAAAGCCAACCACATTGAACAAGAAAACGATCATGGCACTCGTCATCGTCGTAATAGTCCTGGCAGCAACCGGAGGCTACTACCTTTGGTACATTCCCGCGGAGCAGAGAAGGCTCGCAGAGGAGGCTAAGAGAGCTGCGGAAGAAGCCCTAAGGCGAAAGAACGCCCTCATCCCTCGCCCAGACACATTTGTACATCAGGTGATTGGCGATCCTCAGTTCCTTGACCCCGCGACAGACTACGAAACGGCTGGTGGATACATAATCCTGAACGTGTATGAGACGT
>CAZGRO010000011.1:0-2203 GCA_964528315.1 uncultured Candidatus Bathyarchaeia archaeon
GAGAGACAGGAGGCAAAGGCCATTGTTACACCTCAGAAGAAGTTCGATGTTGGAGGTGGAGCAGGGCACAAGGTGGAGTGCCCCGTCATGGGTGGAGTTGTTGGGTTAATACTCGATGCAAGAGGGCGCCCCTTGCGACTGCCGAAAGATGATGCGGTGAGAAAGGATTTGCTGATCAAATGGTTCCAAGCCTTGAGCGTGTATCCGGCAGATATGCTTCAGAAGATGTAGGGAGAAGGTGAAGGGCTGAGATGAAGGCGAACTCAACTGACTCGAGTGAGGCATATGCCTACACACCGGGACTCAAGGTCAAGCGAGCCACAACGGTCTCAAAAACGAGAAAGCTTCCGATACGGGGCGAGGTGTGCGTAAATGTCGGGGACGAGGTGAACTTCGACAAGATCATAGCTAGGACACAACTGAGCGGCAATCCTGAAATCATCAATGCGGCACTGCTCCTCGGCGTAGAAACGCAGGAGCTCCCAGAGCACGTCACAAAGAAAATTGGAGAAAAAGTTGCAGGGGGCGAGGTCATTGCTGCCAGTGGCTCGCTGTTCGGGTTCATGAAGAAGCAGGTCACCTCCCCAGTGGACGGAACAATGGAATCCATCTCGGATGCCACCGGCCAGATCATAATCAGAGGCCTGCCGGTGCCTGTCGAGATAGACGCATACATACCAGGCAAAGTTGTTGAGTTGTTGCCTGGGGAAGGAGCGGTCATAGAAACGAACGCCGCCTTTGTGCAAGGAATCTTCGGAGTAGGCGGGGAAACGCATGGCAGGATAAGAATGGCAGTAGATTCTCCTGACGAGGTGCTGACAGATGACAAAATCACTTCACAGGACAAAGGAGCAGTTGTGGTCGGCGGCTCTCTGGTAACCTTGGAGGCGCTGAGAAAAGGCGCCGAGGTTGGAGTCGCATGCCTCGTCGCTGGCGGGGTCAACCACACAGATGTGACCACTTTCATAGGTGAGGAGATAGGCGTTGCCATAACGGGCCAAGAGGAGGTGGGATTGACTCTGATCATAACTGAGGGCTTTGGTAAAATGAACATGTCCCGCAGGACATTCGATCTACTCAAAAGCTTCGAAGGGCGCATGGCGTGTGCGAATGGAGCCACCCAGATAAGGGCAGGAGTACTTAGGCCCGAGATAATTATCCCTCACGAGAAGGTTGGGCCGCAGGTGGCGGACAAGGAACTGGCTTCAGGTATGGTGCCTGGAACGCCTGTTCGGATTATTAGGTTGCCGTACTTTGGGGCAATTGGCAAGGTTGTCAGTCTTCCGGTGGAGCTTCAGCAAGTTGAATCCAGATCCTTCGTGAGAGTTCTGACTGTGGAGCTTGATGATGGTAGGATTGTATCTGTCCCAAGGGCTAACGTTGAGATCATAGAAGAATAGATTGACCTTCTTTCAGCCATTCATCAGAAACCAATGTCGATGGTCTAGGTCGGACAGTGAAGTCGGTTCGACTGCGCATCGGATCCGTAGAACAGGGCTATAGGCAAGCAACTCTTATGTGACATCTGTTTCAACATCAAGTGGTGAAAGACTTGAGCGTTAAGTTTCTGAAACTAGATGAGGTTGAAGCCAAGGAAGTCCTAGGCGGCCCAATCAAGATCCTGTTCACTCCAGACACAGCCAGCACGAAGCATCTCCGGTTCTCAGTCGGGTATTTTGACCCAGGCCAAGGACTAGACCTGCATATTCACCCGGAATCCGAGGAGGTCTACTACATAATCGAAGGACAAGGCACGGTGTACATTGGCAAAGAGAAAGCTGCAACAAGAGTTGAACGACACACCGCCGTCTACATCCCATCTGGAACAGTACACGGCATTCGGAACACTGGCACGGGGAAGCTGCTGGTCGGATTTATGGTGGCCCCCGGGAGAGAGCAGTCGCAAAAGGTGTCAGCCTGACACGATGTGGCGTCAGTGGCAGAAGATAGGCAAACAACTCGAAAAGGGAGCGCGGCGATAGTGATTTTCGATATGGCTGAGGCAGAGTTCAGGAAGAGAATAATCGAAGGCCGCGAATCGGCGGTGGTGCTCTTCCACATGCCCCGGTGCCCCTATTGCGTAGAGTTCGCGCCGAAATTCAGGGAACTATCCAAGAACATGAGAGTGATGGTTGTTCAGGTGGATATTTCTGACTACAACAGTGACCTCTGGGATGAATACCGGATCGAAGCAGTGCCAACC
>CAZGRO010000011.1:2303-19890 GCA_964528315.1 uncultured Candidatus Bathyarchaeia archaeon
TTCTGACTACAACAGTGACCTCTGGGATGAATACCGGATCGAAGCAGTGCCAACCATCATAGCCTTCAAAGGGGGACAGATCTGCTCTAGGGCCGACGCAATCCTCCACGTAGGCTTAAGCATCGGACGCCTCGAAGAGGAAATGCAGAAGAGGCCCGAATGCTTCTAGACTATTCCTGCAAAAACACGAAACGTATTCTTCGAAGTAAACTTCTCGCCATTTGGCGAAAGAACATTGCTGAAATACGCATAAGTCCATACTATGTAAGGCTCAGTAAGTCTTGATGGTGTATTATGAACGGCGAGGAATCGATCAAACGAAGAGTAGACGCCACACTGGCCGAGGTCAAAGCACGTGGTTTCGACACCGTTGTCTTCATGAATGAGATCATTGGCCAGAACCCGGCGAACTTCCTGTACGTTTCAGGCCCATGGGGATACGGAGAGGAGCACGCTGCTCTCATCTTCAGCGTAAACGGTGCGTCAACAGTCGTTATGCCTCATTGGCGCGCCTCCAGAATGGAGGAGAAACATATCTACGATCATGTGATCGCGATCAAGCAGGAAAAGGGACAACACATCAAAGCCACAAAGGAAGCCTTAGAGCGCTTTCATGATGCAAAACGCGTCTGCTTCGATCTCTCAACCATGAGCGCCCAGTTTGCACTTCAAACGATGAAGGCATTGAACGCGAATCTAAACGAGAAGTCAGACATCTCCGATCACGTATTCAAGCTGAGAATGATCAAGGACCAGTACGAGCTCGATGAGATCAAGAAGGCTATTAGAATAACGGAGGAGTCGGTGCATGAACTCGCCACAAACACGCGACCAGGCCAAACCGCCATAGAGCTCAAGAAGAAGATGGATGCCTCCATGATCGAAAAGGGCGCCATAGAGTTCAGCTTTGAATCCACACTCAGCTTTGCAGCAGGCCTCCCAAGGCCGCCGGGCCCAATCAAACATGGCGACATGCTCGCGGTGGATGTGGGGTGCAGGGTGCCCTCGGGCTACTGCTCTGATATGGGTAGAAACATACCTCTGAGGCCCAGCTCCGAGGTGAAGGACTACCTTAACCAAGCCATATCCGCCCACATGGAAAGCGTGAAGCTCATCAGGGACGGCGCCATTGCCAGCGAGGTTCTGGAAGGATCCAACAGGGTCAATGCTGAATACGGGTTTGACCCAATGGTGCGCTGCGGACACCAAATCGGCCTAGAATGCCACGACTACACGATGCCCTTCGCCCCCAACTTCGGTTCATTGCAGGAAGACAGGAAGCCCTTGAAGGAAGGGATGACCGTTACCTATGAGCCGCCGCACAACATAGCCAAGAAAGGCCTGAGAACCCACTTTGAGGACATAATCCTCGTAGCGAAAGGAGGCCCAGTCATCCTAAACAAGCTGCCCTTAGACTTCTTCTGGTAACCCGCTTACCACGATCAAAAACCGACCATCGCCCCTTCCTAATGTTCATAGACACGAGGAAATGGAGTTGCAGGCCTGCGACTGGCAAAGTGAAGCATAGGTGCGAGAATGAGAGAGAACCGCGCTGCTCCGGAGCCTAAGACGCTGTCACGGTTCTTCTTCGCAGAATCAGTATTCCTGCTGCAAACATGGAGCAGAAGATCAATGGGGCAAGGTTTTCTGTCCCGCTTCCAGCGGGTGGCGGATAAATCGACAATCCTGGAGGCAGCGATGTCACAGTTGTCCAAACGGTTCGAGTAAAGGTCGAGGTCCCTGTCTCGGTTAAGGTCATAGTCGTCACGATTACAACGGTCTGATTGTAGCCGCTCCAACGAGTAACCGTTTCAGTGACGACCGTAGGTATGCCGTACAGGTAGGTTACCGGAATTGATGCTGTGAACGCATATGTGCTGGTGACTGTCAGAACAAGCTGTGTGATCGTGCTATTGCCGACCACTGTCACGATGGGCTGCGTGTATGTTCCGGCCCAGCTCGTCACATATGGGTAATATCTTGTGGAAGTGGCCAGTGCACTGAGCGACTCCCTTGTAACAGTCGACAGCATCGAGGAAGACGAGGTCACGACCCTGGTGAATGTAGTGGTGACCGTATTCGTCTTCACGTAATATGTCATGACTGGAGTTTCGCGAAGCACAATGTATGATCTCCTGGTGGGCATAACGTAGAGCAAGGTGCCCCAAGCGGCCAAAGCTATTATGCACACAACCGCAATGAGCGCAATCCATTTTCTGCGAGTCGGCCGACGTTCCTCGAACAATCGCATCACAACTGCAGCGTCTCCGACCCTCCTTTAATAGCCTATTCCCCAAGAAACCCTAAATCCGTCCCGTGACCACGGCTTCGACTTGCACAGAGAAAGATATATCTGAATCAATCGCTCTCTGGGAGCGACGCAGCGAGGGAAATTGACAGATGCCCATAACCGATGTTGCGAAGAAGCAGCTTGCACAAAGACATCGGCTATTCTACAAGATCTGCCGCCACTGTGGGGTTCGAAATTCCCCTGGTGCGTATCGGTGCAGAAAATGCCGCAGTAGCGGCCTAAGATGGAAGAAGAGAGAGCTCGGCGCCAAGTAGACTTCTCACGGCGTCAATCGGTATCTGTCTCGAGGAAACAGAGTGACCTCCCGAATATTCTCCACACCAAGCAACGCCATCAGTAACCGTTCTAGGCCGAAGGCCCAACCTGCATGAGGCGGCATGCCATAGTCAAAGGATTTGAGATGATCCTCAAACACCTTCGGATCAAGCCGGTTCTCCCTCAACCTTCCAACAAGCTGCTCCTTTAGGTCTATGCGTGATCCTCCTGAGGCGATCTCCACCCATTGGTACATGAAGTCGAATCCGTAGCTGACCGCTGGCTTGTCCTCCCTAGGCTTGATGTAGAAGGCCTTCGCCTTCGTAGGCCAATCGGTGATGAAGTAGAACTCTTTTCGATGTCTCTCCTCAAGAGCGCGATATGCTGGTGTCGGAATATCTTCGCCCCAAGCAATATTCTCCCCTCTTTCATTCAGCTCTCGCAAAACCTCATCATACGTATACCTTCTCAATGGAAGCGAAGGAACCGGGAGGCTAACATTCAGCCGTTTCAATTCCTCTGCGCAGGTCGAGTTAACATGATTGACTATGACTAGGGTCAGCTCCTCCAGAACCCTCATCACATCCTCTGAGGTCGCAAAAGCCTCCTCGACATCAACTGAAGTGAACTCATTCGTGTGCCTTACCGTGTCAAACTCCTCAGCTCTGAAGAACGGGCCGATCTCATAGACCTTCTCGAAAACTGTGACCAGCTGCTCCTTGTAGAGTTGAGGGCTCTGAGCCAGATACGCTCTTCTCTCAAAATACTCTACTGGGAACAGAGCCGCCCCTCCCTCAGTGGCGCTCACGATAAGCCTGGGGGTGAGGATCTCAATGAAGTCCTTTTTCCGAAGGAACTCTCGCGTCGCTATCAGAACTTCGTTTCTTACCTTGAAAATAGCGGAGGGCTCGGGCCGGCGGAGGTCCAGAATTCTGGCGTTTAGGCGAACATCTAGGTCCGCGGGAACGCGGCCGGTAGGATCGAGAGGAAGCGGATAGGCAACCTCACCTAGGATCCTAATTTCTGCAGGGATCAGCTCAACGCCCTTGGGCGCAGCCTTCTCCGCGTGGACTATTCCCTTGACTCCGATCGCGAACTCCTTCCCTATTCTTGAGACCTTCTCCAGAACCTCCTTCGAGACCTTCGTCTTCGGAACAGTCACCTGCACCAATCCGTTTCTATCCCTAAGAGTCAGGAACAGGATCTTTCCCAGATCTCTGAGGTCCTGAACCCAACCGAAGACAACTACCTCTCTTCCATCAAGATCCGGAACTATCTCAGTGGAGTGATGAGTTCTATTCCAGTCACCTATTCTGTCGACGGTCAAACTTCCAACGCTCATCGATCACTTTCGGATAAGATCAGCTAAGAGTCGAGCGACATCGGTCGGCTTATCAGCAACCTTCACGCCAGCGTCTCTCAGAGCCTCAATCTTACTGTCCGCTGTGCCCGTTTTGCCAGAGATTATCGCTCCAGCATGCCCCATTCTCTTCCCAGGTGGAGCAGTCCGACCCGCGACATATCCTGCGACCGGCTTCGGATAGGAGGTCCTCTTAATGTGTTCTGCGGCCTGCTCCTCAGCGTTTCCTCCAATCTCGCCGATCAACGCAACCGCCTTCGTCTCCGCATCCATCCTGAACATATCCAGCAGGTCAATGAAACTCAGTCCAACAATAGGATCCCCGCCAATCCCAAGACAGGTGCTTTCACCAAGTCCAGACCTTGTCAAGCCTGAAGCAATCTCATATGTCAGAGTTCCACTTCTCGAGACCAATCCCACGACGCCTTTCGCGAAAGCCCGACCGGGCATGATCCCAAGCTTACATTCTTCAGGCGTTATTATGCCCGGGGTGTTAGGGCCGATCAATGTGGTTCCTCTCTCTCGCGCCACCGCCACAAACTCCATTGCGTCTCTGACAGGAATTCCCTCAGTAATGATGATGACTGGATTAAGCCCAGCGTCAATAGCTTCAAGCACAGCATCCTTCGCAAACGGAGCCGGCACAAAAACTACCGAAGTGTTCGCTTTATGTGCCTCCGTCGCTTCTTCCACTGTGTCATAGACTGGAACCTCGTGAACGTTTGTTCCGCCTTTCCCAGGGGAAGTGCCAGCAACGATTTTCGTGCCGTACTCCAACATCAGCCTCGTGTGAAAATCTCCCTGTGAGCCGGTTATGCCTTGAACCACCGCCCTCGTATTGCTACCTACAAGAATCCCCATCCCCGCTCACCTCTTTGCCAGCTCAACGATCTTCCTTGCGCCTTCCTCCATGCTGTCCAAGAAAGGAATGCCTGCCTGCTCCAGAATCCTGCGTCCCTCCTCTTCTCTTGTTCCAAGCATACGAATCACTATGGGCACCTTGATCTCAGCCTTATCCCTGATTGCAACAATTCCCTTGGCGACATCGTCACACCTTGTTATGCCAGCAACGACATTGATGAACAATGCCTTAACATGCTTGTTTGTGAGAACTATCTCCAATGCAGCCTCAATCCTCTCTGTTGTCGCACCGCCTGCCCCAGCATCACAGAAGTTGGCCGCTTTTCCTCCATAGTAATGAATCACATCCAAGGTAGCCATCACCAGCCCGGCCCCGTTCCCAATCACTCCGATATTTCCGTCAAGCTCCACATACGACAAGCCCTTCTCACGCGCCTTCAGCTCCAGCGGGGTAACATCCGCGGTTGCTTGCCTCGCCTTGTCCCGAAACTCCGGATGCCTATAGAGCGAATTATCATCGATCAAGGCTCTGAAATCTGCGGCTACGAAATCGCCGCGAGCTGTTTCAAGAAGAGGGTTCGATTCCAAGAGTTCGCAGTCATACGTCACACAAATCCTATAGATCTTCGAGATTACAGCGGCCAAGTCAACTAGTGGTCTTCCGGAGAAACCAAGCCTTCGTCCTATGATCCGTCCCTCGTAATCCCTCAATCCACGAAGCGGGTCCACATCAAACCTGACGATTTTCTCAGGTGACTTTGAAGCCACCTCCTCAATATCGATCCCGCCTTCGGTGGACGCCAAGACGGTGTAGCATCCGTTCGATCTGTTGACTGTGACGCCGATGTAGAGCTCTCGTGCAGCTTCCACAGCCTCTTCCACCAGAAGCCTCTTCACTGGCTCTCCGCGAATCTGCATTCCAAAGAGTTCCTTTGCGACCTCATAAGCCTCGTTTGAGGTCGAAACGAACTTTATTCCCCCTGCCTTCTTTCTCCCAGCAACGAGCACCTGAGACTTCACGATAGCTCGCTTCCCTAGCTGGTCAAACGCTTTCCTTGCTTCCTCAGGGCTCGATACAACAACCCCCTTCGGGATAGGCACACCGAAGGTCTGGGCAATGGATTTTGCTTCGTACTCAAAGAGCTTCACAGTCATACTCATCTCATGCGTACTCTGAGTCGTCGATTAAGACCCCTTTCAGTCATTTAAGCCTCTCACAAGCGAAATCGCTTCCGCTTCTTGTTGACTAAGACAACTTCTCATTCAGAGATTCAGACAAGCCTCCACTCGGAAGATCCGAAAATGTGATGCGATCCACCGTAATGCCTTTATTGAACAGTCGGGGTTACGTTTGCCGCAATCAGCGATATCTAGCATCGCTAAGGAGGAAAATGAAATGGCGGAGACAACCTCAGTGTTCATTGGACAGAAGCCAGTAATGAACTATGTACTGGCTTGCATAACCTTGCTGCAGAGTGGAACGGGCGAGGTAACGGTGAAGGCAAGAGGACGAGCGATAAGTCGAGCTGTGGACGTCGTCGAAATAGTTCGAAGACGTTTCATGCCCGATGTCAAGGTCGGTCCCATAACGATTGGTACCGTACAGTTGCCCGGAAGAGAGCAAGGTGGAGCACCATCCAACGTGAGCACTATGGAATTGGTTCTGAAGAAGTAAGCCAAACGCCCATAGTGAGCTCCACAATCCCCCTCATTTTATGAGGAGGTAAGAATTTGGTCAAAACAGAACTATGTAGTTTCTGCGTGAAGAGTGGCATACTCTGCCCCAGATGCCAAGAAAGAATGGACAAGGGGAAAGTCACTCAACTCGATCTCAAAGTGATTCGTCTTCTATCCGAACTTGAGAAACGTTTTCCAACCCTTCAAGAGATCCGATTTCACAAGGCCGTGGAAGTCGGAGAGACTCTGGCGATAATGGTAGATAGGAAGGATGTTGGAAAGATCATTGATGAGGAAGGAAAGATTCCTCGGGCCATTAGCGAACAAGTTGGTGGAAAAAGGATCAAGATTCTTGGTTACGGAGGGGATGAGCGAGGTCTCATGGAGGAGCTTCTGGCCCCAATGTCTATTTTGACCATAAACACGGTCTGGCTGCCAGATGGCAGTCGGGAAACAAAAACCATCCTCCAAGGAAGGACTCCGAGGCATATGCCCGTTGATCTGGACGCCGTGAAACAACTGGCAAAGGAGATTCAAGGAATCACGCTAAGGATAGAATTCGAAAGACCGTAGAACAAGACACTGCTTATTTTCGAACGTTTTTATTCCGCTCATCGCCTTGGCATGCTTGGAGCCGAAAGGGCCTCAATGGCGAAGTTAACATTCTATGGTGGAGTAGGCGAAATAGGCGGAAACAAGATTCTCCTCGAAGACCGAGATACAAAGATCCTGCTTGATTTTGGGATGAGTTTCGCGGAAAGGAGACGATTTTACTCTGATCCTTGGCTCTCTCCAAGAAACGAGAGCGAACTTCTAGAGCTAGGCATACTGCCACATCTTGAAGGCGTCTACAGATTCGATGAAGAGGAAACTAAACTAGACGCAGTGATGCTCTCTCACTCTCACGCAGACCATGCCCGGTACATATCCTTCATCAACAGAAAAATCCCCGTCTACTGCGGTGAGACAACAAAGACAATACTCGAAGGGTTAGCGGAGACTCGTTTAAGGGACTTCGAGACCGACATATCAGGCATAGACTTCCGGACATTCCGAACTGGAACGAAGATCAAGATCAAAGACATCGAAGTTGAACCATACCACGTGGACCACAGCACTCCCGGAGCCTACGGTTATCTCGTTCACACCTCGGAAGGAGCAATCGTCTACACGGGAGATTTGAGAACCCACGGATCAAAACCTCACCTCACCCAAGATCTAGTCAAGGCATCTGAGAAAGCGCACCCGATTCTAATGATATCCGAAGGAACAAACATAATCGGAGGAGACGTATCCGACGAGCACGAGGTCGAATACAAAATCGATAAGATAGTTGCTGGATCAGACAAATTGGTTCTTGCAGACTTCTCATACACCGATGTGGACCGACTAAGAACCTTCCACAATGTGGCAAGGCGCAGCCGTCGACTCTTAGCCATATCACTGAAGCAGGCGCATCTCCTGTGCAAGCTCCGATCCGACAAAGGGCTCTCAGTGCCTGATCCCACATCAGACAAACACATCGTAATCTACCGAAGAAAGAAGAAGAGATACTACGACTGGGAAGAGAAGCTGCTTGGCCTGGAAAATGTCAAGGAAGCCTCAGGCGTGAAACAAGATCAAGATCAAATGATCTTCGCATGCTCATTCTCAAACATGGGGGAACTCGTCGAAACCAAACCCTCTCCAGGAAGCAATTTCATCCTATCCACATCGGAGCCTTTCAACGAAGAACGAGAAATAGAATTCGATAAATTCAAGAACTGGCTGGATCACTTCGGCCTGCCAATGTATCACATCCACTGCTCAGGCCACATCATGCCAAACGAGCTCAAGCAAGTGATCACACAGATCAAGCCCAAGACTCTTCTTCCCGTGCATACGGAGCACCCAAATCTCTTCGCGAGATTCATGGCGAAAACCGCAAAGATTGAGCTTCCGGAGCGGCTCAAATCGTACCCTCTGTCAAGGTAGAAGACACGAGAACAAGGAACAAAGGAAAGCAAAAGCAACATTTGGTTTCCTTAGGGAGCTACCCAATACCTTTCCAGCAAAATCAATCTCACCTACCTGTCCAAGAGAATCTCCCACATCGAATGCATCGCCAATCGAAAAAACACGGTCGATAGCTCTATCGCTAAGGCGATCCATGATCCATCTCGCTCGCCTACCAATCCAGAACTCTCTTCCCAACTCTTCCCTCCACAACCTCTGGTACATTGACAGAAACCTCGAGGAGCAGTTACCTGCTCGCACGGCCTCAGCTGCAACCCTGCCCGCAATGTTGGAACAGGTAAGACCGAAAACAACTCCTCCTCCCGTGATCGGCTTCACCTGAGACGCAGCATCCCCCACAACTAGAAGCCCATTTCCATAGGTCGTCGACGGCGGTCCACTCAGAGGAATTGGATGGAATGAGATGTCGCTCAAAGGCCCAGCGATCTTCTTCGATGCGATTGGATGCTTCTCAGCAAAGTTGTCGAGAAGAACTCTTGGATTACCTTTGTTCGTTGCCAGTCCAACCTTGGCAGTTCCGTCATGTCTAGGAATGATCCAAGCAAAGAAACCTGGAGCGTAATCTCTGCCCAGATATATCTCCACCGACTCATCGTCCAAGTCACGAACTTTTGCAGAGTGGCCTTGGGCACCAGTCACATATGTAGCGCTGCTTGGAATTGGCAATGGGGTCTTTCTCAGCAGTCCTGCACTGGCGCCTTCCGCGTCAATTACAATTCTTGCTTCCAGCCTTGCCCTCTCTCTTCCTCTAACCAAGACGCCTTGGACATGATTCGAGTCAATCAGGAAGGAGTCTGCATGCACCTGATTGAGATAAGTGGCTCCTGCCTCTTCTGCCAACCCGGCTAGGTGCTGATCGAACGATGTTCGGTTAACAACGTAGGTTACTGGGTGTTTGCAGTCAATGCAGATGGTCTTGCCGGATGGGGCATAGAACTTGGCCGCGCGGATTCTGTTCTCGATCACCGCGCTGGGTAGTTCAAGACCAAGTGTTCTCAACCCACTGATGCTGATATGGCCTGCGCAATGGTTGGGCTCTCCAATCTTCTGATGCTCCTCTATGACCGCTACCTTCGCGCCTTGCCTGGCTGCTTGTAATGCGGAGAATGATCCGCACGGCCCCGCTCCCACAACTATTATGTCGAAGTCTTCTTTCATCGCAGCCACATGCTATCAACCGAGAACGCTGGCCTCGATTTCCTATGAGGCTAGTCAATAGGGAACGTAAAACTTTATTCCATTTGTCTGTGGCTACTACCTTCACCCAAGGAATGATATACGATGAAAGATAAGGTCAGATTGATTCAGTACGGCATTGGGCCGATCGGAGCTAGCATAGTGAAGCTTGTCCTCCAGAAAGAAGGATTCGAATACGTAGGAGCGATCGATGTTGATCCGAACAAGGTCGGCAAGGACCTTGGAGAGATCGCGGGAGTAGGCAGGAAACTGGGAGTAACAGTGTCAAGCGACGCCAAGAAAGTTCTGACGGAATCTGGAGCGGACCTTGTTATTCACACAACAGCTTCGTTTCTGAAAGACATTCGCCAGCAGATCCTAGATATCATCGATGCAGGACTTGACATGGTTTCAACATCAGAGGAACTAACCTTCCCCTACCGGAGGAATCCAGCAATGTCCAAAGAGGTCGACGCTCGGGCGAAGGAGAAAGGAGTAACCATACTGGCTACAGGCGTCAATCCGGGTTTCCTAATGGACACATTGCCACTGACCGTATCCGGGGTCTGTCAAAATGTCAAGACCGTCAAGGTCACAAGAGTCATGGACGCCTCGATTAGGAGGCTTCCGTTCCAGAAGAAGATCGGAGCTGGCATGACCGTTGACGAGTTCGAGAAGGCTGTAGCCACAGGAAGAATGGGACACATAGGACTGCCAGAGTCAATCGCCATTATTGCAACTGGAGTCGGTTGGGAACTAGACGAGGTCCAGCAAACAATCAAGCCAGTGGTGGCTCGCAAACCGTTGAAGACCAAGTATCTATCAGTGAAGAAAGGACAGGTCGCAGGCCTTCACCAAGTCGGAAAAGGAATCGTGAAAGGCAAGCCAGTCATCACACTCGACTTCTGGGCGTATGTTGGTGCTCCAAAGAACAAGGACGCCATATTCATTGAAGGAACGCCAAATGTTGATCTCACGATCAGAGGAGGGGTACACGGCGATTTGGCGACGGCGGCAATGGTAGTCAACTCCGTCAGCAACGTGATCAGAGGCCAACCAGGGCTCATGACGATGAAAGACCTAGCAGTTCCGCGCGTGCTCCTTGGGAACATTGCAAAGTTCACTGAGGCCTAAAACTCCGAAGAATCCATCTCGAAGCTCCTGTTTTTTCTCCCTCTTCTCAGGGAAGGAATAAATACGCGAATCTTAGTCGGTGTGTGGCCACAAGGTGCAACAGTTGAGCGAAGCAAAAACCGTCAAGATGCCCACCTGCAACTGGTGCGGAAGAATGATTCTGCCAAGGGAAGGGGCGGTACATTTCCAGTGTCCTGAGTGCGGTGAGGTAACAATCTGGCGCTGCGAGAAATGCAGGTTATTTGGCAGGCCATACAAGTGTCCCAAATGCGCATTTGCTGGACCGTAGGTTGTGAGTTCATGGCACGAGTACTGGCGCAGATGAAGGTTTTCCCCTCGGAAGCGGACATAGATCTCAAGAAGCTTCAGGAGCAGCTTGCAGGCCACATGCCGAAAGATGCCTCAATTCTCAAGGTTCAAGAGGAGCCGATCGCCTTTGGACTGGTGGCCCTGATCGTCACGATCTCCATGGCTGAGAGAGACGGTTTGATCGAGGAAGTTGAAAAGGGGCTCGCGGCGACCCCGAATGTTGGTGAGGTACAGACAATCGCAGTAGGCAGAACCTGATCCTGCCCTACCTTTCGCGCTGAGCGTTTACCGGAACGATCTCGATCTTGCTACTTTCTTAGAATACTGGGCAGGGCTCTTTCAAATGGGCTCTGGGAGCATTTTGTTCTCTGTTTGTTTGCGTTACCTCAAGTAACATTTATAAGCAACTCTGTTACCCTGAGTAACAAGCGTGAAGACATGTGACGCTGGAGAAACCAAAATACCGAAAAACCAGACACACAGGTCTCCCCGCCGACTTTACCGAACTGGCGGAGATGTTCGAAGAGGCATTCGAACTTCTCGATGTCTTCGAAAGTTCAGCTCGCTTGAAGATGCTCTTCTCAATGTACAGAGAACCATGCAACAAATCTGATCTGAGACGCCTCGTGAACCCGAAACTTGTCTACGAAAACCTTACGATACTCCAAGAGAGAATGCTGATAGAGGAGCTTTCAGACGGGAGGTTCGACCTGACAGAGATGGGCAAGAGAATACTGCGCCAATATCTGCAATTCCTAGAGAACTTAAGAAGAACCATGTGGGAGATACAAGAACTCTGACTCAGCGAACGCATGTCAACACATCGCAAGTAATTGAAGATAGATATTTGTTCATAACGAGGAAAGATTGGATTGGTGAATAAGGAAGAGCAGCTACGAGTCGCAGATGCCCGACAGCGGGACATCGGCCACGGAAAAGTCAGAATAGACAACCGAACCATGCAGAACTTAGGAATTTCTGCAGGAGACTTCGTAGAGATCCACGGGAAGAAGGTTACAGTGGCCGTGGCTTGGCCGGCATATGCTGAGGATCAAGGCCAGGACATTATTCGCATGGACGGAATCGTGCGAAGAAACGCAGGCGTCGCCCTAAACGAATATGTCACCGTCAGACCCACGGAAGTGAAGCCAGCTCAAAACGTAGTCTTCGCACCTACCGATGTTCGCCTAAGCGTAGATGAAGACTTCGTCAACTTCGTGAAGCGTCGCTTTATGGACATGCCATTCCGAGAGGGCGATATGACTCTGCTCTCAATCTTCGGAAGCGCCGTTCCATTAGTGGTTGTGAGAGGAAGACCTCACGGAGCCATCAAGATCACGGAAGAGACCGCTGTCCAGGTTCTAGGCGAGCCCACTCCTGAGAAGAAAGGAATTCCGATGATAACCTACGAGGACATCGGAGGCCTGCATGAAGAAATCCAGAGAATTCGAGAGATGGTTGAATTACCATTGAGACACCCGGAGCTCTTCCAGCGGTTAGGCATTGAACCGCCGAGAGGAGTATTCCTGTTTGGTCCACCTGGTTGCGGCAAGACATTGTTGGCGAAGGGTGTGGCAAATGAATCTGATGCAAACTTCTACGTGATCTCCGGCCCAGAGATAATGAGCAAGTTCTATGGAGAGTCTGAAGCTCGTCTAAGAGAGATCTTCCAGAAGGCTCAGGAATCTGCACCAAGCATCATATTCATCGATGAGATGGATGCCATCGCGCCAAAGCGTGAGGAGGTTACTGGAGAGGTCGAGCGACGCGTGGTGGCTCAACTGCTCTCCCTAATGGACGGTATGGGTACGAGAGGAAACATCATAGTGATAGGCGCAACAAACAGACCTAACGCAATCGACCCTGCTCTGAGACGACCTGGAAGGTTTGATCGTGAGATCGAGATAGGCGTGCCTGATAGGAGGGGCCGGTATGAGATTCTGCAGATTCACACGAGAAACATGCCTCTCGCGAAAGATGTGGATCTGCAAAGATTGGCAGATATGAGCCACGGATACACTGGAGCTGATCTCTCCGCTCTCTGCCGAGAGGCGGCCATGAAAGCGTTAAGGAGATACCTACCGGAGATAAACTTGGAAGAGGAAAAGATACCGCCTGAGATACTTGAGAAGATGGAAGTCGAACTTGAGGATTTCATGGCAGCATACCGAGAGATAACGCCAACTGCAATGAGAGAGGTATACGTTGAGGTTCCCACGGTCAAGTGGGACGAGATCGGTGGACTGCTTGATGTCAAACAGGAACTGATTGAAGCCGTGGAGTGGCCTCTGAAGAAGCCTGAAGTCTTCAAGAGAATAGGCGTCCAACCTCCGAAAGGAATACTACTATATGGGCCTCCGGGATGCGGAAAGACAATGCTAGCCAGGGCAATATCAACTGAGAGCGAAGCAAACTTCATCGCAATCAAGGGACCGGAGATCTTCAGCAAATGGGTTGGAGAGTCAGAGAAGGCTATCCGAGAAGTATTCAGGAAAGCAAGGACAGCAGCCCCCTCAATCATATTCTTCGATGAACTCGACTCAGTTATTCCGAGACGAGGCATGGGATACGCTGACTCCGGTGCTACCGAACGCGTGATAAGCCAACTCCTCACAGAAATGGACGGGATTGAAGCCCTACAGAACGTGGTAGTCATCGCTGCTACAAACAGACCAGACATCATTGACCCAGCAGCGCTGAGACCTGGAAGATTCGATAGGCTGATCTTTGTGCCAAGCCCAGACGAACGAACACGCCTTCAGATACTGAAGATCCATACAAGCGGAGTGCCTCTCGCGAAAGATGTGGGCCTAGAAGAGCTGGCCAGGAGAACGATCGGGTGCTCCGGTGCGGATCTCCAAGCCCTATGCCGAGAAGCAGGAATGATCGCGTTGAGACACAATATTGAAGCCAAAGAGGTCTCCCTCAGAGACTTCGAAGAGGCAATGGACAAGGTCAAGCCAAGTCTGTCTCCAGACATGGAGAACGCGTACCTAGGATTCGCCAAACGCTTTAAGAAAGAGAGAGCAGCAGTCTCCATCACGGCTTAGGGGCATACGAAATGGTAAACAATGCGACATGGAACTCTCGCCCAATGAACTTGGCCGTCGTCGAAACGCTTCAGAAGAAAGGACCCACAGCAGATGTTGAGCTCCTTTCCGAGCTAAAGGATTCCTACGGAGATCTCAGCTTCAGAGAGTTGAACAAGGTCCTCCTCAAACTTGAGATCACAGGCCTAGTCCGAGTCACTAGACTGATGAAGGGAAAACGAAGGATTGAATTGGTGGAGCGCCGGGAGAGGGAAGCCTAGGTGGCCAGATTGAGCGATAGACAGATCGTTGACGAGCTAATCGTGGTTGCGGAAGATCTGGCTGAGCGAGCGAAGCAACTCATCAAAGAAGGAAGTGCAAAGAAGCTCATTGTGAGGAATGGAGACAAGACATTACTGGAGATACCTTTGACGGCAGGCGTGTTTGGCGCACTTGTCGCACCTTATCTCGCAGCTCTCGGGATCTTCAGCGCGCTCCTAACCAAATGCACGATAGCGATCGAGGAAGCATAAGCAACAAGCGCGCACGTGAAAGCCGGAAGAACCAGACAGCTTTTCCTCCCTAATAGTACCTGAAGACGCGTCTAGGAAGGCATTGTTTTTCTACTTACCACAGCAGATACTACTCTTGGCTAGTGGACGATCGGTCCGGTGTACCTATTGGGAGTCGACCTTGCAGATCTTATCTCAAAGGAAAAGACCGTACTGGACCAACTTTCGGGAAGGTCAATCGCAGTTGATGGCTACAACTGCCTCTACCAATTCTTGGCGATCATTCGCGGCCCCACCGGAGAGCCGCTCATGGATAGGCAAGGAAGAATCACGAGCCATCTCAGTGGGTTGCTCTACCGAACCACCAACATGGCTGAAAAAGGAATCAGACTAGTCTACGTTTTCGACGGAATTCCCCCCTCGCTCAAGGAAGCCGAGATCAAACGGAGGTCGAGAGTCAAGGAGGAAGCCCTAGTCAAGTATGAGGAAGCTCTCAGGAAGGGAGACATGCAGGAGGCCAGGAAATTCGCCCAAGCCACTTCAAGATTGAAGGATCTTATGGTAGACGATGCCAAGAGGCTACTTGACGCCCTTGGAGTACCTTGGATTCAAGCCCCTTCCGAAGGAGAGGCACAGGCTGCACACCTTGCCAAGAAAGGAGATGTATGGGCGGCCGCATCTCAAGACTACGATTCGCTTCTCTTCGGAGCACCCCGGCTCATAAGGAACCTGGCGATCAGCGGCAGAAGAAAACTTCCGAGAAGGCAGGCATATGTTGAGGTCGAGCCGGAATTTGTTGAACTGTCAAAGGCTCTGTCGGAGCTTGGGATCACAAGAGAGCAGTTGATCGATCTGGGCATACTGATAGGGACTGACTACAACCCTAGCGGTGTCAAAGGCATCGGACCCAAGACCGCCTTGAAAATGCTCAAAGAACATGGAAGCCTAGACAAGATTCTTCCAACTCTTCAAGCAGAATTCCCTGAAGACCCGGCGAAAATACGTCAGATATTCCTTTCACCCGAAGTGTCCGAAACGTATTCTCTGGAATGGAAAGAGCCTAAGCTCAATGAGGTCATCGAGTTTCTGTGCAAGGAAAGAGACTTCTCTGAAGAGAGAGTCAGGAATGCGGTTGAGAGGATGATGGCTGGGTTGAAGGAACGCGAGAAGAAGAGAACCTTAGACTCTTTCTTTCGCTAGCCCTTCCATCCCTTCTTTCCTCTCATAGGGACGAAGGCAACTCCCCCTATGCTCTCCTCCTCAATTCTTTCGCCAGATTTTCTTACCCGAATCAGTTCTTGGTATAGGCTTGGTCCTCCGACCGGTATGAGCAAAACGCCTTGAGGGCCAAGCTGCTCAACCATTTCCTTTGGTACATCTGGAGCCGCGCTTGTGACAACGATCACGTCATATGGTGCATGCTCCGGGAGGCCTTCCGAGGCATCGCCGTGAATCATCGTCACTCGGTCACCGTATCCTGCTCGTTCGATATTCTTCTTCGCCAGCTCTGCTAGCTCCCCAACTATCTCAACAGACCAGACATGCCCCCACAAGTTTCGCTCAGCCTCTTTGGGAGCCACTACCTCCGCGTAGACGCAACTCATGAAACCGCATCCCCCTCCCACCTCCAGCACCTTCTGGCCCAATTTCATTCCGCTGTATTCGCATAGCATTGCCGTCATGTGAAGAGCACTTGTTGTCTGTCCCCATCCAATCGGTAGAGGAGAATCGACATGGGCATATTTCTTAACGTCGTCAGGGACGAAATCCCATCTGGGAACAGATAGAAGCGCACGTACGACTTCCTTTCTTTTTAGAATTCCTTGATGCTGCAGCGAGGCGATAGCGCTCTCATACTCCTCCTTTTCGGTCAAGCAGCTTTCCTCACGTAGCAAACTCCTTAGGGGCATTGACCAAAGACACCCTTAAGCATTTCAAACAGAAAATCACTCTGCATGCTGATCCGTGATGACGCGAGTAGAGGAGGTCTTGGAGGCTCGAGGCCACGCCGCCATAATCGCAATGCATGAAATGTCATTCGAAATCACGAAGGAAACACATCTCACAAGAAAAGGTGATTGCATAGTCGGAGTGGCTGCAACGAAAGGCGCAGCAAACCTTTCCAAAGAGTTCAAGGCCGTCGCTGAGAACGACGCCTCAACAATCACCGTCATTCTTTCGGCAGGCGGAATTGAAGTGAAGGCTCGCGGCAAAGGTAGCAGCAAACTACAGTTCACCCATCCCACAGATCTCGTCGCTCGAAAGAGCACCTACACCTGCCCAAGAACCCTGATGATCTCCTCAAACATCGCCGCGTGCGAATTTCCTCGAAGGTTCGTTGCTCTGACGAAGGATCCGGAGTGCAGAATCAAGGTTCAGTTGACTGCTGAAGTCTAGTCAACTATCTTACGAGGCCATCTATGGCGATAAGCCACTCGTGAGGCGCCGATCCTTTGACAAGCCTTGAATGAAGCATCTTCTCAAGGCGCCGTCCTGTTCTGCTGACAGTCTGCGCCAGCTCCAGCTGAGCCTTTTCTAGGGGATTCGGATCAGAGCCGAAGGTGTAGTAGTGGATAACTCCTCCAGCCGGCTTAAGAGCCAAACATGCTACATCAACATACTCCGCTGCCTGGACGGGAAGGTTCATTATGATTCGATCCCCCCTCCCAGCCAACTCGCTGCGCACCACAGCCCTAGCATCCCCACTCAGCACAGTAACCCTATCATCAACCCTGTTCAATCGCACGTTCTCTCGAAGATACCTGATCGCATCCTCGTTCACATCAATAGCGTAAACATGAACGCTCTGTTTCCTTTTGGCGATTTGAATGGAGAAAGGGCCCACTCCGGCAAAAAGATCGATCACAGTCTCATTATCCTGAACTTGGCTGGCGACCCTGCGATGCTCGTAAGACAATCTCGGGCTGAAGTATGCCTTCGTCACATC
>CAZGRO010000012.1:0-11252 GCA_964528315.1 uncultured Candidatus Bathyarchaeia archaeon
TAGATGAGTGTGAGAAGCATGGGCGCTATGATCATTGAGACAAGAGTCAGTTGAAGGCTCATCCAAGCCATTATCATGAAGATTCCGGCAATCGTTACGATGTCGCTTATCACGGTCAAGATTCCCGAAGTCAGAAGTTCTTGAAGCGAATCTACGTCATTTGTCACTCTTGAGACTATGCTGCCGGACACGTTTTGCGAGTAGAACTTCAAGGAGAGCCTTTGCAGTCGAGAGAACATCTCTTCCCTGAACTTGTAGATCAATCTCTGCCCTATACCTGACATCAGATACAACTGTCTATGGCTTGTTAGAAAGTTCACGATGTTGATGGCTATGTATGCGAGCATGATGTTTGCTAGGCCTGTGAAATCTTGCGACGTGATATATGTGTCAATGGCGATTTTGAGCACGTAAGGACCTGCCAAGTTGGTTGCAGCGGTGACAAGCAGGGAGATTATGCTCATCATGAGTTGATTTCGAAAAGGAAGGACGTATCTGCCTATTCTTCTCAGAAGAAGCGTGTCTGAGACCTTCCTCTCCACCGTTTCTTCTCCAAAGAAATCTGACACATGCCAATGAGCCATGCTACTCACTACCCCTTCGCTGCACGGCTTGAGCCGCCAAGAGCTCCTCCTGCTCTTTGAACTGCGTACGGTAGATCTTCGCGTAGATCCCGTTCTTCGCCAACAGCTCCTCGTGGCTTCCCTCCTCAGCTATTTCTCCGTTTTCGAAGACCACAATCCGCGTTGCATTCTTTATCGTTGAGACCCTTTGGGTTATGATGAAGGTTGTACGATTCTGCAGCAGCATCTGCAATGCTTGTTGGATTTCGTGTTCTGTTTCTACGTCGACACTTGACGTGGAATCGTCAAAGATCAGTATTCTAGGGTTAAGAAGCAAGGCTCTGGCTATTGCGATTCTCTGGCGTTGGCCTCCAGAGAGCGTAATTCCCTTCTCGCCAACCTTGGTGTCATACTTGTCGGGGAAGGACGATATGAAATCATGTGCACCTGCGATCTTCGCTACTCGTTCTATTTCCTGCATTGTGGCATTGGGTCTGCCGTAGGCTATGTTCTCTTTTATTGATGAGGAGAAAAGGAAGGTTTCCTGAAGGACAATTCCTATCTGCTGTCTCAGGGATCTGAGCTTCACGTCCCTCAAATCAATTCCATCTATCTCTATGCTTCCCTCGGTCACGTCGTAGAACCTAGGAATCAGATGTATCAGGGAGCTCTTTCCTGATCCCGTGGCTCCAAGCAGCGCGATCGTTTCACCTGCTTTCACAACGAGATTGATCCTGTCTAGAACTTTGACGCCAGGCGCATATTCGAAGGAGATATTTCTGAACGCGATCTCCTTCTGCATCATGGGGAGTTCGATCGCGTTGGGCTTCTCTTCAACTTCAGGTTTCGCGTCCATTATCTCGAAGATTCTTTCCGCTCCAGTAATTGCCTGTTGATAGAATGTTATGAGGAACCCGATGAATCGAACCGGCATGACAAGCATCGCAAGGTATGCAGCTGAAGCCACCAACGAACCCACCGTCATGCCTCCCCGGATTACCTCTCCTCCTCCATACCAGTAAACGAGAGCCGTTCCAAGGGTCAACGTGAAGGCCATGAACGGCATGAACATCGAGCGGTACCTCCAGATCTCCAAGTTCGTCTTCAGGTATCTGCCGTGCGTAAGAGCGAACTTCCTCCTCTCATATTCCTCCTGCGCAAACGCCCTCACAACCTTCGTGCCAACGATCGTCTGCTGAATCACCGATGTCATATCGCCGTAGATTTCTCGTGTGAGAGCGAAACGTGGTCTGATTCTCTTCGAGAAATTGTAGGCTCCTACTAGAACGAGGGGCACTGTGGCGAGGTAGAGCAGCATCAGGCGGATGTCAATTGTTGATATCACGAAGACAACGCTTCCCACCATGAGAATGGAGGCGATCAGGGTTTCCAGCCACCACGCAAGGAGCGCCCTCACCTGTTCCACGTCACTGGTCACCCTTGACATCAGCTGGCCGGTTTGAGCCTGATCGTAGAAGCTGAAAGATTTCTCCTCGAGGGATTTGAATAGGCTGTTTCTTAGATCGAAGACAACTCTCTGGCCGATGTACTGTTGGCTGAATCTCTGTGTGAATGAGAAGATCGATTTCAGTGCGGCGATAAGAATTATCGAGAGCGAGAGCCAAGCGAGTTGATCATACATGCCTCGAACTAGGACCTTGTCAACGATCTCCCTTACGACAAGGGGAACAACTATGTTCAGGTAGGTAACCGCGACCACGCAGGACATGGCCACAACTGTTGCAGGCCAGTATTTGGCCATGTACCTCAGGACTCGACGAAATATGCCGCGTTTCTGTTGTCTCCGCGGAGTTTCTTGGGATTGCGATGTCACAGGTTACCACAGTTTTCTTGTTCGCGAGTTAAGAGGGGAATGAGGTGTTTGGAATAAGGATTGCGTCCTTCCACGTGGCTCCAAATCGTTCGAGGAGCGAGAGAGATGCCTCCGGTTCAGCTGCGCAAGGGAGATAAGGGATATTGCTCACAATTCAACAATCATACAACAAGGCGCGGCTCGTTGGAAAAGGTGTACAAAGACTTTCGTTGCAAAGACGGAAGGAAAGTGGTTCTTCGAACGCCGAGAATGAGCGATTTGGATGACTTTCTTGGATTTATCAATTCCCTTGTTGATGAGGGGGCCGACATAATGATGACTGAGAAGAAGAGTCGTGAGGTTGAAGCGGATTGGCTTGGCAAGCTGCTGGCAGAGGTCGAGAAGGGCCAAGCTATCTGCGTTGTTCCAGAGGTCGAGGGAAAGGTGATCGGCAACTCGGACGTCCACAGAGGCACGGGAAAGCGGAGCCACACTGGCACTTTAGGGATTGCTCTCAGCCAAGATTACCGGGATGTTGGAATAGGGTCTGAGATGATGCGAACGCTCATCGAGGAGGCTAGGAAATCTGGATTGGAAATTCTGCAGTTGAGCGTCTTTGACTCCAACCTGCGAGCTAGGCATGTGTATGAGAAGCTGGGCTTTCGAGAGGTTGGAAGATTGCCTAAGGCCATACGGAGGGGGGATGGATATGTGGATGAGGTTGTCATGGCGTTGGAATTGTAGCCGAAGTCCACTCCGGTAGGAGATCATGCCACTTTGACCTCAATGGGCACCGGATGAAGCGATCTCACGAGCATTGTAAGGCATCGCCAATCAAAAACGTCAAAAGACTTCTCCTATTCAAGATCTAATAGTGCAAGTGGAGCCTATGCAGAAGAGCAGGAGAAAGAAAAAGGAGACCGACTCTGACAAGCTGTTCCGACTCATCTCTGAAACCCCTGGACTGAATGTTCAGGAGGTATCTGAGAAGCTTGGTTGGAAGAAGAGCAAGACCAATCGAATGGTGAGTCTTCTAGAGCGAAAGGGATGGATTGTTAGAAGAGTCTTCGCAGCCGCCCAGCCGAGAATAGTGGCAAAGCCTGATGAAACAATTCAACGCCTAGCCGATCAGCTCACCAAGCTAACCGCATGGAAGATGAAGCTGGAGACAAGGGAGAAGGAGCTTTTCGACGAGTGCGTGTCGGCGCAGGTCGAGGGCGACTCCACGAAGGCGACCTTGTATGCCAACCAATGCGCTGAGATAAGGAAGATCATCCGGCTGGTTGCCGGCGCTGAACAGGTTCTTACGCGGTCAGGCACTCCAAGAGACTGATCCCATGGTTCCGTTTCTTCGCCTCTTCACATTTCTGGGAGAGCCGACTAACGAGTCACCGCATTCGCCGAGAGATTTCGAAGGATTTGCCTGAGTGACTCCGATGTCGAGCTGGCAGGAATACCTGAAGAAGAGCCCGGTGCGATGGCTTCTTGAAAGCAAGAATCCTTCCGTTCGGCTCCTAACGCTTCGCGATCTCTTGGACAGAGACGAAGACGATTCTGAAATCAAAGAAGCGAGAGTTGCCCTATCAACCTCAGACATCGTGACTAGGATCTTCTTGAAACAAAAGCTTGAGGGTCATTGGGAGAACTCAGCCACCCCGTACCATCCCAAGTACAAGGCCACGTATTGGCAGCTGATGACGTTAGGCCAACTTGGAATCGACAGAAGTGATGCGAGAGTTCAGAGTGCCTGCAACTATGCTTTCGGCCTGCAACTGCCGAACGGCGGGTTCTCCTCATACACTGTTGAGAGAGCCAAGGACGAGTTCGAACCGGCGAAAAAGAAGATTCTTGCGAAAGGCAAGCAGCTGCCAGAACTCGATGCTTGGGCCAAGGCCCTTGTCAACGAGCATGAATACTCCTGTCTGACCGGAAATGTGGCCTCAGCACTCATTCGATTGGGATACGGAGACGATCCCAGAGTCAAGAGGGCTCTGAACTGGCTCTTGAGTGTTCAGAACAAAGATGGTGGATGGCTGTGCCCATACTGGAAGGCTCACATCAGGGACAAGCACGGGTGTTTCTATGGAACAATCTGTCCGCTCGAAGCACTCTCAGAAATGCCAGAGGCCAGACGCACCCCACAAATGAAGAGCGCGATTCAGAGAGCTGCAGAGTTCTTGTTAATGCACCGTCTCTACAAGGCCGATCATCACAGGTTCAGAGTGATTAGATCGGATTGGCTGAGATTCAGTTTTCCCTGGTTCTACGGATACGACATTCTGAGAGGACTCGATATCGTCACGAAGCTAGGCTGTGTTGATGATGAGCGTTTGGCAGATGCTGTGAAGGTGCTGGTTCAAAGGCGGCGGGCTGATGGAAGCTGGGTGTTGGGCAGTTCGCCGATTGGCAGAATGCATGTAAACTTGGAGCCTGTTGGCAAGCCTAGCAAGTGGGTAACCTTGATCGCCTTGAAGGTGCTGAAGCGCCTCCATCAAACAAGAAACGAGACGCTAAGGCAGATAATGTCGAAGGCTTAGCCTGTCGCTACAGCCACGATTTCGCGTTCTCGTACGCCGCTGCCAGATGCGTGTGCGCGTCTCTTGTAACGGGCTCCATATGCCCAGGTAGAATGAAATCCACATCAAGCCTTCCCAAGCGGCCCAGCGACTCCACCAACATGTAGCTTTCTCCTCCGGGCAGATCTGTACGCCCGAATGCTCCGTCTGGGAAGACTGTGTCTCCTGAGAAGAGCACTTTGTCCTTCCGATCGTAGAGGCATATGGCTCCTAGCGTGTGGCCAGGCGTGTGCATGACCTCAAGCTTTCTATCCCCTGCCAAGACGAAGTCTCCATCCTGAAGCTTAGAGACCTCCAGACCGTGACTGTCCGGATCGCCGTACTCCGCCTCGTGCAGGAGCAGCTTGGGTGAGGCAATGCTGGCTAAGGCCTCAACTCCTCCTACATGATCGAAATGCGCATGAGTCAGCACGATTTGTTTCACATTCTTCGGATCTAGATCAAGTGTCTTGAGTTTCGGAGGCAGCACATTCACAACATCGCCCGCGCCGGTATCGATCAACGTCACCTCACTGCTCCCTAGCGAGTAAACGTTGGAGCTGAGACCTATTCCTTCTATGAAGCCAATCCCTGAGAGGCGGCTGCTGTAGATCTCAAGCTTCACGATCATGATGGCGCCTTCGGCTGAACATGGTTCCTGTGGTTTTTGAAGGATTCGATTGAAACGCGAAATGAAACGGCCAGCTCGCTGTGAAGGTTGTCTTATCTTACCTTGATAATCGAGCTACTGAGCCGCCAATTCTTTGTTCTGTTGATGCTAAATACGCCGTGGATCTGGGCCATTCACGGCCTTGAAAGAAACGGGGCCCTGTAACCTGCGGCAGAATTGTACGTACGGACGTCATGACCGGCTGTACTGTTCGGTATAGGAATCCTTGCCTATATAGGGATCAGTGCCTAGTCCTGTACCATTATTGGTTTGAAGCGTCTATTGAGCCAATCTCCGAACACAGGATCAGCCAATCTGTATTGACCTTTCATGGGCCTTTCGATTGTTCCTTGATTCATTAGGGATGTGAGTGTCTTGGGTATGTTGAAGATAGGTCTTCTCACCTCGCGAGCTACTTCACTGACCTTCATGCTACCGCTTGCCAAGGTCAAGAGGATTTCCCTCTCAAGTGGCGAGAAAGTGGCAAAGTAGTTCTCGAATTCGCCATCTAGACTGAGGATCATATCCTCATAGGCTTTGTCAATATGCTCTTCGGCTATGGAGCCATTCTCTCCCAACGCAAGATACAGTTCTAGGCCTAGGCGCTGAACGTAGTCTGGGTAACCTCCGCAGTACACAGCTATCTTGTCTATCTCCGAGTCTGCGATGCGCATGTGAACTGTCACAAATCTTTTCTTCAGAAACTCTCTCACTATTTGCTGGTCGAGTCTTCTCACTGGAATCTCCACAAGTTGTCTGTAGAACGGGGAACGGCGATCATAGGCTAGGTTCCGCATAATTGTTGTGGCAGAACCTGCCAAGATGTACTGAACCTTCTTCTGGGATTGAATGATTGAACGCATCCGTTTCAGAACGTCGTCTCCCCAACGGATTATGTCCTGGAACTCGTCTATCATGACGACGAAGAAAACGTTCTTCTCAATCGCCAAAGACTCTATGTACCGCAATGCATCTTCAATCAAGGAGTCCTCTCCTGTTCTGCTATCTCGGAATTTCAACGTGAACTCTGAAAACCTGATCTCGCTGACTCTGTCCAGCACAGCCTTTACCTTCTCACTTGTAACTCTAGTCAACCTCTTCAGGTAAGCTTGATCTCCTGTCTTCTGCACATAGCATGCCACGGCTATGTCCACAAGCAACTTCGCGAAACGGCTCTTCGTTGCCAGCCCATAACAGTTGATGATCATAGTCACCATATGTGGGTTTGATTGAAGTCTGATGGCCAGATTTTCAAGGATTGAGGTTTTTCCCGTTCTTCGGAGGCCGATCAGGACAGAGTTGCTGGAACTTCCTTTCTCCAATCCTCTAGCCAACGAAAGGAGTCTTTCCAACTCCTTTTCCCTATCGACGAAATACTCACCCGTTACCGGTTTTCCTACCACGAAAGGCGGCTGACTCATCAGAATCAAGGGAATATAGGAACTGGTGCCTATATAGGCATTTTTCCCTATATTTCTGATGTGACCTGTGCTGAAGACGAGCGCGCGCTCAGGCTCCGTGAGTCTTCAATGTCTTTCTGCGCAGAATAAGGTAAGCTGCAACGTAGAGGGCAATCATGGGGCCTGAAATGAGCCACATGGTTATGCCGCTTCCGTCAGGCGTCACAACAGCACCGAAGATGACTATTGCGACCACGGCGTAACTGAAGTTTCTGCGCCAGAAGCCTGCGTCAACTATCCCAGTAATGGTCACCATCCACATGAGTATGGGAAGCTGGAACGAGAGGCCTCCAGCAAGAGCAAAGAGAAGAACGAAACTAATCAGATCATCCACGGTTATGAATGTCTCAGCTCTAAGAACAAAGCCGTATTCATAGAGAAACTGGAACGCAATTGGTGTGATGAACAGATAGGTGAAGGCCGCTCCCAAAGCGAATAGAAAAGCGGAGGGGATAAGAAACCTTCGGGCTGCGTGAGATTCATGCGGATAAAGACCCGGGCCCACAAAAACGGAGATTTGGTAGAGTATCACTGGCATTGCGAGAATGATCCCGAGAAACAGTGACACGTAGAGCTGGGCAACAATCGCCTGACCCGGGGAGGTGACGATCAGCTTCACATTCTCTGGAAGCATGTCAGCCTGTATCTTTCTGATGAGGAGCGCTGCAACATCGTCAAAAGGATTCGGGTAGGGCAGATACAGTGACACATTTTCAAATTCGAACCTTTTGATGCCGAAAAAGAAGGTGAATAAAGTGATGGCCATGATTGTCGCCATGATGCGCAGCAGTCTACTGCGAAGCTCGTCAATGTGCTCAAGAAAGGTCATTTCCTTCGGCAACCGAATCACCGGCCTGCTGCTACGACAAGTACAAGCATCGATGCAGATTATTTAGGAGTTTAGAATAGAAAGCCGCGCACACGTTCCTATAGTCAGGCTTGAGCCATCCCATGATGTCTAGGAGCTTTCGGATAGAATGAGGCGCCTCACGACAAGGAAACCGAGACTGAGGACAAGACGCCTAGAGTAGCCCGCCGTGGAGGGTTCCAACTGCTTTCTTCCGCTCTTCGTTCTCTTCTCCCCTGCGGATCTGAGTTGAAGAAAGATGGGGATTCGTTACGAGTAGATTTAATTGTGAATTCTGGTAGGATTGTGTGGCTGCGGGGGTACCCGAGACCCGTTCTACAGCCAGAAAGGGCGGGATTCAGGTCTAAGGGGCAGGGCCGCATGCTCCGAGAATGGGCCATGCGGTGCAAAGCTTAGGACCCTGTGGCAAAGGCCTTCGTGGGTTCGAATCCCACCCCCCGCATCATTTTACCGGTCTTTGTATGCCGTCTTAAATCGACCGCGAACCAGTAGGAGGCCAGCATGATGATCTTGCTGGCCGTTGGTGTAACCAAAAGGATAACTGTCGATTGTGGCGATATTGATTATTGGGCTAGCGCGCGCGATGTGCCTGGTCTTCAGTGAGATTTGTGAGTATTCTTTTCAAATGACCCTCGAATTCGTCGATCTCCTGTTGGGAAAACTTCTTGTAGAATATGTCTATCATCTCTTCCGAAACTATGCTGTACACTTTCTGGAGATGTTTGTCTTTCTCTGTGAGTCTTAGCAGGATTGTTCTTCGGTCCTTTTTGGAGCGTATACGTGTTATGTGTCCAGCTTTCTCGAGACGATCAAGCATGCTGGTCAAGGTTGATTTGCTTAGTTGGGTTCTCTTGGCGAGCTCGCTGATGGGAATTTCATCTTTCTCCCAGAGTGCGAACAATATTCTGCCTTGTGCTGGATTGATGTGATCAATGCCCTGTTTTTTCAGTATTTTGGCGAAGATTCGACCTGATACTTGGTGGATCTTCGCGATGAGAAAGCCTCCCGCTCGTTTCTGCATCATATCATCAACCGATATTGAAGGCAAATGTTGTGAATCTTTGGCCATCCCATCCCTTTGCTCTTTGAGGCCGAAGCCGAAGGATTGTGTGGTCAGAGTCATCATATCCGCCGGGGTAATACTTCAGCATATCATTCGTCCAGATGGCGCGTTTCAGCTCAGGATCAAGTACAATTTCGATCTCGCCCCCAAACATTACGCCTTGCGTCTTCTCAGGATGACTGTAGTAGACTGAGACCTTAGGGTTCTCTTTGACATGCTTGACTTTCTCTGACGAAGTATTGGTCGAAAAGATGATGAGAAAGTCCTTTCGGTGGTCACGAAACAGAGTTGTTAGGTGCAGGTGCGTACACCTATTTCTCAAATTGGTCATGCCGCGAATGTGAGGGAAACCGTCTGCGTCTATTGTTGTGAGATATGCAGCTCTCGCTATCTCCATTAATTCAAGGCTTAACTTCTCCGCCTCGATTTTCTTCATTTCGAATACTCTCCGCTGCATTTTAGTTCTATATCGAACAATCCTATATAGGATGATTACATATAACTTTTCTGTTGGCGCATGGGGCCAGTCTAGTTTAAACTACCATCGTTGATTGTCGTAGCACGCTGGGCGGAATTGTACTGGCAAGCTGGTGCGCGAATCCCACCCCCTTGCATCTTGAACAAACTCGCAGAAAGCTGGTGAGGTTGAGACTCAGACATTTCCAACGAAATCATGTCAACAAAAAGAATACTGCAACAGACTCGTGCTATACCGTACTTTGCTGCAATCCGGCGACCGGCCATCTTCGACAAACTCTTAAGATTCAACAACGAACATCATCGTCGGGAGGCTGAAAAAGTGCAACGAATGTCCGCTGCTGTCTTTCATGGTGTGAAGGAGGGCCTCAGAGTTGAAGAGAGAGCTGCCCCAACGATCAAGAGTGCTGACGAAGTATTGCTCGAAATAAAAGCGTGTGGCCTCTGTGGAACGGACCCTGCCATTTTGGATGGACGCCATCCATCATCGCCGCCTGTCATCCTCGGGCATGAGTATGGTGGCGTTGTGGTGGATGTAGGAAAATCGGTTCATGAAGTCAAGCCGGGGGATCATGTTGTCGTGGACCCCAATGTGAAATGCGGTCAGTGCGGATTTTGTAGAAGCGGAAAACAGAACCTTTGCGAAAACATTACGACGCTTGGGATCTACATTGACGGTGGTTTCGCAAAGTACAATGTTGCGCCTCAGAGTGCTGTCTACAAGATTCCAGAAGATATGGACTGGAGGGACGCGGCGCTTGTAGAACCAGTTTCATGCGTTCTAAACGGGATGGGTAGGTCCGGAGTCAAACTGGGCTCTAGCATTGCGATCATAGGCGCAGGCCCCATTGGCCTAATCTGGGTGGCCCTTGCAAGAAATGCTGGTGCAGCAAGAATCATAGTAAGTGAAAGCATGCCTGCTCGTCAAGAAGCAGCTAGAAAACTTGGCGCAGACATGGTTCTCGATCCTGGAAAACAGGACATTGTAGAGGCCGTGCGTGCGGAGACCGGGAAGGGCGTCAATGTGGCCGTGGAGGTTATTGGAAAACCTTCGACAGTTGAGCAGGCAGTTCGGATACTAAGCCCTGGTGGGCGAGCCGTCGTATTTGGCACGTGCCCTAAAGAGAGTGAGATAAGACTAGATCCCTACGAATTGATGCGACACGAAAAGGAGATTGTTGGGTCCTATGCTGCGAATTTCACCTTCAGGCCTGCTATTGAAGTCATGTACCACAAGCAGGTACGCTCTGACATATTGCTCACTCACCATTTCAAGATCGAAGAAATTGAAAAGGCAATTCGAGCCCATAGAGCCGGTGATGCCATTAAAGCATTGGTCACACCGTGAACGGTCAGGCGTAAGCGCGCGCGGCGTTTAGGTCTAGAATCAAGTTCTGTTTAGGCCAGTTCCAGAGCCTTAGCGACGGTAATCGTTTGTCTGAGCACTTTCTCGGAGTATTTCTCTGAGATCCTTCTTGTATGCGCAAGCCTGTAGAGAGAGTCCCTGAAAAGGTACGGACCACTATTTCTCTTCGCTGCTGCCACTATGAAGGAGTAGTATCTGAAGAAGTTGTCCTTGGAGTTAGGACGATATCGTCCTCCCCGCTTCCTTGCATTTTCCATCTTCCGGTGAATGTCTTCGATTTGACTCTTCGCAGTTTGGTCTCCTTCGTCAGCTTTCTGTTTCGCATATCTAAGAGTGTAGTGCCAGATCCGCTCAAACAGCTCTCTCTCCCTTGTTCGATGTGGAAAGCTGGCTAATACATCAAAGTACAGGAGTTGA
>CAZGRO010000012.1:11352-18950 GCA_964528315.1 uncultured Candidatus Bathyarchaeia archaeon
CGGTCTCCGCAGTGGAACTTTGGTTTGGAGAGAAAGGGCGAGCTGCATGGTCGCGGATTCTTGAGATTGCTTCTTCTGGTCTTCCAGTGACTATGAGGTGGTCGATTTCTGTTCCGTACATTGGGAGACCTGACTTGAAGCATTCTTTGGCTATCGTTCCGTAAAGCGTTGAGGCGTCGAGGCCTGTGTGACCTAGCCACTCTGGGTACTTTCCGGGCGCGGATTCTACCACCTTGGTTAGCGAGAACTCTCGTCCGGCGGATAGTTGAAAGTCAGAAATGGCTCTGATTTGGCGAAGTGCTCTTAGAAGAAGTGGAAGTGTGAATAGCAACCGTACTCCGAGTCCAAGTCGAGATATAGATTCGAGGTTTCTTGGTCCGGCCTCTGGAAGAGCCTCGTCTATGAGTCTTCTGAGGTTCTCACTGGTGAAGTCCAGAACGTGCGCGGTTACTGGCTTTTGTCCGTCAAGTGTGTATTTTGTCGCAGTCTTGAATACGCTAGGAGTCTTTCCTTTGCACATTGATGGCTCTAGGCAGACTAACAGTTCCCCTCGTCTTCTCTTGGCGACCAGATATGCTCTACCTGACTTGCAATGGATTGAATCGAGGAAAAATCTCTCTGCATTGATCTTTCTCCTCTTCATCAAGTTCAGCAGTCTATGCGGCTTGGTCGGGCCATTGAGGGTGAAGAATCCTTCTTCGTTCAGAGTATTGGCTAATTTCTGAAGCTGACTGAGAAGACTGTTGGACACCTTCAACTGTATCTCTCAACCCCATAGCCAGACTCATGTTTTTTCTGATTCGTAGCTTATCCTTCAAGAGCCTATTCGTGGAGCCTTAATATATGTGAGCCAGCAGCAACGTACACCCGGTTAGATCTCAGCAAGGTAACTGATATGCTCAGCCAATTCACCACTACCCAGTCCGTCGATCATATGGTTCAGCAACTCAAGGAGGGATTCACCCTTGCAGCAGCCGACCATGTTCTGGTACGAACCTCAAACGACCTACCGGCTCTGATTGAGAATCTTTGCCGCAGAAGTCTAACTGAGATGATTGTGAGTGGGAAAGATCTTGCCGAAAGGATCTTCACCATGGCTATTCGAATAGGCCTGAATCTTGTTGGGCTCGATGCACAGATATCAGGAATACGTCCAGAGGTTGGTGCTCGTGTGCTGCGAACTCTTACGGATGAATTACATGCACTTGAACAAAAGGACGCCTCTTCAGGTGCCTCAGCTGTGGAATCGTTCCTCAAGGGAATGGAGAGTGTCAACTCAGGCGACAGCCTTCCCGGCTATATGGCGGAGAACATCCGCGTCCGCCTTGATGGATCGGTTAATCCCTCTGCCTTCATTCATGCCTTTGGAAATGTTGCTCGCCAAACTATTTACTGGAAGATGGTTGAAGAGCGTTACTGTAAGTTTGGGAATGATTACGCTAGAGGTTTGGAGATTCTACGACATGTTGGCTTCAGCCAAGTCTCAACAAACCCTGTGCTAGCAGCGAGGGCTTTTGATGAAGATTCGTCGCTTAGGAGCCAGCTCTCAGCAGAGATCGAGAAACGAGAGGATTGGATGAGAGATCCAGAGGCTCATCGAGATGAGATGGCTCTGTCTGCTACGCTCATGGCTCTTTGGCCTAATCTTGAGGTTTTTCGGCCACTAGCCGTGCGAACACAGAATCTTGATTACATGATAAGCTTCCAGCTCAACCCGAACATAGCAGACGATGTTGATGCGAGCATAGACGACGCGAAGAAGGCCTACAGCTTGGCCACAAAGCATCTGACAGAATATGATCGACGTCTGGGGCTTACCAGTCCAGGCGCGGTTCCACCAAATATCGTATTGAAGGTTGCTGGAAGTTCTGAAGCTGCGAGAAAGATAACGCGCGAGTTGAATGCTGCAGGCATTGGGACGAACAACACAGTGGTCTACACGGTAGGTCAGGAAATCCGCCTGATTCTTGACTCATTTGAGGGAAAAGCTAGAGCCGTTAAGGCAGAAAAGCCGATCACTCGAACGTATGAGACAAATATGGGTGGTCGACTAGCGAGCCACCTGCGCGAAGTTGAAGCAACCAAGATCTTCATCAAGATCAGAGAGTCTCATGGAGAAGCGCGTGCACTCAATCTGCTGAGAGACCTTGCTAGAGGCCTAGGTCTAGGTGACGACTCACTTGCCTCGCTGGATAGGCCCAGCTCTCTTGAAACGAAGGCTGACAGAGTCTGCTCCTTTAGCAATCTGAAGTCTTTGACGCATCCTGCCTTTCTAAAAGTGGTCACGGAGGCAGGGCTTTGTCACAGTGAGATTGAACAGCTCGAGAACGACATTCGGAAAGCTGGAACCCTGGTTGCAGTACGAGTATATCAGACGTTCTTCACGAAGGAGAACAGAGACAAGTGGATTGAATATCTCGGACGCCAATACGGCATTACCCCTACTCAAGCAAGGTCGGCCTTGGAGTCTGTAGATGTACTGCCAGCATCCAAGAGAATTCCTGAAGATACTTTCGATACGCTGGTATACCCGAACATGTGCAACACTGAGTTTCCAAATCATGCTCGCGCAGTCCAACTATTCGCTGAGAAAAGTGACTTTGATCTAGCGCCTTTCAAGAATGTCGCACTGCAGTCGCCCAAGACTGAATTGCTCAAGCGACTATCAAGCTTGGGAGACTTCGTTCGTAGTTACGAGATCACTTCAGAACTGGGAAAGGCGCTGGCAGAAGTAAGGGTCATCCCTACCGCGGAATCCTATGGGCTACGCGGGATCTCCGAGGATAAGTGGGCTGAGTTTGGGCCAGTCTTGAAGACAATGAATGAGTTTCGAGTGGCGTATGAGCGCTTCACATCTCAATGTGTGGCCCTAGCGAAGGAGTAGACTGATGTCTAGGGATGGCACCGCGCGCTCTTGGGAGCGAAAGCACTAGGGTGGATATGCCACCGTGTAGATATGTCTCCCACCTTTCAGTGGGCCTTTGATAAGCTCCTCAAGTTGCTCTCTCGGTCTTTGGCTGACTTCATTCGTAGGTGGCAAGATCCCTGGGGGGAACTTCTTGAGAATGTCGTCATGTAGCTCGACCATGTAATCAAGGAGTTCTTCAACTCCCATTTTTGCCTTCTGCGCCTTGGCAAGAGTAGCCTTTCCAACGACTCCTTCCGGATAAGCAACGATCTCAATCGGCCCCGCCCCTACTTGACCATACCATTCGATTGGTTTCTGATATATGCACCCGGCCTTGTCGACATGCTTCTCTGACAGGTAACCTCGTGGAGCCGTGTCTTTCGCGTCCTCCATGTGTATCAATTCGGGAAAGAGCGCAAGCGAGAAAGATGTCTCAACCTCATCAGCGTGAATGAAAGGCGTTTCAAACGGTCCTCCATGCTCCTTATCCTTCACCCGGTCAGGAATTGCATGATACCAATTCAGATTCAGAAAAACACCTGGCACTTGGAACCTCTTTGCGAACTGATGCATCGCGGAAGGAATCACGTACTCTTGGCCATGCCCATTGAGGAGGATCTGCTTCCGGAAACCTGCATTCCAGAAACCGGCCATCACAGCGCGAATCTGTGCTTTGAAGTCATCATCGTCAACCACAACTGTACCCGGCATCCCAATGTGATGGTAGGGGTGAGAGCCGTACCAGATGGGTTGCGCAACAGTACACCCAGTCTTCTGAGCGACCAGCTCTGCCATCCTTGTGACGAGAAAGGTGTCCTCTCCATAACAAGCATGCGGTCCGTGTGCCTCCGTGCTTCCGATCGGGATTATGATCAGATCATTCTTTCTAAGCCGTTCTTGCACCTCCTTGCCTGTCATGTTTTGGAAGTATATGTGGCTCGGCCGATCCATGTGGCCACTTTCAGGCGGTATGGTCCATTTACCCACTATCTTCACCTTAGATACATCTTTGACCAATACGCACTAAGGTTTGAGGGTGATCTTCGCGTCAACCCTCTTTGTGGCATGTTCCATCGCACTCAAGGCCTCATCCAACCTGAATCTCCGCGTGATCATCTTCGTCATGTCGATTTTGCCGGCTGCCATCAGCCGTATAACATTCATGAAATTTCCATGCCCAGAATGCCCTTGGCTTCCAACTACCTGGCCTGCTCTAACCTGAAAGTTCTCCAAGAATATGGGCGCTTGCACATCTGCTCTTCCTATCCATGTTATCTTTCCGCCAATCGCCAACGATTTCTCCATCTCAGGCAGAGTCCTTGCAGGAGCACCCGCAGCCTCAATCTGCATGTCAGCACCCAGTCCTCCAGTGAGCTCCATCACCTTCTGATAGGCACGAATTCCATTCTTCTCAAGCTCCACCGGATTGAACGTATGATCTGCACCCATCTTACTGGCGAGATCAAGTCTTCCCTGCGCAGTTTCAAAGGCGATGACTTTACCTGCCCCAGCCGCTTTTGCCAGCGATATTGCGGCCAACCCGATCGGTCCTGCTCCATAAACAACCACGAATGCACCAGGCTTGAAGCCTTCGCTTCGCGTAAACATCGCGTGGTACGAGACTGAGGTCGGCTCTACAACTGAACCGGCTTCATACACTTTGTCCTCAGACCTATACACGTCTAGCATACTGTCTATTTTCCAGCAGTATTTCGCTCCGACTTTCAAGAACTCTGCGAAACCGCCATTGATCGTGAATCCTATCTCTTCGAGATTCGTACAATGGTTTGGTATGCCGTTTCTGCAGGGTGTGCATTCGCCACACCAAATCATCTCCTCTGTTGTTACCATGTCACCTTCTTTGAACCCTTGAACCTCTGTTCCGACTTTCTTGACTACCCCCGAGAGTTCATGTCCAAGGATAGATGGGAAGCGTGTCAGGCCAGGATAGAGAACGTAGCCTTCGCCATCCTTCTCATACATGTGAACGTCGGACCCGCAAACCCCACAGGCCTTCACCTGTATGAGCAAGTCCTTAGGGCCCACTTCAGGGGTTGCGACATCCTCCAGCACTAGCTTAGGGTTTTTCCAGACTCTGCTTCCGGAGGTCACTTTTCTTGTCCGAGTTTCAAACGGGGTTGGAACGTAGCCTTTCCTAGGTTGCCATTCAGCGTGAAGAACTGCACTTCTCATGAATCTCCCTCAACACTTTGGCTCCTATGCCAAGGTTTTCCTATAACTTTAACGTAGGCATGAAACTAGAAGACTCACTTCGACAACTGCATGATTCTGAAACAAGCTCTTAAGTGAACAGCTAGCAAATACAGAAAACGATGTTGTATGCCCAAGATAGGCGTAGGCATAATAGGTTCAGGTCATGCAGGTTCGGTTCATGCACAGGTTCTATCAGGTGACGATCGAGTTAGACTGATCGGTGTAGCAGACGCGAACAAGAACGCTGCTGAAGCTCTTGCGGCGAAGCATGGCACAAAGCCCTACAATGACTACAAGGTCCTCATCGACGAAGACAGTGTCGAAGCCCTTTTCATAACTTCACCGAACGCGCTTCACGTCGAGCACGCATTGTATGCTATTCACAATGGAAGACACATCTTCTCAGAGAAGCCGATGGCAACAAGTGTGGCAGATGCAAAACGAATCATAGATGCCATCAAGAAACACGGTGTGAAGTATCAAGTTGGCCACAACAGACGTTTCTGGCCGGTGTACAAGAAAGTCAAGAGCATGATAGAGACGAGAGCGCTGAAGCCGTATATGGCCTCGGCGAGAATCATCAGAGGAGAGTTGAAGAGACCGAGCTGGGTCGGCGACCCTAAGATCTCAGGCGGCTTCATCTACGAGAGCATAATCCATGTCCTAGACGCTCTCCGATGGCTCATGGGTGACGTCACTGAGATCTACGCCTTCGGAAAAGCCAACGTATACGAAAGCCAAGTGAACGACATCTCGATGCTGCTCAAATTCAAGGGAGACACGTTTGCTTCCTTGGCCTGCTCAGGCCACACGAGTCGGATCACACCTGTCGAGAGAGTCGAGATATACGGAGATCATTCATGCGTCGTTATCGAGGAACCATGGAAGTTCACATATTCGCCCGGCCTCGACACTGAAATAGTAACCTATGACTACGGCCAACTCTCACAAGGAGCCACAGGGTGGGGCTGGGGCTTCGCTGAAGAAGACAAACACTTCATCGATTCAGTGATTAGCGACACAAAAACCATTGTGGACGAGGTGGATGGATACAAAGCAGTGGAGATCTCGGAGGCCTGCTATCGATCCATCAACTCGAACCGACCAGTCCAGCTTCCACTTTGAGACCCTTCAAAGAAAGTGATTTGGAGTGAGAACCTGTCTTAACGAGGCCACTCTCCTCTCCTCGGATTTGGAGACGTTCATCAAAGTTGCTAAAGAGGCGGAGTTTGAGGCCATCGAACTTAGAACAGAAAAGGTTCAGGAAATTCTCAAGAGAAAAGATGAGACAGCGCTATCTGCCATCATCCGTTCTACCGGTCTAGAAGTCGTCAGTCTGAATGCTTTGGAGGCCTTTTCACTAGACGAACGTGAGTCTGCGAAAATGATGGATCAAGCCAAGGAAATGATGAGGATATGTGACATCATCGATTGTAAGACAATCATCGCAATATCTGCACTAAAGCTTCCTGGAATCAGAGATCAAGAAATCGTTGCAAGAACAAGGTCGGCTCTCGAGAAACTCGTTCAACTAGGTTCAGAGCATGGAATCGGTATATGTTTCGAGTTCCTAGGCTTCGAACCCCGGACCGTAAGAACTCTTGAGGAATCTTGGCATATCGTGAAAGAGCTCACGTCAAGCCGCGTAAACCTTGTCATCGATACTTTCCATTTCTACGTTGGAGGCAGCTCCTTGAATTCGCTGGAGCAAATCCCCTTGGATAGGCTCTCCATTGTCCACATCAACGATGTTCAACAGAAACCTCCTAGCCAATTGCGTGACGGGGATAGGGTTTTGCCCGGAGAAGGCGTTATGAATCTGAAGCCATTGATTGATAGACTGAGGACCCGGGGTTACACTGGGCCGCTCTCTGTGGAGCTTTTTCGAGAGGATTACTGGAAGCAAGATCCGCTGTTTGTCGCAAGAAAAGCCAAGCAATCGTTAGACAGGCTCCTGTAGCCCGGATGCTCAAGAGAGCTGGACTTCAGGTATCTATCTTTAGGTTGCCAGCAACGGTTTCAGGTACTGTACGGTGTCGAGAAAGGCTTGCTTGACGCTTGGTTTGAGCATGATCTCAGCTGACACGTAGCGATCGTAACCGATCTCACTCAATTCAGATATGATCTTGGCGAAATCGAGGTGCCCTTTCCCTGGAGCTAACCTATTGCTGTCAGCGACATGAAAATGCACGAGCTCCCTGCCAGCTTTCTGCAATGCTCCACTTATCGTGGCTTCCTCAATGTTCATGTGAAAGGTGTCGGCCATGATCTTGACACATTCTGAATTGACAGCTGAAGTCATCTTCAGGGCCTCAGCGACAGTGTTAATGAGCTCTGTCTCGTAGCGATTGATCGGTTCTAGCGCTAGCAGGACACCGTGATCCTCAGCTACTCTAGCACTGTTCGCGAGACAGTCTCGAATTATCTGCCAAGCCCTAGGAGGGCTAAATCTTCCTTCTGCGAGTCTCCCCCGAAT
>CAZGRO010000013.1:0-11617 GCA_964528315.1 uncultured Candidatus Bathyarchaeia archaeon
CTCAGGTTGAACAGTCGATCAGGCTTGGGTACTGGATGGATTGGGATGATCCGAATCTACTCCGAAAGCTTGCCGATGCCCTTGATGAACCGACAAAGACCATGTCTATCGAGGGAAAGAAAGGCCTCCTAGCCGAAACCGCAGAGCAACTGATCGGACGCCTAGGAATGCCCGAGATTGGAGGGTCATATTTCACCCTATCCAACGAGAACAACTACACGATCTGGAGCGCACTGAAAAAGTGCCATGATAAAGGATGGATATACGAAGGGACCGATGTGCTGCCTTGGTGTCCCAGATGCTCCACCGCTATTTCCGAGCATGAGATAGCCACAGAAGGCTACAGACAACTCACTCATGATGCGCTTACAATCAGGTTCCCGCTAAAAGGCCGGACAAAAGAGTCTCTATTAGTGTGGACAACTACGCCTTGGACTTTGTCCTCGAATGTCGCCGCCGCAGTCCACCCAGACCTCTTGTACGTGAAACTGCGTCAAAATGACGAGATCTTCTATCTCGCTAAGGCCACTGTCCAAAGAACCATCCCAGCCAACTATGAAGTCTTGGAAGAAATGTTGGGTCGGGAACTTGAAGGCTGGGCCTATGAAGGCCCATTCGACGAACTTGAGAAGGAGAAGACCTCTGGAGCTGTTGACGCACACAAGGTCATTCTCTGGGACCAAGTAAGCGAAACCGAGGGCACCGGCATAGTTCACATTGCTCCAGGCTGTGGCAAAGAGGACCTCGAATTGGGCACGAAATACGGCCTTCCTACAGTAGCTCCTCTTGACGAGTTCGGAACCTTCTCAGACGGATTTGGATGGCTGAGTGGTATGCACGTGTACGACACGGCTGAACCAGTAATAAGAGACTTGGAGAAGAAAGGCCTGCTTCTCCAAGTAGAGAGGTATGAACATCGCTACCCGGTATGCTGGCGATGCGCCAGCGAACTCGTATTCAGACTTGTCGATGAATGGTTCATCTCGATGGGCAAGAAATTCGAGAAGCCTTTGGAAGAACTAACGCCAGAAGAGAAACAACGAAATCTGCGATATCAGATAATGGACGTCACGAAACAAGTCAGGTGGATACCTGCCTACGGCCTGGAACAGGAACTGGACTGGCTAGGCAACATGCATGACTGGATGATCTCCAAGAAACGGTACTGGGGGTTAGCTCTCCCAATCTGGAAATGCTCAAAATGCGAGGCTTTTGATGTAATAGGCAGCGAAGAAGAACTGGGGAAGCGATCTATCGACGGAATGAAGGAGTTCGAAGGACATTCGCCACACAGGCCTTGGATTGACCACGTGAAAATCGCATGTCCAAAATGCAGGGCACCCATGTCCAGGATACAGGATGTAGGAAATCCTTGGCTTGATGCAGGAATCGTTGCTTACTCAAGCCTTGGCTACCGCTATGATCGGAAATACTGGGAAAAATGGTTCCCGGCACACTTCATATGCGAGTCACTCCCCGGCCAATTCCGAAACTGGTTCTATTCCATGTTAGCAATGAGCACAATCATGGAACAGCGAACGCCCTTTCTGACATGCTTCGGGCATGGCACAGTGCTCGCTGAAGACGGTAGGGAGATGCACAAATCATGGGGAACAGCCATATGGTTCGATGAGGCTGTTGAGAAAATCGGCGCTGACGCGATGCGCTGGATATACTGCTCAACCCGCCCTGATTCCGACCTGCTTTTCGGATACACGAAGGGGGAAGAAGTAAAGAAGAGATTCCTGATTCCACTATGGAACGTCTACAGCTTCTTTACCACATACGCAAGACTAGACGGATGGACACCCGGCAAGCCAGAAGCTCAGCGCACAGCAATAGATGAATGGCTTCTCTCAAAACTGCAGATACTCAACACCGAAGTCACCAACTGTCTCAATGACTATGACCCGACGGGAGCAGCCACTGCGCTCGAGTCCTTCGTCGACCAGCTGTCGACATGGTACGTTAGACGCTCCAGAAGAAGATTCTGGAAGAGCACATCTGACGCAGACAAAGAAGCAGGATACCAGACCCTGCACATCTGCCTAACAAATCTACTGAAACTCTTAGCACCATTCATTCCTTTTGTCACCGAGGCGATGTACCAAAATCTGGTCCGAAATGTCGAACCCAAAGCTCCAGAAAGTGTCCACCATTGCGATTGGCCAAGCGCGGACAGGACAATCATCAACGAGAAACTTGTAAGAGACATGGATCTCGTCATCAGGGTCTGCAGTCTAGGCAGAGCTGCCAGAGGAAAATGCGGTGCAAAGCTGAGACAACCCCTCTCAACAGCGAAAATAGTTGCCAACTCAGAGATTATCGCAAGTGTTCGCAGCCTTTCAGAACTTATCAGAGAAGAGCTGAATGTCAAGGAACTGCAATTCACAAGCGACAGAAACGAGCTTACTTTGCAGATTCCAGAACTCATCCCTGAGGTGGCTGGAGCAAGACATGGCAAACTACTCCAAAGGCTACGCGAATCACTCTCTAAGATGGATCCGAAGCCAATTGCTTCAGCCCTAAAGAAAGGAACAGAAATAGAGGTCTTGGTTGATGGTCGTGGCATATCAATAAAGCCGGATGAACTAAAGATACGAACTGAACCCAAAGATGAATGGGCAGTCGTAGAAGAAGACGACATAGCTGTCGGTGTTAAGAAGACAATTCCAGCGGAGTTGGCTCTGGAAGGACTAGCCAGAGACATTGTCAGAAGAATACAGGATCAACGAAAGAAGGCAGGCTTCAACATCGATGATAGGATCTTCATCTACTATCAAGGAGGACAGGAAAATCTTCATGCATTCTCAACCTTTCAAGAATATATCGCGGCAGAGACCTTGGCAGTCCAGATGAAAAACGAACTACCGCCCAAGCCTGCGTATGTAGCTGAATACAAACTCGCCAACGAGAAGCTAATAGTGGGCATAACAAGAGTTCCCAAGCCCTCGTCGGAACAGGGCAGGTGACGTAGCCTCCACGAAGTAGAGCCTATATGTCAACAAGGAAACTTGGCCTCATTGTCAATCCGATCGCCGGACTAGAGGCAAACCATCAGCCTGTCAAGCGGCAAGGTCGGACTGAAAGGAACAGACGGAACCGAAACCGTAGAAGAAGCCCTAAGAAGAGGCGCTAATCCAATCGCTCCTGACAGGGCAATTGAAGCACTGAAAGAACTTCAATCGCATCGAAAACTGATCGATATCTACACATGTTCTGGAGAAATGGGAGAAGAGGAGACCCAAGCCGCAGGCTTCACTCCAATAGTCGTTGCCAGCACCCCCCATAAGACTACTCCGGAACACACGAAAATGGCAGCAAGAATTCTCGTTGAGAAGCGTGTTGACCTGTTGCTCTTCGCGGGAGGCGACGGAACTGCGAGAGACATCCTAGACGCGATCGACAGCAAGATCCCGGTACTAGGAATACCCGCAGGGGTGAAGATGCACAGCTCTGTCTTCGCAACAAACCCGTCCAATGCAGCTAGAATCGCGATCGGCTATCTCAGCGGAGACCTCTCTGTCGAGAAAGGAGAAGTCATGGATGTTGATGAAAAAGAGTTCAAGGCAGGGCGCTTGTCAGCGAAGCTGTATGGATACATGACCGTTCCCTACGAACCCACATTCATACAATCCGTCAAAACGGCCACTGTCCATACGGAAACCGAAGACGAAGAACAGCTGGCAATCGCGAAATACGTCAAAGAGGAAATGAAAGAAGCCGAGCTATACATTCTTGGCCCGGGAACCACCGTGAAAGCAATCGCGGACACACTTGGCATAGAGAAGACACTGTTAGGGGTCGATGTAGTACGCAGCGGACATCTTGTAGCTCAAGATGTTGATGAACAAAAACTGCTTGAACTAGTTCAAGGTCAGAGAGCAAACATAATTGTGACGCCAATAGGAGGACAGGCATATGTCTTTGGCCGAGGAAACCAGCAGATCAGTCACAAGGTCATAGAACAAGTAGGAAAGGACAACATCATCATTGTTGCCACACGAAACAAACTACAGAAACTCTCTCCGAAGAGACTGTTGATCGACACTGGCGACAAAGGTCTTGATCAACAGTTGCGAGGCTACATCAGAGTAATCACGGACTATCATGAAGAAACTGTCATGAAAGTAGAATGACTATTTGACTTGAGTTCTTAGGAAATCTGCGTACGCCCTTGCGTTGAGCAGAGCCTTGAGCTCAGCCTCAAGATTGGTTGATTTGATGACAACTATCCAACCGTCTCCATAGGGTTGCTGATTCACGAGCTCCGGAGTGTCTGCCAACTTCATATTAGTCTCCCGTACCTCACCAGATATCGGAGCGAATACGTCGGCCACAGCCTTCACGGATTCAACCGAGCCCAATGTTTGAGATTGGCTCACTTTGGCCCCAACTTTCGGTAGATCTACAAAGACTATTTCATGAAGCGATTTCTGAGCATAGTCTGTCACGCCGATTCGACAGACATCTCCTTCTACCTTTACCCATTCATGTTCCTTGGTGTAGTAGAGTCCTTCAGGGACTTCGTAATCATTCGCTTTCAAGGATCTTCCCTGTGTATCGAGTTCTCAAGTACTATATATTGGTGATTCAATGTCAACAGATGTCCTATTGTTCTACCTCTGTGTTCTTTGCCAGCCGTATTTTGATGCGTCATAGAAAGGAAATCCAGTGATCTCTGCTCGGAGGTTCCTGTTACGAACTCTTATTGTGAGACTCTCGCCGATCTTCGAGTATTCTTTCGGAACATATCCCATTGCTATGCCGCGGTTTATCGTAGGTGAGAAGGTTCCACTCGTCACACTTCCTATGACCTCGGAATCCTTCAGTATCTCACATTTCTCTCTGGGTATCCCCGGTTCCAAGGTTTTGAGCCCCACCCTCACTTTCTTCGCTCCTTCAGCCTTTTCCTTTGCCAAAACATCTCGCCCCAGAAACTCTGGCTTGGTCAGCTTGACAACGAAACCCAGCCTAGCCTGGATCGGTGTTATTGATTCATCTATGTCATTGCCATAGAGGCACATTCCTGCTTCGAGTCGCAAAACGTCACGAGCGCCCAAGCCACAGGGCTGTATGTCGTATTTTCTGCCTCTATCAAGTATCGTGTTCCAGACTGTTACTGCTTTGGCCGGTTGTTCTATAGGAGCATCCATGGTGAATATCTCGAAGCCATCCTCTCCTGTGTATCCTGTCCTAGTTGCTATTGCGTTGATCTTGTCCGAGTGAATCTGTTTACCGCCGAACCTAGGGATCTGAGAAAGATCTTCTTCACAAACCTCCCTGAGGACGACTCCGGCGTTCGGTCCTTGAACCGCGAACATGGAAACCTGATCAGAAATCTGCCGGATCTCAACATCGAATCGTTTGGCATTCTTGTTCTGCCATGCGAGATCTTTCTCTCGGTTTCCTGCGTTGAAAACCATCAGATATTGGCTCTCGGCTATTCTGCAGACAACAATATCGTCAACGATTCCTCCATTCTCGTTGCACATGACCGAGTAGTGTCCTCGACCCACCTCCAATGCAGATACATCATTCGTAGTGACGTAATCAAGAAAGTGAGATGCATCCTTTCCGGAAATCAGACATCGGCCCATGTGGGAAACATCGAAGATTCCGACGCTATCCCTTACCGCTTTGCACTCAGGCACAATTCCTTTGTACCATATTGGCATTTCAAATCCTGCAAAGTCCACCATCTGACCGTTCTTGATGTGAAAGTCATATAGCTGAGTCCTGAGAGGCATTTTCAATCACCAGTGGCGATCACTGGATCTTCTAACGATACCTGTCGAGCTGATAAGGTTAAGTCCTATCGCTTTTGGTTCTTCATCTGTTCGACAGGAATTATCTTAATTGTGTCCGGGTCAAAGCTAAGTTTTCGCCCGCATTTAGGGCATACTCCGCCATTCCTCTGAACGATCTCAAGAGGAGACTCGAGTTCGAAACCGTCGTAAAGAGAAGCGTTGCAGCTTGTGCACAAGATCTTCTGGGGCATGCCTTTCCACAACTTTGTGCGCTATACCGAACGGCCCAATCTATTTTAACCTTCTTTCCGACATCGACAACCGTTGGGTATGGCTCGGCCTGAATGTAACAACGAGGGTATTTCGGATATGCTTAAGTCTACCCTATCCCAAGTGTTTGGGCGCACGGTGTTGACCACCACATGCTGAAAAGAAGAGCTGGCAAGATGTCGTGGAGAGCAAAGAGGTTCTTCGTGAATCTTGGTTACAGGTTTCGTGCGATCGGAATCCCACACCCAAGAGCAATGAAACCGTCCACGACTCTGCTTGTTTTCGCGATGATGTTTTTCGTCGTGTTCATCCTGTCAGGTGGAATCTTCGACATCTTGGAGAAACCTCTAGCCTTGATGCCGCGAGGTTCCGGGTGGACGTTTGTCTACAGAGGAAGTCTTAACGTCCAGACATTGAACGAAAGTGTACTGGCAGGCATACTGTATTTCATAGGAGTGCTAGGATTCTACCTACTCCTTAGAAGTACTCGACAGGTCTACAATCCCAGACAAGCTTACCTTACACTGATTCTGGGGCTCATGGTCACGCTTATTGCAGTCTACTACTCTACCTCGTTCTTGGCATCGAAGATAGGTTACTAGTCTGCGTTCTACCAAAAATGGTCCTTCATTCCCAGAAGATAGGCTACCACATTTGCGGTTAGATGGATGGCGGGAGTGACTGCTAATATCAGAAAGATTGCTGCTTGACTCAGTTTGTGGAATGGATACATGAGAAGAATACCGCCGAAGACGAAGTCAAGTTGATCCAGCAGAGGAAGAGGGTATCCTGGAGGAAGCTTCAGCCGTCTTTTGACGAAGGCCCCAGCCAGATCCCCCAGCAAGGCTCCCACCGAAACCAAGATGGAGGGAAATAGAAATTCAAGTGAAACCAAGAATCCTATCGGAATTGAGACAAGAAGACCAGCGACAAGGCCGCTGACAAAGCCTCGGATGGTCTTGTGTGATCCAAACACCCTTTCGCCATCAATAAACCGCCTTTCATGATCTATTGGAGCTCCTCCACCAAAAATTGCCGGAACAGAGTTGGCGGCATATGCTGGGAAGATGAACAGCAGAGCTGAGATCACATCAGGCAGATCGATCACTATTTCCAGCGGGTCGCACTTCCTCCATCATATCCGGCGCTTAACATACACAGATCTACTCCTCGGCTCTTTCAAGGCCTCTCTCAGTTATTCTAAGCAGACAAGATGCCAAGGGAGCATTAGACGAAAAATGGCGTTCAAGCTGAGCTGATTTGATTCTTGAATCTCTAGTTGGGCTCAGTCTCAATACCACCTCAGACCAATATGTGAGAATACGCTTCGCCACAGGCTCTATCTGATACCCTTGACGTAGTGGATGTGCATGCACTTGGCTCATGAGAAGCACAGCCACATGTCTCATTGACGCGAGCTCCGCGAGATACGCCAATTGTCTATTTAGCTCTCTGTGCTGTGCAAACACTTCCTCTGATGATCCAAGCAGAGAGCGATAGAGCGAACTTATCGTATCCAACACTATCAGTCCTGTTGTCTCAGTGACAAAATTCTTCATACGCTCAATCAACGAGGTCTGCTCTGCGAATGTTTCAGGGGCAAATAGGACGATGTCTGCACTGATCTTCTCCAGATTCCCTTCCGCTAATTGCGCAAGGCGATCATAAGAAAACGACCGATCCGCATCGACATACAGTGTCTTGAGCCCTCTACTGGCGCATTCAATGGAACATTGAGTTGCCAGTGTCGTCTTTCCAGTCGAAGCCTCTCCATATGCGAGACTAAGCCGGGAGACTGGAAAACCTCCCTGAAGCACCGCATCAAGCATCGGGCACCTAGTTGAAATTACGCTTGGACGAGAGGCCAATTGTGCTACAGCTTCATTCCATCCTTATGTTCTCACTAGATTACCTTAAATGCATAAGGAACGTTCAAGGACGAGGCGCACCATGGAAAAGACGACTCTGGCCGCAGGAACCACATTGCTGGTTTCTGGACCAGCATCACTCATACTTATTGATGGTGAAGCGGAGATCTTAGGTGCGCCCATCGAAAAAGAGCAAAAGCTGCTTGTAAGAGAGGAAAAACAGATTCCAATCGAAGCCCTCACCGATAGCACCATTCAAATCTGCTTGGGAAATGTGGCCAGCTGTACTGAGATCAAAGGCACCACCATCCCACGTTCTTGGAAAAGCCTCGCTGAGGCATCGCTAGAAATGTCAAGCCCCAAGATTCTTGCTATTGGAACCACAGATTCAGGAAAGAGCACCCTGTGCACGTTCCTAGCCAACATGCTGTTGGAGAAACATGCGAGGGTATCAGTGATCGATGCTGACGTAGGCCAATCGGATATAGGTCCACCTGCAACCATTGGACTAGGAGTAGCCGAAGAGTATCTATCGTCGCTAGCTGAGCTTGACCCTGTCTCCATGTTCTTCGTAGGACACACGAGCCCAACTCCAGCCAAGGATAAAGTAGTCTCTGGCATAAAGAAACTGATGGAACGCTCATCTGCCAGTGAAGGCCCCCTAATCATAAACACGGACGGATGGGTTTCCGGAGAAGACGCATGCACTTTCAAAGCAAGAATGATTAAGGAGGTGGACCCAAGCCTCGTGGCAGTTATCCAAACCGACAATGAAGGAGATCACATAGTTGAAAACACAAGAACCCCGGCAGTTATTGTTCAATCTCCAACAGTCGTAAGGAAGAGAGATAGAGAGGAGAGACGTAGACTCAGAGAACTGGCTTATAGAAAACATCTCACAGGTGGCATTTTCCGAAGCCTAGACTTCAACAAGGTGAGGCTCGTAGGCGCCGAAGTGAAAAATGGGAGACTCAAGGCCGCATCCCAAAGACTCCACTCAATGATCGGCTTCCTAAATGAAGACGAGTTCCTTCTCGGCATAGGAATTCTCACTGGCGTGGAACAGAAAGAGGGGGTAATGAAGGTCTATACACCTTTCCGGGGATTAACAAGAACGATCGAGTTTGGCTCTGTGAGACTCGACCTATCTGGAAGGGAGCTGCCTGATGATGAGAGCCGTTCTCTTCACCCACTTTGATATGTCTATGAACAGTGAACCCAGCTGGTGTTGCTAATGTCGTTCAAAACTGCCAGCCTTGAGAGAGACGGAAAAACATTCAAGCTGAGCATGTTGGAGCTGGGCAACTCCGTTTTGGTGTTCTTCTATGACAAGGACATGAGACTCGGAACTCTCGCTGTCGCACTTCCAGCACTAGACAATAGTCAAGTGATCACGTCGTCTCTACTGTTAGGTGGTAAACATATGTTGCTGGTGAGGGCCCTAGCCGAGAGAGTCGCAAGTGTCTTCGGAAAGATGAGCCTCGCCTCAGCTCACGTAGATCTATTGGAACCGGAAGGAATCAGGATTGCAGTAGCGCTCCTAGATCAATTGTCTCCGAAGAAGAGTCAATAAGACACTTGAGAAGAGAGGGTTGGCTTTCCGAGAACCTCCTCCGAAGCTTTTCTCACTGCCTCTCGGTTCTTCTCAACCGCATAGACGCGTACTATGTTCATGAATACGCGCATCACGCCGATTATTTGAGAGAGTTCGCTAACACTGAGTCGAACCTTCTTTCCGTCCTTCGTTTCATGAAAGACAGGTATTTCCATGGGCTCTATTTGCATCGCGTAATGATATGGTACAGAGGGAAGAGAGGGAACGTCGATGTAGACTTGGGCCGGGTCCACCTTTGCTTTACGAGCAATTTCCTGTTCCATATTCTTTCTGACCGCGTCATTTGTGAAGACGCTAGAGAGAAGCTCATCTTTTGCAAAAAACGTCTTCTCATAAGAGCATTTTATCAACCTTCTATTTTCGAGACTTTCGATTATTGGTCTCGATTTCGTGCATGCCTTAAGCTTCGACCAGACAGAGTAGTCATCTAAAGCAAGATACTCCTCCGGTGTTCTGAATGACAGAAGCTTCAACTCTGGTTCGGCCAGCTTCAATGCCTCAAGCAGCATTATCTGTGCCGCTCGGGAAGCTCGGTGAAAGTATATTGTTCTGAAGGATTCCAGTCTGGCCAGTAAGAAGGTTTCAAGTGTGGGAATTGCAGTGGAATTGACTGCTAGATCCCCGTTCAATACGTCCATTGTGTAGATAAGTCGAAAGATGTCTACTGTGCCGTATCCAGCACCGGTGTGATACGAGTCTCTCACTATGAAGTCCATCTTGTCTACATCAACTGAGCTTCGAATGACTTGATTCATGTAGGGTTTGTCGCTGTCCTTCAACATGCCAATCGCTAGACGGCCCATTTCTTGAGGATCTATTCCTTCTTTCCGCAATATGTCTGAAAGGTCGGATTTTGTGATTATCCAAGTCGCTAGGTCTTCATGTGTCTTGCCTAGAGCCTGAACGAGGCTGGGTTCGAATACGTGGGAAAAGCAGCTGTGTCCAATATCATGTAGTAGCGCAGCCGCTCTTAGTTTCTTGATGTCTTCAGGCTTCAGCCGGACAGGAAGACTAGACGCAAGAGTCCCTGCAAGATAAAGTGCGCCAAGAGAGTGCTCGAACCGGGTATGGTTGGCAGCAGGATAAACATATTCAGCTCCGCTGAGTTGCTTTATTCGGCGCAATCTTTGCACAGCGGCCGTATCGATTAGGTTCTTCTCAGCATCCTTGAGTCGAATATACCCGTAAAGTGGATCCTTTATGAATCCCCAGAAGCTCGATGAATCCTTGTCAGACATCTCTATGAAACCTCATGGCATGCGTAAGATCGAGGCATGCCCTCGAAAGCTTTCCCTTCACCTAGCGTTGTTTGATCGGCATAATATTGCTTCTGGTACAAGGCTCAAGATCTAGGTGCTTCTTCCAGCGCTACCATGTGAATGAGGCACCCGCCTTCCACATAGCAGGCTTAGCCGCCCAAGTGAACGACGTCTGTTTTATAGCGTGAAGACATACATGCTTTCCCTTGCGATCATTGGATTTGAGTACCTTGCGCTCTATGAAGAAAGGATTTTTCATCGTCCTCGACGGTATTGACGGAAGTGGAAAGACAGTCCATTCCAAAGTGCTATGCGAACAGCTACGTAACCTCAAATATGACGCGGTATATACAACCGAGCCTAGCAATTCGCCGATAGGGCAATTCATAGAACAGAAGCTTCTTCGGGAAAACAAAGTTGCCCCCCAGATAGAGGCTTTGCTTTTTGCAGCGGACAGGTTCCACCATCTAACCTTTGAAGTGATCCCTATGCTCGACGCGAACAAAATCGTTGTTTCAGACAGATACGTCTATGCCTCGCTCGCCTACCAAGGGGCGCAAGGGCTTGATCTCGACTGGATAAAAAACATCAACTATTTCGCGATAAAACCGGACTTGGCGCTATACCTTGACGTTCCAGCCGAGCGAGGACTTGCCAGAAAGAAGGGGAGAAGTACCTTGGAGGTTTTGGAGCTGGAGAAGAAGGTAAGACAACAATACCTCGGCTTGGTGACAGCCGGTGAATTGATAAAGATCGATTCAGACAGGAACTTCAATGTCGTCAGAAGAGAGATTACGGAAAAGGTTCTCCAGTCTCTGGAACGAGCCAATTTCTCAAGATAGCGTGCCCCCGTTG
>CAZGRO010000013.1:11717-18266 GCA_964528315.1 uncultured Candidatus Bathyarchaeia archaeon
TAATCACGAAACACCTTCAGCTGCAGGGCGTAGTTCTGATGATCTTCGATGAAGCGCATCGAGCCGTCGGCGACTATCCATACGCGTTTATAGGCCCGCAATATGCTCATGAAGAAAACGCCCTGATTCTCGGCCTGACCGCTTCACCAGGTTCCACCAAAGAGGCCATCGAAGAGGTATGCACAAATCTTCGCATCAGACAGGTGGAGACGAGAAATCTGTCGAGCCCCGATGTGAAACGATATCTTGGCGGAATTGAGGTGAGTTGGAGGAGCGTAGTCCTACCACAAATCTTCCATGACACACGCCGAGGATTTCAGGAGTTCTTAAGGGAACGGGTGAGGGCCGCTCAAAAACTAGGTGTGCTCACAGAAGCCGTCCCTGACAGAGTGAAGATTACGGAAATATTGAAAGCAAGACAAGACCTTCGCCAACTCCACACATCAGCAGCTGTACCAAAAGAAGAAGTCCGCGCCGTTTCTTCTGGACTATACTCCTGTATCCACGCAATAAAGGCAATAGAACTGCTGGAAACACAAGGATTCTCGTCACTAAACAAATACATTGAATCCATGAAGATGCAAATGAAGACGAGACCGTCTTCTGGATTGAGGAAGCTGATGGAGCACGATCGAGTGCACAGATCAATTCTCCTGATAAACGCGGCTACGAAGGAAGGCATCAACCATCCAAAGATCGGAGAGCTGAACAAAGAGATCCAAGAAGCATTCGGGAGAAATGCAAGAAGAATTATGGTCTTCACAAACTATCGCAGTACAGCTGCCGAACTCCTAGAAACGCTCAACTCCCTCCCCGGAATATCGGCTGTACGCCTTGTCGGTCAGGTCACAAAGGGCGAAGACAAGGGCCTGTCGCAAAAGGAACAGACAATGGCTCTAGAGCAGTTCAGACAAGGCGTCTATAACATCTTGATAGCAACACAGATCGGAGAGGAAGGACTGGATATAGCAGAGTGTGATGAAGTTATCTTCTACGACAACGTCCCTAGCGCGATTAGATTCATTCAGAGAAGAGGGAGAACCGGAAGGAAGGGGCCTGGAAAAGCAACAATATTGATGGCCGCGGGGACCAGAGATGAAGCATACTACTGGATCGCCAGAAGAAAGGAACGCGTAATGATGGATGCTCTACGCAAGGTTGAGGCCTCCTCCAAGATCACACGAACACAGCCAAAACTGGAAGAATTCAAAGATGATAAGACCATTCCACAAGAACTAAACGTGACAATTATCGTTGACTCACGGGAAGGGCCATCCCAGACCGTAAGAGAACTTGCCAAACTAAATGTTCTAGTAAAGATCGAAGGACTTGTCGCCTCAGACTTCGTTTTGTCGGATCGAATCGCGGTTGAACGAAAGACAGTGGACGATTTAGAAAGCTCAGTAATGGACGGTCGACTTTTTGAACAGCTCGTTGCAATGAAAGACGCCTATCAATTTCCTGTCCTGCTAATAGAGGGAAAAGACTACTCGACAGCGCAGAGAATTAGCCCTCAATCTCTCATGGGTGCTATTGCCAGCGTAATGGTCGATTATCGAATTCCAGTCGTTTGGACTAACAATCCTGAGCAGACGGCCCTACTTCTATATTCGATTGCGAAACGCGAGCAGATCAAAGATAGACGTGAACCCAGAGTCAGAGCTGAGCGCAAACCGATTGATGTCGCAGAATTGCAGGAATTCGTCGTCGCCAGCCTTCCACACGTAGATGCGGTCCGGTCGCGAAATCTCCTAAGTAGATTCGAGACTGTTGAGAACGTGTTCACAGCAAGCAAGGAGGAACTAGGCAAGGTCGAAGGAATCGGTGAGAAGATCTCGGACCGCATTAGAGAGGTTATCAGTGCAAGATACCGAAAGGAGAACGAGAAATAGGGCCTTTCATGAAGACCCGGGGCTTAGTTTCCTCAGCTTCTCAAGTGCACCAAGCAGATTTGAGAGGTTCTCTGTTAACAGCGTGATCGTAGCAGGATCTTTCTCCTTCTCAATCTGAGACTGCACTTCCTTTATCTTTAGGAGCAGGGTCTGCTCGGTCGCGGCCAGAGTCCTCTCTCGAATAATCTTGCTTTCATCTTCTGTTGCTTTGAGAATGACCACTGGCTTGTTACATTTGACACATATCACCTGTTCACCAATCTTGAACAATGGGGTAGTGCACACTGGGCACCCTTGAGCGAGCATCGTAGCGCCTGATCGAAGCAGCTCCGTCGCCCTTTCCAGATACCCTGCATCATCTTTCAATCGATATGACTCCAAGGAAAGAATTTTAGCTAGCTCCCTAGATTCATGTTTCAATCCCCTTATTAACGGTGGCGTGATACTTGCCGACGCAAAAGGCTTCGAAACGGAAAGAAGAATATCAATCTCGCATCAATCAGGCCTTAGCTGTTTTGAATGAAGTTGCTCAAGACAACACGACCCCTAGGAACATTCGACGAGCCGCGAAGGATGCTGCTGACGCCTTGCAGGCAGCGGAACACAGTTTGGGTGTGAGAGCCTCAAACGCCATTGCAATACTGGACGAGATCTCCCAGGACCCGAACATGCCTGCATACACGAGGGTGAAGCTGTGGAACGTGGCAAGCGTGCTTGAGGCAATAAAAGACTAGCACCAACTTCCTGATCGCGAAAGAAGAATAACGTCGAGACAGCACCCACGCCTCGAAGCGCGCTGCTTAATAGAAAGAGGAAATGAACTCATCTAGAGTTTCATTTCCTTGACCTTCTGACTTAGCGCGTCCACCAATCCGGCCATCTTTATTATTAGGTAGAAGGATGCCACGGTCACAAGGAGTCCTCCAACACCCAAGAGCAGGCCGATAACTGGTGAGCCTCCAACTGGTCTTGCCGCCGTTACCAAAGTTTCACCTCCTATGATTTCACACGCCGAAAACAGTGCTGCCCTAATAAAAGGTAGATGAAGGAATCATTCATTTCCTTCCGTGACGCATTTGTGTAACCAGCATCGATCTTGCGCGACCATTACGAATCAGGTGCGCACTGACACCTGAAAGCTTCATATCCAATGTGAATGAGTGAAGACCCTCGAAGACGGAGGTTGAACATGATTGAGATTGAAGGGGAGAGCTGCGGTCGTAACCGGGGCGTCTAGGGGGATTGGAAAAGCCACCGCACTAACCTTCGCCCGGGAAGGCGCCAATGTGGTAGTGAATTTCCAGAGGAATTCTGAGAAGGCCGAAGAAGTGGCGAAGCGGATCAGAGAGATTGGCAGAGAGGCTTTGCCCATTAGGGCTGATGTATCTCGAATCAATGAAGTCGAGAATATGGTCAAAGCAGCATTGGATAAGTTTGGAAGAATCGATATCCTCGTTAACAACGCTGGCATCACTTGGCGCAAAGGCATTCAAGACACAACCGAGGAAGAATGGGACAGAGTGATGGCGGTCAATCTACGGGGCGCGTTCAACTGCATCAAAGCCGTCAGCAAGCAAATGATAGACCAACGCTATGGGAAAATCATCAACATATCCTCCGCTGATGGGTTAGGTGTGGCCAACCTGAGGAACGCCGCTTATGCTTGTTCAAAGGCGGGAGTCGTACAACTAGCCAAGTCGGCAGCCCTAGAGCTGGGAAAATACGGCATAAATGTGAATTGTGTTGCTCCAGGAGTCACTGATACTGACATAATCCGGGTGCAAAGAACTGAGGAGGAAGTGAAGGTGCTGTTTGAACAAATAAGGAGATTGACAGCGCTCGAAAGAATAGCGGATCCTCAAGATGTTGCGAACACTATCCTGTTCCTAGCTTCAGATGAGTCAAATCAAATAACAGCAAAAGTTCTTCTTGTGGACTGCGGCCGCTTCAACTTCATGTAGTATCATGCGCCACGTTTCATCTAGGTTTCTTTCACTGAGTACCCGTATGTTCCTATCTGTTTGCCCAAACTCCAATACCCAGGTGCAGCGTATACAACTGGCTTTGCTCTGGTATGGTCCACTTTCCATTTCGAATCTAGAATTGAATCATCAACCATCACTGCGACAACTTCCCCAATGAAGAGGTCGTGGGATCCAAGTCTGACTGATTGGCGCACCTTACACTCGAAGTGGGCTGGGCACTCTTTTACAGCAGGCACATTCACATGCGACGCTGATTCCGGTGTCAGACCTGTCTCCTTAAACTTGTCAACGTCCTTTCCAGAAACGTTGCCGCAGAAATCTACTTGTCTCATGATAGATTCTGTGGGAACATTCACCACAAACTCGCCACTTTCCTTGATCATCTGATATGAATGTCTGGTCTGACGAACCGCAATCGCAAGCATAGGCGGCTCCATACAAACCTTAGCGACCCACGCCAGAGTGATCAGATTCCTAGCTCCTGTCCTGTCTGCGCATGAGATCAGCATGACTGGCAGTGGAAATAGCGAGTCGGAGGTCTTTCCTGAAACCTTTGTCATTTGACCACCTGCACGAAAACACTTTACTTAATCAGGTAACCGACAACTTTTAAGTTATTCAGCACAAGAGAGACAGTTATCTAGCCCAACGATCCTTTTTCCCTTCGTCGCTCAGTCACTCTGGTTGGTTTGCGTGAAAGTCTATCATGCCCTTGGAGCCTTGCGAGATAGAGTTGTCTCGTGCAGAAGATGCCCGAGGCTCATAGAATACATCTCAACTGTTGCACTGAATAGGGCTCGCCGCTATCAGGAATGGACCTATTGGGGAAAGCCTTTGCCGGGATTCGGAGATCCTTATGCGCAGCTTCTGATAGTAGGGTTGGCTCCGGCAGCACATGGAGGAAACCGAACTGGAAGAATGTTCACAGGCGACTCCTCTGGCGACTGGCTTGTCAAGGCCCTGTATGAAACGGGATTCGCGAATCAACCTATCAGCACGGACAGAAATGACGGATTGAGGCTTCTATCGGCGTACATAACGGCCGTGGTCCGGTGTGCGCCACCAAAGAACAAGCCTACGAGGCAAGAGGTTGAGAACTGCTCAGAGTATTTGACTGAGGAATTACGACTGCTGAAACGCGTTAAGGTTGTACTCACCTTAGGGCGAATAGCATTCGACGGCTACCTTCAGCAACTAGATGTCGAAGGCGATCACAGGCCAAAATTCAGGCATGGTGCGGTTTGTAAGCCAGCGAAAGGAAAACCGCTACTTGCCATAGCATATCATCCAAGCAGACAGAACACTCAAACAGGACGGCTAACTTGGACGATGTGGCTGAAGGTCTTCAAAAAGATAAGACGATCACTTAGATCCACATGTAACTAAGAATACCTGCGATGAATAGACTCACGAAGCGCCTGATGATCCCACTCTAGCATGCGGCGGATATTCTGTCGCCGAATTGTGTTTCTAGGAAACGTTAAGAGCGGTAGCGCGTAACCTATCGAATGGTGAGATTGTTGGAACAATACGATGTGAAGATAACCGTCGCAAAGAAGCTCTCCATGATAGACGTGTTTGGATCCTCCCCTCCCAAGGTCACGAAAGAAATCGAGTCGATCTGCCCAAGATTCAAGGAAGGAGATTCCTTCATATCCGAGAAGGGGGCATGCCCTCAAGGTTTCTGTTCATGGGCCTTCGCTGACATACAACGAGACATAGCCCATCTCCGATTTGGCGGAAGCTACCCTTGGATGCAAGAACCGGGAGTGGCATACTCATGCTGCACAGATGGTTTGAGGCCAGTCATCTTCAGACTCGAAAGAATGCGGTAAGGCCTCTCACTATTGATTTGACAGCACCCATCTACATCAAACTCGCTCGCTCTGAGTGTCTTCTCTTCTGTCGCTAAATCAAAGGCCACTTTGCTATCGTTTCCCGAAATCTCGTTTTACCTTCTCCATCAAGGACGAATCAGAGAATAGATCCAAGGCGGTTAGAGCCATCGCCTTAGCAGCATTCAGCATGGCCTGATGTCCACGCTCAGAAACGGACGCAACCGCGAATTCCCTACTGTGGCCGGCCAAAGTCTTCGGGCCTATAGCTATACTTGGATGTAACGAGGGCACTACATAACTTACGTTTCCCATGTCGGTTGAGCCTTTCCCGGCCTTCGGATCTGGAGCCTGAACCTTCTCGCCCAGAGCCCTGAGGTACTTTCCGAAAGTCTTTGCCAACGTGGCGTTGTTCTTCATGTCGTCCAGTCCGCGCGGCCGCACGACAAATTCCAGTTTAGCGCCAGTGGCAGCGGCAGCTCCTTGCGCGCATTTCTTAACTCGTTTAAGCATCTGATTCTTGTATTTTCTGTCTGCTGCTCTGACGAAGAAAGATGCTGCGGCAGTCTCCGGCACTATGTTGGGCCGCTTTCCTCCATCAGTAATTATGCCATGAATCCTCACGTCGCTCCGTACATGTTGGCGGAGCGCGTTTATTCCATTGAAGGTCTGAATGACCGCATCTAACGCGTTTATTCCCTTCTCAGGACTTGCGGCAGCATGGGATGCCTTTCCCTTGAACTTGATCTCTAGAGAACTTATGGCCAAGATGTCTGCTAGCGCCTGCGTCTTGTTGCTTGGATGAACGATCATTGCCGCATCCACATCCTTGAAGAA
>CAZGRO010000014.1:0-14740 GCA_964528315.1 uncultured Candidatus Bathyarchaeia archaeon
CAATGCAATCAAACGCGGCGAAGCCGATGTCGCGGGAATCCATCTCCTGGATGAATTTTCAGGCAAGTACAATCTTCCCTTTCTCATGAGATACGGCATACAGGACACTGCAGTAATAGTCAAAGGATATGTTAGACAGCAGGGCTTGATTGTTGCGAAAGGAAACCCAAGAGGCATAAGCGGAATCGAAGACCTGTTGACCAGCGATCTTGCATTCATGAACAGAAACAAAGGCTCTGGAACAAGAGTTCTATTTGATCTATGCATAAAGAGAATCGCCGACGAAAGGAAAACAACTGCTGAGAAACTCGTATCCAAAGTGAAGGGATACGAGGTTGAGACGAAGTCACACTCAGCAGTTGCCGCGGCGGTTTCGCATGGAAAAGTGGATGCAGGACTAGGGATCAGAACTGCAGCAGAAATGTATGGGCTTGCCTTCGTTCCGATTGCGGAAGAACAATATGACTTTCTAGTCCTGCGGAAGCGACTCGAAAAGGAGTCGGTGAAGCAATTCCTTCAGGCACTTGCATCCGCTGAATTCAGAACCGAACTAGCGAGAAAGGCTCCGGGCCTTGTTCCCTCCGAGAAGACAGGCACTATTCTGAGTTAGCTTAATGCGATTGAAGAATAAACCGCAGGAAGCTCTTTCAGATATTCCCATGATCCCAAGTCTCCAAGGTAGGACGATGACGATCAGCGTTCCCTTGCCAATCCGGGATCTAGATAGAACCTGAGCAATATCGATCGTTGTTGGTGAGGTAGATTCAGCCGAGGGTGTAGGAATTTGTAGGTGCGGGAGGAGGGATTTTCCTGAGCTTGTCGCTCACTTTGAACCTTTTCGTCAAGAGTTTTCTCTTGATCTCGAACCCCTTCGGGACAGGAGCCTCAGTCCTGCGCCTTTGACCTGGCTTGGCAACCCCCGCACAGCCGTCTACGTACACTCAACACGCAAATTAAGCTTACTTAGAAAATGATTGGTCGTGTTGAAAATGTGGGGTGACGGAATCTTCTTGACGTAGTAAACGTAATTAGCTGCCTTATGCCTTGGCTAGGTCTCGAAGGGTCGTGCTTACTTGAACAAAGCAGCCATTTACTGTCGTGAACTGAACAAGATAGCGGTGGCTCTCGGATCGGCGAGGGATCTTTCCTCTGTCCTTGACCTGATCACGAGACGTGCTGTGGAAGTGCTTGGCCTGAAGGCTTGCTCCCTGGGACTCTGGGATAAGAAAACTGGCAAATTCGAGGTTGTGGCTGTTCACGGCCTCGAAGATAGAAACGCTAGGAATGTTCCTATTGACTCGAAGGCGTTGAAAGGCCTACCAGTAGTTGTCACAGATTTCTCGAAATGGCTGTCACCTGATGAAGTGAGGAAGAGAAAGATCGCCTCCATGCTCTGCGTCCCAGTTCAAGTCAGATACGACAAACTAGGTGTAGTCTGCGTGTACTCGGCGAAGAGACATAGGTTCTCAACTCTTGAGGCGGAGTTCCTGAAATCGCTTGGAAACTTGGGAGCGGTGGCCATAGAGAGCGCTCGTCTTCACGAGAGACTTCAGAAGAGGCTGACGGAAGCTGAGACGCTCGCAGAGGTATCCAGAGTTCTGACATCTAGCCTGAAACCTCAAGAAGTCTTCAACAAGATCGCCAAGACCACGACTGAAGCTATGAAGATGAAAGGATGCATAGTGAGGTTGTTGGATGAGAAGAGAGAGAGGCTTGAGCAGGTGGCATCGCATGGCTTAAGCGCAAACTTCCTTAGAAAGGGTCCTGTTCACAGCGACAAAGGACTCGAGGACGTTAGAACTGGAAGACCCGCGATAGTGCCTGATGTTCTGACAGATTCAAGACTGCAATATCCTGAGGAAACAGTCAAAGAGGGAATTCGATGCGAGTTGGCAGTGCCATTGAAAGTCAAAGACAACGTAATTGGTTCAATCAGAGTCTTCGGATCTACGCCGCATCACTTTGATGAAGAGGAGGTAAAATACCTTGAGGCCATAGCTAGCCATGCCGCGATAGCGATAGAGAATGCAAGGCTGTATCGAATTTCTCTTAGAAACTGGCAGGATCTTGTCCAAGAAGTCTGGGAGAAATCCGATGTCTGGGGACGCACGAAAATCGAAACGGAAGAGCAATAACTCAGTCTTCCCGGAGCTACCCGGCAAACAAGCACAGTCGATTGAGCTGGAACAAGTCTCTTCTCTCATATTCTCTTTCGGCATTTCGAAATCCGTCTAGGCTTAAATATATTCTACCGCAATATTGCCGGACTAGAGCCGAAGGACAAGAGGTCTAGAACTGGTGAAACCAGCAATCGTCATGAAGAAGGACTTGAACGATTTTGTCAGCGAACTGAGAGACGAATTCCTGATTCTCGGACCGAGGAAAAAGAGATCTCAACATGTGTTCAGCGGCATTGATGATGTTCAGGACTTGGATCTGGACTATCTGACTACAATTCTTCCACCCAAGAAGTTGTTCTTTCCCCCAAAGGATACAGTTCTATTGTTTGATGGAATTGGAGAGCCCGTGTCGGCGCCGCTGGAGAAGAAGAAGCAATTGGTCTTTGGAATACATTCCTGTGACCTGAATGGCCTTCTGCTGCTGGACAAGGTCTTCCAGAAGGATATTTCCTATCCTCGATACATTGAACGAAGAAAGAACGCGACTATTATTGCACTCACTTGCACCAAGGTTGGAGACACCTGCTTCTGCGACTCTATGGGAACAGGACCAGCACCAATCGAAGGCTTTGACATTCTTCTGACAGACCTTGGAAATCGATTTCTCGTGGAGACTGCAACGGCGGAAGGCAGACGTCTCGCAGCGAAGATGAAAACCATTGAGGCTAAAGACTCGGATCTGAAACTGAAGACTAGTCTTGTCTCGGAGACGAAAATGAAGTTCCGAAAGAAGGTGAACACGAAGGGACTCGCGGAAACCCTCGCGAGGAGATTGGATCACCCGATATGGAAACAACTGGGCGAGAAGGATCTGGCGTGTGCTCAATGCGTCATGTCCTGCCCTACATGCTTCTGCATGGACATCAGGGATCAGTGGGAGAACGCTCCGGGAGAAACATCAAGATGTGTAGAGTGGGACGCTTGCTTCCTCCTTGAATTTGCAGAGGTAGCCTTAGGAGGAAACTTCAGAAAGGACAGAGGTGCAAGGCTCAGACAGTTTATGGGCCACAATCTAAGCTGGGGAGGCTCAGCGCAGTACGGCCCTGTGAGTGGGCAGCACAAATGCGTGGGATGTGGCAGATGCATACGGGTATGCCCAGTCGGCATCGACATAACCGAAGTCGCCAAGGAGATAGGAGGCAACTAGATTGCGCGATCCGTACCTGCCCAGCACTGTTGAGATCGTCAACGTGAAGAGGCAGACTGTTGACGTCAAAACCTACAAGGTCAGATTTGCGAAGGACCAAGAGAAAAGAAAGTTCCCAGTAATGCCAGGTCAATTCATAATGATCTCAATACCGGGACTTGGCGAGGCCCCGTTCTCTCTCAGCGCACTACCGGAGAAAACTGACACCTTCGACACCACGATAAGGACCGTGGGCAATGTCACAAGTGTTCTGAACCGCTACGGGGTCGGCGCAAGACTAGGAGTGAGAGGCCCCTACGGCAGGCCATGGCCTGTCAAAGAGGCGAAAGAGAAAAACGTGCTCCTGATTGCTGGAGGAATTGGCCTAGCCCCGCTCAGGCCAGTGATCAAGACAATCCAGAAGAACAGGAGATCATACGGAGACTTCGAGATTCTGTACGGTGCCAGAACACCCTCGGATGAGCTATTCACAGATGAGTACGAGGAGTGGCGCCGAACTCCAAGAACCAGCCTATCGCTCACTGTCGACTCGGTTCCGACAGGAGTTGGATGGCCGCACAAGACCGGCGTGGTTACCGGCCTGTTCGACGATATGAAAACCTCTCCCGAGAACTCGATAGTGATGACCTGCGGACCTGAGATCATGATGAAGTTCGTGGTTCGAGGCCTATTGGCAAGAAACTTCCAAAAGAACCAGATCTACGTTTCACTTGAAAGGCGCATGAGATGCGGAATGGGACACTGCGGTCACTGTCAGATAGGAGGAAAGTTCGTATGCCGAGACGGCCCGGTCTTCACCTATTTGGAGCTGGAAGGATTGCCGGATCTAGCTCTCTAGAAGGTGTCAGACAATGGCAGAAAAACTCAGAATAGCCGTACTGAAGATGACTGGATGCGCAGGCTGCCAGATGGAATTCCTCAGACTCGAGGAAGAGATGCCCTTTGTACTCGAGAATGTGGACATAAAACACTTCGTTATGGCGAAACGGGAAAACTTGGAAGGCCCATATGACCTAACCTTTGTAGAAGGATCCGTTTCCACCCCTCGGGAACTGGAAGAACTCAGGGAGGCACGGAGCCAATCAAAGACCCTCGTTGCATTTGGAGACTGCGCCTGCCACGGATGTGTACCTTCGATACTTAACTGGGTGCCAGCTGATGTCGCAGCAAACACGGTCTACGAGAACTTCCAAGCGATCCACTCCAAGAAAGAATCCTACAGAAAGATCTGTCCTCTAAGCGAGTTCGTCAAAATAGATATCCAGCAAAGGGGATGCCCCCCTCACAAGAATACGATCCTTGAAGTGATCAGAAGCACCACACTGGGAATATCGCCCTTCCTAAGACGCCACCCTGTATGCCTCGAATGCAAACTAAAGGAGAACATATGCATACTCACCTTTGAGAAAAGAGCGTGCATGGGCCCCGTCACTGCAGCAGGATGCGGAGCAATATGCCCAACAGTCAATAGAGAATGCGAGGGATGCTATGGGCCCATGTCTGATGCCAACGCACAATCATTGGCACAAAAGTTCTCGGAAATAGGATTGACCAAGGCCGATGTGACAAGGAAATTCCGAAAGTACGCCGGAATAACACCGGCCTTCGTAAAGGAGGCAGAAAACAAATGACCGAAGACAGAGAGATCCAGGTTGGATACATCTCAAGGGTTGAAGGCCAGGGGTCCCTAGAGATCAAGGTATCGGCAGGCAACATCAAGGAGCTGCAACTAGGGATATTCGAGCCTCCGAAATTCTTCGAGGCCTTCCTCGTCGGCAGACACTGCAGCGAAGTCCATGAGCTCACCGCTAGGATATGCGGCATATGTCCGGCACCGCACGAGATCACAGCCCTCCGAGCCGTGGAGAACGCTATGGGTATTGAGATCAGCCAGCAGACGAGAGACCTGAGAAAACTGATGAATTACGGATGCCACATCGCAAGCCACATCCTTAATCTCTACTTCCTAGCAGCCCCGGACTACCTTGGCCTCGAAAGCGTATTCGCCATGGTCAAGGATTATATGCCCATAGTCAAGCGAGCCTTGCACCTGAAGAAGCTGGGCAATGATCTTGTGGAATTGATAGGTGGCCGAGCGATACATCCTGTTTCAGCCGTCGTCAACGGATTCACATGCATCCCTGAGAAGAATGACGTGAAGTTGATGCGTCAAAGACTTCTTGACGCAAAACAGGATGCCTGCGATACGGTTGAGTTCATAGGCTCGCTGAAGCTGCCGCAGTTCGTCAGGAAGTGCGAGCACGTGGCCGTATCCAGTCCAGAGGAGTTCGCAATCAACGAAGGACTGCTCGCCTCGACAGAGGGAATAAGGGTCGAGGAGGAGAAATACCGTGACTACGTCAAAGAACTTCAGGTTGACTATTCCTGGGCCAAACATTCAGAGATTGTGGGCAGAAACGCGTTTCTCGTTGGGCCATTGGCAAGAGTGAACCTGAACTTCAACAGGTTATCCCACGATGCCAGGAAACTGGCTCAGAAGATTGGATTCAGCATCCCGAACTATAATCCCTTCATGTCACACATTGCCAGAGCCTTGGAAGTGGTCAATGCCATAGACGATTGTGTGAAGATAATGGACAGGATTCCCCTGAAAGAGGAGGACAGATCCTACGAAATCAGGCCTGGAACAGGCTACGCCATCACTGAGGCACCTAGAGGCCTTCTCTATCACAGCTACGAGGTGGACAGAGACGGAGCTGTGAAGAAAGCAGACATAGTAACGCCGACAGCTCACAACGCTAGGAACATAGAGAATGACCTTCGTGAACTTGTCCCCAGTCTAGCCAATATGACTGATCAAGAGGCGACACTTCAATGCGAGATGCTGGTCAGAGCGTACGACCCATGCATCTCATGTTCTGTTCACTATGTGAATCTTGACAAGACTGAGCTGCGGAAAGCTTAGCTGGCGGGGGGATCCTGAAGAGAAAGAACCAACCAAGACATGTCGCTCTGAGTGATTGAAGAGAGCTCTCGAGGCTATTTCTAGGTAAGCACTCTCCCTTCCCACATCTTCTCAAAAACTTCTCGAACAGCTCCACCGGTCAACTCTCGAGGACTGTTAGGTCGAGGCCACTCCTTCACACAAGTCTCAGCAAGTTCAGCCATCTCTCCTTTCTCAAATCCAAGCGCCTTCAGAGAAACAGGAATTCCCACATCCTCAACAAGCCTGACGACAAAACGAATTCCTGCCTTAGCTGCCTCAGAGACAGGTAGTCCGCGAGTCTCCACTCCCATGGCCTCAGCGATCAGAGACAGTTTCTCCGGGATGACTGGAAGATAGAAATCCATCACGTAAGGCAATGCGACCCCGCAGGAAACACCGTGTGAGATTTTCCTTACAGGTCCAAAGGTTTGAGAAAGGCTGTGGCCCAACGTCAGTTTTCCACTTCCGAAGGCCAGCCCTGAGAGATTCGCTGCGAGGGCCATTCCACTTCTCGCCTCAATGTCACCGCCATCATTATACGCTACGCGCAGCCATTTCGCAGTCAGTTGAATTGCTGTCAAAGCCAGGCAATCTGTCAAAGGCGTCGCAGCAAGAGAGGTGACGGTTTCGATTGCCTGGCTGAGAGCATCCATTCCCGTTCCAGCTGTCAGCTCGGGCGGCATCGTAGCGGTCAGAAAAGGGTCAACTAAAGCCACATCTGGAATTATGTGAGGACTAACCACATCCATCTTCTTCTTTCCAACAGAGAGAACTGAGAACATAGTGACCTCGCTGCCCGTGCCGGCCGTGGTCGGCGCACATATGAGCGGGACGCCCTTCTTCGGAACAAGATCCACACCCAAATACTCTCCCACGGGTTTGGGATTAGTGAGGCTCATCGATGCGATCTTGGCCAGATCCATAACGCTACCGCCACCTATGCCTATGACCACATCGAACCTTCCCTTTCTCGCGTAGGTTGCCAAGTTCTCAGCCACCTCGATCCGCGGCTCAGGTTCAGCTCGACTGTAAACAGCTGAGTCCATCCCGTCGCCATGAAGGATCTTCACTATTTCCTCTACGGTCGAAGCCAACTTTGGTTCAGCATAAGTTACTATGAGAGGCTTTGATCCTTCCAATCTACGAATCTCCTTCGCCATATCCTTTCTAGATCCGATTCCAAACACGATCTTTCTCGGACTGAGGAAATGAGTGACGTTCTTCAAGGAAGGATAGGTAATGTCGGCGAGTCTCACCGTTTGCACCCGAGAATAGACAGTGGGCTATCTGCGTATAAAGGCTAGACCGTGGGAATTGCATCCATCAACTCAAGGCTAATGAGAACAGATCGAATAACCAGCGCGCGCAAGCACTCTTACTCTGATATCTTAGCGGCTCGAAAGGCAAGCGATCAGCCCAAGACAGATGATGCGATCAGTCTGGCCGCGTGCGAGATAGCATTGAGACTCGTATGCAAAGCCTTAGTGGCGCCTAATCGCTCAGGAACGACAGCCGGAGGAGTCTCAAGATATAGGCCTCCTTTTCCCATAGTCGCCCTAGCAGAGAGTGAACGCACCGCAAATCAGTTAGCAGCCTCATGGGAAGTCCAACCATATATGATAGATGGAATGGGAGACCATATGGAGGTCTTTGAGGAGGCAGAGAAGCTGCTGTCAAGATGGGGCTTGCAGGTGAAGGGGAAACGCTTGTAATTGTGGGAGGAGACTGGGCAAGTCCTCAAGGAACAACCACTCTCTTGAAAGTGCACACTGTCTTGAACAGAGACGAACCCTCTAGGAACTAAGCTCCTGGGTACGCTTGATCGTAAGATGACCCTTGCTGATGACTGGGCTGGGTGCCATTCTAACTCGCCCCAGCAGCTGCGTGGAGCCCCGGGCGGGAATTGAACCCGCGGCCTTCGCCTCGTTGTCCTTTGGTTACCAAGGCGGCGCTCTTGGCGCTCGTTATTCTACCAGGCTGAGCCACCGGGGCTGAAATCTTGCACGACCTGTCACGTTATTTAACCTTTGTTTGAGATAGCGGCCAAAGAGCATGTATGCGCTAAGGGTTGGATCGCAACAGCTGTCTGATTGGTCATTGGGGCACGATATTTGTGAATTCCACAAATGACTCTGGTTGAACATGTGATTTGCCATTGAAATGGTCACGGTCACAATGAGGGACTGCCGCGATTGCCAACTTCGGAAAGGCTTAAGTGTCGATCTTGGCGATAACGTATCACTTAACGGTTGAAACCATAGGAGGATAATCGTTGCCCAAGAAATGTCCAGAATGTGGAGCAGACAATAGGGATGACGCAGTATACTGCTCAAGCTGCGGTATCCAGATAGCGGCTCCTCCACCAGCACCAGTACCTGTACCAGTTGCAAGACCAATGCCACCGCCACCTGCACGGGTGCCGCCTGTCGTAATGGCGCCGCCAATGCCTTCTGTTCTTCCATTGCCACCTCCGCCGAGACCAATTTGGGGCACTTTGATCACCATAGCAGCAGGAATACTAGTGATAGTCGGGGTCATAGCAGCATACATCTACACGCCATCGTCAGATCTTGTCCTGTACCTGCTCAGAATCATGCTACCGACAGCAACCGATGCTGCACGAATGAGCGTGGCAGCTGTTCTAGGCGTGGTTCTGTCCTTTGCGCTCCTGCTTGCCGGATTCCTGATGTACCAAGGATATGGGACATTCGGCGGAATCATAGGCTTCCTGTGCGCGATCATCAGCATCGTGATTGGTGGCGGATTCCTAGCCGGATTCACCTTAGGAATCATAGGATCGTTCCTGGCGATAATGCGAAAGTAACTGCTCTTTTTTCTCCCCTCTTTTCGGCAGCGTTAACAGCGGAGTTGCTATTGGGCTCGTCTAGAGGACCACTATTCTCAGAGTCATAGCACGTTTCTTTAAGGCTAGATTAAATATAGGCATCAGCCATAACTTAACCTCTGGCGGGACCGTCATGGTCAAAAGATGTCTCGAATGTGGTTATGATAATAGCGACACGGCAGAGGTCTGTGTCGGTTGTGCATCACCGCTTATTGAGGTAGAGACTGGGAAGGGCCCCCCGACAATGGATGTCCCTCCTGGGTCTGGAGCCATAAGACCTGGTCTTGACAGTCTCAGGATTCGTGGGCCTCCTCGAGCCAAGATCAGCTTCGGGCTGTGCCTGATCGCAACATTACTCGTGACGGTGAATGCTGTTCTGGCGGGTTTGGCGGGAGTATCTGTTCCTGTTCCGGTATGGATTCTTCCTCTAACCTTTTCCAACATACAGGCAGATTCTGTGGGATTGGTTGTAGGGTTTGGTATGTTGATTGGTTCCATCCTTATCTTGGCAAGGCGAGAGATCTACGGAAGTGGCTTCATCATTGCTCTCAGCCTCATCAGCCTTGGTATCGGAGGCGGCTTCATGATTGGCTTTCTTATCGGAATCATCGGGGCCCTTCTTGCATTGCTCAAGAAATGAGATGGCTGCGAAATTCTTATGTGTCCAAAACGGGTAGCTTGTGAGTGGTGTTCAAATGCCTTGGATGTATGATCTGACGTATGGCTGGGTTTGGGTAGAGGAGACAGCTCCGCGTTACTACACGCAGGTACCGCACTATCAGATCTATAGCGCATATCACTACTGGACTCCCTTGCCTCAACCGCCTAAACTTTGTCGGTATTGTGGGGAGTCACTCGTTTGGGTGCCCTCCTATCAGCGCTGGTGGTGCACCAAGTGCCTCAAGTACCGATGAAATGAGCCAAGAATGTGGCTTTGAGCTGATTTCGCAACAAAAGATGCTGTATGAAGCCGCATCTAAGCTCGTACAGCGACATGGTCTTTATATGTGCAACTGGGAACACCTAGTGAGCCGAGTCTAAGTGATGAATCTATGTCTGTGAGACCACCGGAAGTCTGGGCGGCACATGAGTACGCAGTCATAGGGTCTATCTTCTTCTTCCTCTTCACAGTCCTGCCGCTTCTCGCGATTTCGGTATTCTTGGTCTTTGATGCCCCGTTGGTCCTCTGGTATTTCACACTGTGGACGGGACTGGTGATTCCGCCCGCGTGGGTTGTCCCAATAACGATGGGCGCCGGACTCTTCGCGCTCGTAATCATCTTGATCTTCATAGGCGCGTACCTAACCACCGTGAAAAGAATAGATGACGGATTATACGAGGCTGCGAAGACTCCATGTCTGATAATGGGAATCCTCGGCCTGCTCGTTGGTCTGGTTGTTGCTGGAATCTTCTACATGATGGCGTACACTAAGCTCGGAGAAGTGATTCTGAGGTACGGCCCGGTCGCGAGCCGAACCGTCCTGACACCTGTCGGACTTAGCACAACCTGAGCATTAACACTAGAATCAGGAGTAATGCAGACTATCTTCTTGGACAGATTCACTGTTACGCCCAGTACCGGAGACAGACAGTTACGTCTGATTGGTCACTTGTAGTATGCGATATTCGAGGTTCTGTAGTTCACACTATTGATTCAGAGAGAACGCCGCACGAACGATTATGTCACTCGACATCGACATCGGAAACGGGTCAGCTAGAGATGTTGAGTCTTGTCTGTTCTTAACAGACCTGTCGGTGAGTGACGCTCTCCCGAAGAAGGGTTCCTCGAAAAAAGGATGAGATATGCTACTTTCTCAGGACAGCCATCAATCCGCCGAGCAAGCCGAGAATCGTTCCGAATATGAGTCCGCCAAGAACCATTATGGCCAAGATCGAGAAGACTATTGCCAGTATACCTCCAATAGGCTCGTAGCCCGGCATGTAGATGAGCACTGAACTCATGATAACGAAGAGTCCAAGCACGATTCCTGTCGCCACCAGAGCCCATGTAGGCAGAACCGGCGGGCCCCACGGAAGGGAAATCCCAAGGAATGTCAAGACCCATGGGAGTATCAGTGAACCGAGGATTATTAGAAAGCCGCCTATGATCGTCATCACGAATCCGATACTCGCCCGAGATGCTAGCTCAGCAGTCGCAGGTCTACCTGCAAGAACTCCCGGTCTAGCCCCACTAAGTCTTGTTCCGCAACTGGAGCAAAAGATGGCGTTGTCCTCATTGTCGGCGTTGCATCGAAGGCATTTCTTAACCATTAATTTTCCTCCAAGCCTCTTGAGAAGCTACTAACTGGATTTGGTCTATTCTTAAGCCTTTTCCATGATTCTGCATAAAATCAGCACCCTCAATCCCCCGTTTAGAGCCGTACATGATGCTATTCCCAGTATTGAGGCAAATTTCGGTCCAAAAGAGCACCTTGGAGAAGCCCCTCAAGATTTCTTGACGTGAACTACACGGAAATGGAGCACAAGAAAAAGCTGAAGGCACGATCCATGCCCGGCAGGAAGCATATTAGGTAGAGCAAGAGCATCTTGATTCGGTCAATTACGATGATACAAGCTCAATGCGCAAAATGCGAGGCCAAGCTGTGTCGAACAGAGAAGCCCGAGAGCAGCACCTTGCCCACCTTCTGCCCCATCAAGAACTCAAGAGAATTGATTCAAAGGGCATTAGATAGATACGAGAACAGCGACTTGAAGCGACTGTATCTTAGCTCCACGATCGGCGAAAAGGAAAGCTATGAGAAGGTGCGAGGAGTCCGCATGGCCGTCCGGCCGAGAATACGGGAAATGGCGGAACTTGCGAAACGCATGAATATGAAGAACATAGGAATGGCATTCTGTGCCGGCCTGAGCGACGAGGCAAGGAAAGCGGTGGAAATCCTTGAAGGCCATGGACTTGTGGTCCACTCTGTCTGCTGCAAGTGCGGCGCAGTGGACAAGATCAAACTGGGCGTACCTAAGGAACACAAGATAGCCGATCCCGAGAAGTTCGAAGCGGCGTGCAATCCGCTGGTTCAGGCCGAGATCCTGAACAACTCTGGAACCGGTTTCAACATCATAGTTGGGCTTTGCGTCGGCCACGACATGTTATTCACATCTGCCTCGAAAACTCCTGTTACAACATTGATCGCGAAGGACAGAGTTACGGGGCATAATCCTCTTGCGAGCTTCTACTCTCGATATCACAAGGGCCTGGTATGAAATCCTGCGTGAAGCTGAGCTGCATCTGTCATGTTGACGGAAGCGGAATTCATTTCCACATCAAATAGCAGAATGAAAGAAAAGGGAAGCCTCAGCTAATCCTCGGGTTTATTGGCTTCCTATGACTTTCGCGACATCTCCCAGACCTAGCTTCTGAAGAGTGGCCGCATGAGGGATACCATTCTTGTCCCAGCCTCGTCTCTCATAGTACTCGTTCAGGAGCCGCTCGTACCCTTGTGAGTTGATCATGACGCCCCTCTGAGCACCTTTTGTCGGTGCCTCCCTGAACCATCTGGCTGGCGGGTAGTCCATAGCTCTGCTCCATTTCGAACCGTACTCTCTCACCCAGTAAGCTCTGATGAGAGAATAGATTCTGTCGCCCACGGTGTTAATGTCATCCATCGTGATTCTTGTTCCTGTTGCAGCCTCCAAGAACCTGGGATACCATTCCAGCTCAAAGTCTAGTTCAATCCATGGAAACCTGCAGGTGACTAGGCTCTCGAATCCTCCGCCTCTGATCCTCTGAAACTCTAGGACTTTCGCAACCTTCTCGGGCCCATACGATTCTCTGCCAGCATTGATCTCCCACGATATGACCCATGCGTCTTTATGGTGAGCGCCAATGGAACAGGTGCCGAATCCAAGCGCCATTCCAGGAGCGGAGTGACAATTGTAGGCAGATATCTCAAGACCTTTCACGTTCATTGCCCATCTGCTACTGTCGTGGCCCAGTTCTTCGGCTGCGGCTTTGGTTCCTTTGGCTGCCAGTTTTCCAGCTCCTTCTCCGCGCACCGTGTCCTCGAGAAGTCTCTTTGCGTCATCGTAGTTGCCCCATTCGAATCTCTCCTTGAGTAGTTTCTTTTCTGATGCTTCCATCATGAAACCTATGGTATTACCCAGAGAGATCGTGTCTAGGCCATAGTCGTCTGCCATCCTGTTCAGGTGAGCGACCTTCCTCAGATCGCCTAAGCCTATGTTTGAGCCAAGCATGGCCACATTCTCGTAGTCGAGCTCTGACGGGTGCCCTTCAATATCTTCGATCACATTTCCGCAAGTCATGTTGCAGTTGGGACAACCTCTCTGAGAAACCTTGAGCTTCTCCATCGCCTCTCCGGCGATATTGGCAGCTTCTTCGAAAACGGCCTCCCTGAAGTTGTATGTCGGTAGAACGCAGTTCGCTTGGCACCACTCCAAGACGAGAAGTGTGCCTTGACGCTTCCACATGTCGTAGTTTGGTTTGGATAGAACGTGTCGATATCCTTCTTGTCCAAGCTCCATCAGCTTCTTCTCATCAGAAAGCAGAATCTCCTTCGTTCCCTCAATCACCACTGCCTTCAATTTCTTTGATCCCATGACAGCACCGATTCCAGGCCTCCCTCCAGATCTTCCTTCTTGTGAGAGGATAGTGGCGTATCTGACAACGTTCTCTCCTCCTTGGCCGATGGTTAGCACCCCAACAGACCTCCCATGTTTCTCCTTGAGCCTCTTCTCGGCCTCAAAGGACCCGGTCTTCCAGACATCCCGCGCATCTCTGATTTCGACGCTTTCATCCGCTACCGAAATATACTTCGGTTCTCGGGCCGCGCCTGTGATGACCATAGCATCATAGCCTGCCTTCCTCAGACGTACCGCAGCCCATGATCCCATGTTTCCGTCGCCGTATCCTCCTGTGAGAGGGCTCTTGGCTGCAACCACAAGTTTGCCACTACTTGGCAAAGGAAGCCCTGTCAACGGTCCTGTGGCTATCACTAGAGGATTCTCAGGTGAAAGAGGTGAGATTCCCGGCTTCGTTTCATCCCAAAGAATTTTCGCGGCAAAGCCTCTACCACCAAGAAACTTCAGCGCAAAGTCCGCTCCAAACTCTTGGACCGTGGACTTTTCCCTCGACAGGTCAACTCTCAGTATTTTTCCAGTCCATCCCTTCATGATTGTAACCTCTTCTCCTCTGGAGGCAAGCATAGGCCCGGAGACCGCTTTAGGCTTTCGATTCCATCATTTGCATCGGATTGCTTTGAGCAGGTGCTAGTCGGCCCTAAAGATTTGCTGTCGAAGACAATGGTCGGACTGGCTAGAGCATACGGAAATGAATGTTCACAAGATGAGTAAGAGGAAAGAAATGAAGAAAGGAACTGTGTCGCTTCGAATCTCTCTCTGAAGCGCCGAACGAGATATCAGAGCGTTGTGACCCTTGCCGACCGGATCGTGTTGTGTTTCGGTTGACTGACGATTTGCAGGAGAGAAGCGAACATGTCGCAACTCTTATCTTTGATGGGCCACAGTCATGTTTGGTCGAGGAATTGTTTGCAACAGGAATAAAGTGTACCAAATGCGGGGCCGAGTACCCTCTAAGCGAAGCTATCTCAGTGTGTAGCAAGTGTCAAGGATTACTTGATGTCCAATAC
>CAZGRO010000014.1:14840-18223 GCA_964528315.1 uncultured Candidatus Bathyarchaeia archaeon
AAGCGAAGCTATCTCAGTGTGTAGCAAGTGTCAAGGATTACTTGATGTCCAATACGATTATGGCAGGATGCAAGAGAAGTTTCAAAAACAGGAACTTGCGGGCTCTGCTCTTGGCTTGTGGAGATACGCGAAGGCTCTGCCTGTGGAACAGAGATTCGTTGTGTCGCTAGGTGAAGGATTCACTCCGCTCTTGCCTGCTCAGAGACTAGGAGGAAACATGAATTTGATGTTGAAACTTGATCATGTGAACCCGTCCGGCTCATTCAAGGACCGAGGCTCCACCATTAGTATTTCCAAGGCGAAGGAACTGGGAAAAAGAGAAGTCGCGATTGATTCTACGGGAAACGCGGCTGCCTCGCTTTCAGCCTACGCCGCAAAATCCAACATGAAATGCTTCGTATTCATTCCGTCCTACACCGAGGCCGAGAAAGTGGTACAGATTTCCTCCAGCGGAGCGATCGTGGTCAGCGTGAAGGGGACTCGGCAAGATGTTCACGATTTGATTGAGGAGGCCTACAGAAAGTTCGGCTGGTACTACTGCGGCTTTATGGTGAGCCCTTACGCGATTGAAGGAACAAAGACCATAGCCTATGAGATCTGTGAACAGCTGCATTGGAGCCCCCCGGATTGGGTGATCTTCCCTGTGGGCACTGGAAGCGGCATCGTGGGTTGCTACAAGGGACTCAAGGAACTGGTGAGGATTGGATGGATCACGAAGATGCCTAAGCTTGTCTGTATACAGCCCAAGACCTGCGCACCGATCGCTCAAGCCTTTCTGGATGGAAAATCAGAGATCGTTCCGGTGCAACGTCCGGAGACGGTTGCGGAAGGACTTGCTGTCGGGAATCCGCCCAAGGGAGGGCTTGTGCTTGAGGCGATTCGCAAATCTGGCGGATTAGCTCAGACGGTTAGCGATGACGAGATCCTTCAGGCGTCGAGGGAGCTTATCGTAAGAGAGGGGCAGTTCGTAGAGGTATCAGCGGCAGCTTCGGTGGCAGGTGCAATGAAGCTGCTTGATGAAGGAACCATTGACAGGAAGGAAAGGGTTGTCTGTGAATTGACTGGAACTGGCCTCAAGAGCATCAAGGAATATGAGAAGATGGTTTCAAGCCCCTATGTCGTTGACCCTACTCTCGGATCTCTCGAAGAAGCTCTCAGAAAACAGGTGGCTCGATGATTGACCTGCGTATGTCCGCTGGCGCAGTAGTCGGTTGATCGCAACCCCTTCCAGTGCATTTGTCTCGAATCTGTTAGAGGAGTTCAACACTGCGCTTCAACCTCCTCAAGAAGAAAGATCTAGTTGCGGAGGCTCACATTTCGAGTCTGCTTGCCCTGATATCCACGATGATAATAGGTGCCTTGAAGGAATATGAGGTGAGAGTCATTGAATCTGTATGAGTTTCAGTCAAAGAGGATCTTCAGTGAGAACGGGATCCCGATACCTAGAGGAAGATGCGTGGAGAGCGCTGAGGAGGCGGCGCAGGTTGCCAGTGAGATACAGCGATCTGTGGTCGTGAAAGCGCAGGTTCTTGTTGGCGGCCGGGGACTCGCAGGAGGCGTTAGGTTTGCGGAGAACCCGGAGGAGACCGGAAAAGTGGCATCTCAGATACTTGGCGGGATGGTCAAGGGTCAGAAGACGCGAATCGTTCTTGTTGAAGAGAAGCTTGAGGCTTCCTCTGAACTCTACGCCGGAGTAACCTACGATTTCAGGATGAAATGTCCAGTGATAGTGGCATCGTCTCGCGGCGGAGTGGATATTGAGACTGTAGCTAGAGAGCACCCACAGGATATCGCTAGAATAACTATTGACTCGCTCAGAGGTTTCTCGCCATACATTGGAAGGGAGTTGGCGTCGGAGATTAGACTCAAAGCCAATGTCTCTTTCCAATACGCGAATGTTGTGGCTGCGCTCTGGCACATCTTCAAGCGTTATGATGCAGAACTTGTTGAGGCTAACCCTTTGGCGATCGTGGGTGACAGGCTGGTTGCTTTGGATGCAAAGCTGAGCCTTGATGAGAAGGCATCCTTCAGGCAGAAAGATCTGATGGATAGAATTGAGCAGATCCCTATAGATCGGCTGGAAGGGTTCGAGATTCGCCGTTATCGGGCTCGGCAGATGGGGATTCCTACGTACATCGAGATGGAGGGGAATCTTGGGGTGGTCGCTGATGGGGCAGGAACAGGTATGCTTACGCTCGATCTGATTGCCGATTCGGCTGGAAAGACTGGGGTTTACTGTGAGATGGGAGGAGAGACAACGATGGAACTGATGGAGAATGCGTTGAAAGCGGTTCTTTCAGTGGATCGGACACGTGTCGTGCTCGTCAACTTGATCGGAGGGTTGAACCGCATGGATGAGATGGCCAAAGGGATCACCAGTTATCTCACGAAGAACCCGACAAGGATCCCGATTGTCGTGAGAATGAGTGGTACAATGGAGGAGGAGGGACGAAGAATCCTCAGGGAAATCGAAATTCACGCCTACGACGATCTCTATGAGGCAGTTCAGGAGGCAGTTCATCTGTCGAGGTGAGCGCAATGGCAGTACTGATCGATAGCGAGACTAGAATCTTGGTGCAAGGAATCACTGGGAAGATTGGATCCTTTCAGACGCAGCTGATGATCGAGTATGGAAGCAATGTTGTCGCGGGGGTCACCCCCGGCAAAGGAGGACAGGTATTCAACGGCGTTCCTGTGTTTGACTCTGTGCACGGGGCTGTGAAGGAAGACTCTCCAGAGGTTTCGATCAGTTTCGTTCCAGGCCAATATGCGGCCGATAGCGCGATGGAAGCGATTGATGCAGGCCTGCGGCTTGTGGTGGTGGTGGCGGAAGCGGTTCCTTTGTCCGACACCGTCAAGATGCTTCAGCTGGCCCGGGAGAGACAGGCGTTTGTTCTTGGACCGGACACCGCGGGACTAATCTCTCCAGGGCGATCCAAGCTCGGAGTTCAACCCCATCTACTCTTCTCCGAAGGGCCAGTCGGAATGATCTCTCGAAGCGGCGCCCTTTCATATGAAACAGCGAAGACATTGAAGCAGCATGGAATCGGTCAGTCCACAGTCATCGGCCTAGGCGGAGGACCCCTGTGGGGGTTCACCTGCACAGATGCTCTTCGGCTTTTCCAGCAGGATGAGGACACTAGCGCCGTTGTGTTGCTGGGAGAGATAGGAGGGCATATGGAGGAAGATGCCGCACAGTACATTGGCAAGGAGTTCTCAAAGCCAGTCGTGGCCTTGATAGTGGGCAGGACAGCGCCTCCTGGACAGAAGATGGGACACGCCGGCGCAATAGTGCAACAGGGCAAGGGAACAGCCCAAGAGAAGATTGCTGCACTCAGAAACGCTGGAGCGCTTATCGCTCGTGCTCCTCGCGAAATACCTGA
>CAZGRO010000015.1:0-16559 GCA_964528315.1 uncultured Candidatus Bathyarchaeia archaeon
TCGCCGTCATCGAACTGAGCCGATGACTAGGGCGGTCCAGGGCGAGTAGCTATCCGGACCGATCCCAATCTTAAGCCTTTCCCAGAATGAGGACCTTCTTGTCGTTGGCAGCCTGAGCATAGTGAAAGATTCGTCGAGCTCCCAGCTTCGATCTGTCCTTCGAACTGACAAAGTCATAAAACACAGGAACGGACAATGAATCGGAAGGGATCAGTGTCTGAGATGAGTCTGTACAGCTGGGATAACGTTCCCGAGGAGCAGATAAGCGAAAAGTTGGGGCGAAAGCTAGTCTGGGGAAAGAAGATTATGCTGGCTCGGATATCCTTGAAGAGAGGATGCATCGTGCCCTCGCATAGGCATGAGCACGAGCAGGCCTCATTTGTGCTCAGTGGATCGCTTGAGTTTACTTTGCCAGGACAGAAAGTCAAGGTGAACCAGGGGCAGGTACTTGTCGTACCATCAAATGTGGAGCATAGTGCGCTGGCTGTCGAGCCGACGGTCACGCTTGACATCTTCAGCCCCATTCGAGAGGACTGGTTGGCCGGCCAGGACAGCTATCTCAGAAAAAAGTAGCCGAAAATCGCGACAGGCTGGAGCGGAGAGAAGCCAATCAGAATATGTGATCTGGAGACAGAGAAGTATGGACGTTTCCAAAACTGCCGTCATAACGGATCCCGAGACCAGAGCCAGCACCCTCCCAGTAAGGATTAAACATTGACCCCGTGATGTTAAAAGCAAAAACATTGGATTGGTTTGCCTTGAGAAGTTCCTCTGTGATCCTCTTCTCCTACACCGCAGATGTTGAGCGAGTCTGCGCCGCTGCCATGAGATCGTGCTATTCCAGTTTCCCTGCTTTTGATCTATACAGAAAGCATGAGAAGGAAAAGGAGGAGGGCGAGGCGCCTCTTGATGAACAGCGCATTCGCGAATTGATTCACAGAGCCCTAAAGATGGGACATGAAAGCGTCCTCGAACATGGCTTACTGACCTTTGACCTTCAAGGCATATCGAGGGCTTGCACACATCAACTTGTTAGACATAGGATCGCCTCATTCTCGCAACAGAGCCAGAGGCATGTTCGAATCAACCCGGAAACGGACTGGTATGTAGCTCCACCCTCTCTAGACGATGACTCTCACCGAAGATTTGAGGACCGTATGAGGACCGTGGCGTCATGGTATTTGGAAGAATCCAAACAAGGAAGAAGAATAGAAGACGCTAGATTCTATCTGCCGAATGCCGCAAGAACCAACATTGTAGTGTCGATGAACCCCAGAGAATTGCTGCACGTCTTCAGAGTGAGATGCGCTGCCGAGGCGCAGTGGGAGATTAGGGCAGTCGCGTGGGCAATGCTGGCCTGCTCGAAGCTCATTGCGCCGAACATATTCCACAGAATATCCCACGATCCTACCGATTCCTACATAGAAGAGAGAGAAGTGAAACTGGGGAGAGTCTTGGAGGAACTGCGTCCAGCATTCAACGAGACTGAGCTGGGAGAAACATTCGAAATCCCGCTCAAGGATTTGAACTTGCAGCTAGAAATTCGAGCGCTTGTCTGCAAACATTAGCCGACATGTGCACTAGATGAGGGCCATCTTCCAGCTGTTAGCGGAACCGATCTGGATGTGAGTTGGATTTGAGAATGCTTATTGTCAACAATTTCGTGGATCAGAGCAAACATGCAGCAGCAATGAACAACTTGTGTTCACAGCTTCAGAAGACATCAGAATGTTCGATCGACAGGATTTCACATGATGATTTTGGGCCAGAGTTTGTTGAGGGGCGACTGGCGAACTACGACGCGATCATACTCAGCGGTTCTGAAGCACTTTACAGCAGAGCTGAGGACAGGATGAAATTCGAAAGGACAGTCAAGGGAATCGAAATGGTTCGACTGCCCACTCTAGGGATATGTGGTGGCCATCAACTGCTCGCCATGGCATACGGAGAGAAGATAATATACACGGGAAATCTTCAGCAGGGCTACTATGAGGTGGAAATACTGGCTGAAGATCCGCTCTTTGAGGGCCTGACCAGCAAGATCCAGGTTAGAGAGAGCCACTGGGAGATAGTGGAGAATATTCCAAAACGATTCTCGTTGTTGGCGAGATCTGAGAACTCTCCGATTGAGGCCATGAAGGCAGAGCACGGCATCCTATATGGGGTGCAATTTCATCCGGAAGTCAATGATGATGCTCATCCGAACGGTGCAGCAGTCCTAAGGAATTTCGCCAGAATTATCAGAAGGTAAACAGAGTAGCTAATCCTCAAGATCTAGTTTTCGGCTCAGCTCCCTGAAGAAGCCTCCACCACTTCGGCAACCTGACCCTACCGACATCCGTTCGCGCAAACGGCTTTATGTCCAGCACTTGTGAGCCATCAAACGCATCCAGACCCTCGACCTCAAGCACATTTCTCCGTACAGACCTCAGCCTTACCACCGTCATCCCTATTGGATTCGGCCTGTTAGGCGTCCTCGTCGCAAAAACCCCTTGAAGAGGAATATCTCTTCGACCCCTAGGATGCACCATCAACTTACTTCGCCTCTCCGTGGACACCTGATTCATCCAAAACAAGACCATTAGGTGAGAGTACGCCTTGATACCTTTCAGCCCCTTCACCAGATTCCTACGTAGAACAATCTTGGAAACGTTCAGCTCTGACGTCCGTACCACACCGATAGGGTAAAGCTCGATTCTGCTAAAGCGCAACTTAGCCCTCTCATGATAACAGGACCCGAACTCACTTATCAGTGATAGCAATCGCCCCAGATCCACGGCTGAAGAAACCTAGGCCCAAAACACATTTACAGCCCGCGACATCCCTATTTTCGCTCAGGCGACTCCTTCCGCTGCGGGGGTTCCCGAGACCCAGCGAATTTGAAGGGCGGGAGTCAGGTCTAAGGGGCAGGGCCATCCGTGAAGGACGGTGCCACACTTAAGATCAGCCTGATGAGGGATCCTGTGGCAAAGGCCTTCGTGGGTTCGAATCCCACCCCCCGCACCATTGAAAATACTCCGTCTCTGCGGGCACTAACGAGTTCGCAGACACCGGCATTTTGATGTCGACACGTTTCTACTGGTAACACGCATAGCCGCGTGGGCTTCGGCCCACATCACTCCGAACAAGCTCATTCTTAGTCGCGTTATTCCGGGGTCAGCAATAGGCACAAGGAACGCCGGCAGTAGCACGCGCTTCTTGGTGTGCGCTCCATCATCTTCCCGGCCTATCAAGATCATGGCCTCGGTGCTATTCCTTCACGTAGGCTATTGCCTCTATCTCTACCAGCATTTTCGGGCTGCTTAGGGCCGCTTGGACTGTGGACCTCGCAGGCGGTTCTCCAGGAAAGAAGGTTATGTACACGGCATTCATCTGCTGGAATAGCTTGATGTCACTGAGAAAAACTGTCGTCTTGATTATCTGGTTCATTCTGGTACCTGCCTCTTTCAGAACACGTTCCACATTGACCAAGGTTTGTCTGGTCTGTTCCTCGATCGTGTCTCCGATTGTTCTCGTCTCTGGGTCAAAACCGGTTTGCCCCGAGACAAAAATGAGATCTCCTGCTTTCCTCCAAGGAGAGAAAGGTCGTTTCCGCTCCGCAGACATTCAGATCACCATTCCTACTTGCATTATCATCATCTCGAACCTAGGAGGGCTCGCGTCTTTCGTCAGATCTCCATTTGCGACGGTAGTGTCGTTTGTGGTATTTGAGCTTGCTTGCCTACTCTGAGATTTTCACGTGTCGGATGGTGTCCACCAGCTGTCTGCTGTGCTGGACTCCCATGCTTTTGAAATCCCTGTACTTCTGCAATGCCGAAGGAGTGTAGGTTTTCTTGATCGAAAACGCGGACAGATTCATGTGCGCCGCTTCCCCTTTGGCGGAGAAGTGAGGATGCAAGTTCTCGCGCATGCTCTGATTTGTCTATCTTAGAAGAGATCGTCGAGCCGCAGACGAGAGTTCTGCGTAGTTCTTCAGAATCTCAACAAAAGACAGCTCGGCCTCTTCTATCCCTGCGACCTTCCCCCGACCATCGAGAACTATGTACTCGGTCTCCCCTGATCTACCCGCTCTTCCGAGTCCTCCTGTTCCGACTGGCGTTCCAAGCAGATTGTTGAAGCAGTTCGTGGGTGAGCTCGCAGGACCCGACGGCCATATTTCCGGGTTGGAGAGACTGTGATCTCTGTACGTCTTCAGCAAAGCTTGGACAATCGGTTCATTCACAGAGGTCTTTCCGGGCCCGAAACCATACAGGCTCCTTATGGCTATGTCTTTGTATCCTCGTCCATCAAGGTGGAGTCTGATTCGCTCCAAAATAGCTTCGGGTGACTGATTGCGCACTATTCTTGACTGAAATTTCGCTTTAGCGACACAGGACACTACGCCCACAGGATCGATAGAGGTAAAGGGTATTCCCTCAATGTTGAGTGTGGGCGAATAGAGATGTCTTCTCAGCACCTCCTCTCCTTCTATGTTCTCGATGAAACAGTTGACTTCCAGCCTCTCTTTCATCTCTCTGTCGTTGAAGCTCTTCGCCAGTTCGCCGAGCAATTTCTCCTCTTCTTGATCTGGTTGAACTACATCGTCGTAGAATCCGTCAATGAGTATTCTGCTTCCATCAGCGCTCGTCATTGTTGAAATCGCATGTGCAAGACGCCACATTGGGCTATCTACGATCGCTTTGGTGCTACTGTGAACATCTCTTTTGGTCGGTCCTCTCCCCCAAGATGCTCCACTACACTCAAGCTCAAACCCGACGAAACCCTTTCCACCCAACGAAAGAACCTGAACGTTTCCATTCGAATCTTGTGCCAGGCTAGGGTAGAACAGAGCATGGGCCGAAGAGAATCTCTTCTTCTCCTTCTCGACAAACCACGGTATGTGTGGGCTCCCCCACATCTCCTCCCCCTCAGACACAAAGATCACGTTGAATGGCAGTCTGTCTTCTGTCCTAATCCACGCCTCCATAGCATTCAGAAAAGCTACTGTGGCTCCTTTGGTACCAGCACCCTTGCCCACGAGGCATCTGTGAAATCCGTCAAGACTATCCAAGATCTCACCCGAGTAGGGTGAAGCCTTCCACCTATCAGGTGCCTCTGCAGGCATCGTATCGAAGTATGTGTAGACCAATAAGGTCATGTCCGCGCCACAAACATACTCCCCCAACACAAGCGGGCTCCGATCGGTTTCCACTAGATCCGCAGAATGAAAACCAGCCAGCTTCAGGTACTTCCCAATCAGTTCGGCACATTTCCTGACATTGTCAGGATCATTGAACACACTCGGCTGCCTAATCACTTCCATGATTCGCTGTACGTGCTTCTCCGAGTTAGAGGACAGATACTTTTCTACAGAGTCCATACGATGATTGTCTCCTTCTTTTTAAGCGCCTACTATCTCACACATTTAACGTTGATAAAGCCAGCGCCCCACCCGATATTTCTTGCTAGTCTTGTCGTCACAGGGTCAGATAGAAATCTTAAATCACAATCAGAATCAATATGCGTCGGGAGTCTGCGATTAGTGAATAGACTGATCTCTCTGCTTGAGAGCGAGCTTTCGGGCGACAACGCCAAACAGCACGCAGGGTACATGACACAATTCATGAGAACACCTGGGTCATCTGGTATCAGATCAGCAATTCAATACGCGGAAGAGCACTTCAGGAAACAGGGCATTGACAGAGTGTACCGCATAGAATACCCGGTCAAGAACGGTTGGGACATCTCTGATGCCGAGGTTCGAATCGTCTCTCCCGTTGATGAAAACGTTGTGACATATTCTGAAGCGCCTACTTGCATTCAGTGGTGGTCAGTCAGCACCCCACATGAAGGCATTGTAGCTGAGCTCGTTGACGTAGGTTCTGGTCTTCACGATGAGGACTACCAGGGCAAACAAATCTTGAGAAAGATCGTACTCGCCGCAGGAGATGGCCATGCAGAAGGGAACGATCACGCATACAGACTGGCCATAGAGAAATACGGAGCAACGGGTCTTCTCACAGACAGCCTTCTGTATCCTCAACCTCCTTTCCGAACGCGCGTACGCATGCCCGACGCTGTACAGCTTCTTAGAACACCTCGCCTAGGAAAGGGGTGGGCTTTCTCGATTTCATACACAAAGGCTCAGAGGCTGAGAGAACTACTGAAAACCGGCCCCGTCAGACTAAAAGTGAAAATCAACGCACAAAACTTCGAAGGTATTGGACACACGCTTGTTGTGGAGATAAAGGGCAGAGACATTCCTGATGAAGAGGTCTGGTTTGTAGCTCACTGTTCCGGAACAAAACCTGGAGCAAACTGCGCAGGAGGTGCAGGCCTCTGGATTGAACAAGCGAAGTTAATTGCACATCTATTTCGGGAACAAAAGATAGCCGGCCCCAAAAGAACTATCCGCTTCATCATGGGAGCAGAAGGGGGGGGGTTGGAAGGGTATCTAGAGTCACAGAAGAGACAGCTGCCAAAGGTACATGCGGCATTTGTCTACTGCAGCCCAGGCAATGATCAAGACAAATGCAAGTCCTCGCTCATCCTATTCAAGTCCCCAGAGTCAATCCCTTCTTTCCTGAATGACCTATGCGTAAGCACAATCAAGAAAGTCTCTGGAGACGCGCTTCCTCCGTTCAAAGACATTAGCCGAGACATTGAGATGATCAGATTCAACGCGGCACCATACACACCTTGGAGTGATAATAGCAGACTCATGAGACTCAAAATACCTTGTCCTCTATTCATGTCTTGGCCAGACATATTCTTCCACACTCAATACTTAACTGACGACAAACTAGATTCAGACGTGCTCAAGAGATGTGGAATTGTGACATCTTATGTAGCTATCACGGTTGCCAATGCGGGGGTGGCTGAAGCAAGGCAAATACTTGACGAAGTCGAATGTGTGAATCGTATCAAGATAACAGAAACAGCCGTCAAGGCCCGTCAAGAACTGATCGATCTGCACCTAAACGAGTCAACAAGAGAGTGGGCAAAAGAAAGGCTCGCTCATAGAGAGATGGAACTGGACTATCTTCTAGAAAATGGTCTGAAGTCCATAAGAACAATAGAGGATCTGGTAAGGACCTCAGATGAAGATGGGGAGGCGGCCAAATATAGAGAAGAAGCAGAGAACAGCAAGAAGAGGATTCAGGAACTCGTTCGATTTGAAAAGGAGAAGATACGAAAAGCATCCTCAGAATGCAGAGGTGTCGCAAAGTGACACATGAAGACCCGACAAGAATGGTCCCAATCGACCTTGGACAAATGCGCTTCTCTTTGGAAAGGTCGGTGCGGTGGAACTTGTGTGAGAAGATGAAACGGGTTGATCCGAACGTGAACTTCTATGGGATGCGCCCCTTGACAGGAGAGTTCCTAAATTCCGCTGACGGAAACCGAACGGTGGCGGAGATTGCACGCAACGTGGGATACGAGTACGGTATGACCATCAGGCCAGAACACGTACTGGAGTTTTTCAAGATAGCGGTGGAAGAGGGTGCTGTGAAGTTTAGGGAGAAATAGACTGGCGCAATAGCAAGTCTTTTATTCATTCACATCAAGCTAGACAGACGGGATAGAAAATGAGAAGTAGATTACTTTGTGCTTTTGTGTTGGCATCACTCATTGTGGCAGTACAGATCACTTCAGGTGCGACACCGCTGATTGGAGGAACTTTCAGGATATCTCATAGGACAGATCCAATAAGCTTCAACGGTTTCCTTGACTATTGGAGCGGCTCCCGTGATCTGCATCAGCAAGTGTACAATCGACTTATCGAGGTTAACGTAAACCGAGAATTGATACCAGATTTGGCCTACAATTGGAAGGTTGAGGACGAAGGCAAGACATTTACGTTCTATCTGTACAAGAATGTGACTTGGCATGATGGCAAACCCTTCACATCTGCCGACGTGAAATGGCACTGGCAGAAGCTTAACTCCTCAGACATCGTAACCTACGTCAAACCAATGCTGACAGGATTCAAGTCTGTTGAGACTCCAGACGATTACACGATTGTTTTCAAGTTCACCTCACCAAAACAACCACTGCTGTTTGCTTACTTCCAATCTGATACGTACATTCATCCGAAACACATCTTTGACGGAAAGGATATGAAGACGAACCCGGCTAACAAGGCACCGGTAGGCACAGGGCCATTCAAGGTTGTCGAGTACGTCCAAGACAGTCACGTTGTGATGGAGGCGAACAAGAACTACTTCAAAGGAAGGCCATATCTCGACCGACTCATCTATCGAATAATACCTGATCAGCGCACAAGACTTCTGAGTTTCGAGAAAGGTGACGTAGACTTCTGTGACCCGCCGGCAGCTGAAATTGTGAGACTGAGCAAGACTGAGGGAGTCAAAACGACGTATACGAAGTCGACCACCAGTCACCGCCTCACATTCAATTTCAGACCTGAGGCCGTCAGCAAATACCCGTGGTTGTCTGATGTGGGGGTGAGAAGAGCCTTTGCTCACGCTATCAACAAAACCGCTTTGGTCGAAAGGCAGTGGAAGGGCTTCGCGTATGTTGTGGAGACTGCAGTCCCGGAGCCATCCGGTTGGGCATACAACCCGACCACACCAGTCTACAAATACGATCCGGCGCAAGCCGAACGGCTTCTGGATGAGGCAGGATACAAGAAGGGATCCGACGGAATCAGATTCAAAATCCCATGGGTAACCTACAATCGCCCATATTCAGTCGATGGGTCACAGATCATAAAAGAGATGTTGAAACAAGTTGGAATTGACATTGAGATCAAGCCTGTCGAATACACCACATACGTCAACCTCTACGAACAGGGAGAAAAGGGACTACAGGACATGCCGGTAACATACAACCACATGGGAGGCTGGCCCCCCGAAGAGTTGGGAAGCTGGATGCACAGTCGGCCCAAAGGTGGAATGAACATGGGCTTCTGGGTGAACGAACGTGCAGATCAGCTACTGGACCAGGCCTATCTGGAAACAGACATTGCCAAGAGAAAACCACTATACTATGAGCTACAGGAAATCGTTGCACGAGAAGTACCGTATGTCTTCCTACTTGCGGAAATCTCAGTAAGGGCCTACAAGGCAGAATTCCAGAACGTGGAATCAGTTTGGAGCACGTCTTGGATACCTTGGAACCAAGTGTGGTGGACGAAGGGGACTCCGATAGTCACTGCAACCACTCGAACAGCATCACCTACGACAGCTCAGCCACCCCCCGCAGATGGAACATGGATCCTGGCACCCGCGGCAATTATCATCGTCGGTATACTCGCCGCGTCTATGTACCTGAGATCAAAGAAGAAGCCCAAGTAATCTCCCCTTTTTTCATTCACACTTTACGTGAATCCTTTGAAGAAGTACATCGCGACGAGAATCGCTCAAGCGATTCCCCTCATCATGGTGATAATATGCATCAACTTCGCGATAATGCATCTTGCACCAGGAGACCCAGTCGATTTCTTGGTATCCGGTATGGAGGGGGCCTCATCAGAATACGTTCGAATGCTAAAGACAAAATACGGATTCGACAGACCCCTGATTGACCAGCTGCTAATATACCTGCTCAACATCATGCAAGGGGACTTCGGATACTCGTTCTATTACCATGATTCTGTCTTCAGCGTGATCATGTCTCGGCTCAGCGCAACACTGCTCCTTACATTTGCTTCACTCCTAATAGAGCTACTTGGAGTATACTTGGGAGTCCTAGCCTCAAAGAAACCATATTCCCTCACAGACAACGCCGTGACGCTCCTCACTCTCGTCACATTTAATATGCCCTATTTCTGGCTTGGCATGATTCTCATCCTTTTCTTTGGTCTCTATCTAGGCGCCTTCCCGATATCAGGCATGTCTACAATTGGCACAACCGGTCTTGATTACCACTTGAGCGTGGCATGGCATCTGACGCTTCCCGCAGTCACCCTTGGACTCGGAAGACTGGCATTATACACGAGATACACACGGGCAAGCATGCTGGAGGTGCTCAGAGAAGACTATATCACAACGGCTTGGGCCAAGGGATGCAGTGAACGACTGGTCTACTACAAGCATGCCCTGAGAAATGCGCTGATTCCGATAGTCACCATTGTGATGTTGCGAATGCCCATGCTTTTCACAGGAGCCACCTTAGTGGAAACCGTTTTTGGCTGGCCAGGGCTGGGAAGATTGTTCTACGAGGCAATCTTCCGGAGAGATTTCAACCTGCTGATGGCTGAATTCATTTTGGTGTCGATTCTGACCATAGCCTTCAACCTTCTGGCTGACGTTTGCTACGCCTACCTCGACCCTAAGGTGAGGTACAAGTGATAGACCGGGGTCGTCTCAGAAGAAGAGTATCCCTGTGGAGAAGAAATTCATCAGCTTTCGCAAAGAGGTATGTGAAGAACAGAGCAGCCGTACTGGGTTTGGCCATATTCCTCTTCTATTTCACAATGGCTCTGGGAGCCCACATGCTCGCTCCATACAATCCCTTCGATATGAACCTGAATGACCCTGATATAGTGCTGAAACCTCCTCGACCAAGAAACCCTCTGGGGACAGACGAGTACGGTCGAGATGTGCTTAGTCGTCTGATCTACGGATCAAGGGTATCTCTCTTTGTAGGTTTCCTTTCCTCAGGGATAGCTCTCGCGATCGGAGTGGCAGTGGGTTCTTTCGCAGGCTATAGAGGAGGAAAGGTTGACAACATAATCATGCGGTTCGTAGACATGTTTCTAACCATTCCAACCTTCTTCCTGATCCTGCTCATTACCGCCGTATTTGGAGGGAGTGTCTGGAACGTCATGATGATCTTGGGATTGACTGGATGGCCAGGAGTTGCAAGACTGATCAGAGCTCAGTTCCTCTCCCTCCGGCAGAAGGACTTTGTGACTGCCGCTCTTGGTGCGGGCGCTCGAGACTTACACATAATCATTAGAGAGATCCTACCAAACGCCATTTTCCCAGCCATTGTTGATGCATCAATGAGAATATCTGGCGCAATAATGACAGAATCATCGCTCAGTTTCCTCGGACTCGGAGACCCGACACAACCCAGCTGGGGAATGATGCTGAACGAGGCGATGAGTTCCTTCAGAATCGCTTGGTGGCTATCTCTCTTTCCCGGGATGGCCATCACATCAGCCTCAATTGCGTTCAACCTGATCGGCGACGGGTTGAATGACATGTTGAACCCGCGTCTCAAGGAGAGATAGCCAATGGGTTCTTCTCTGCTCCGAATCGAGGAACTCAAGACATGGTTTTTCACATCTCTAGGAATTGTCAAAGCTGTTGATGGAGTAAGCTTCGACATTGAGAAAGGGGAAAGCGTTGGACTGGTCGGGGAGTCTGGTTCCGGTAAGAGCGTTACAGCACATTCTATTATGCGGCTTGTACCGGATCCACCTGGCAGAATAGTGTCAGGGAACATCGTCCTAGAAGATTTGAATCTAGTGACGCTAGACAAAAAGGAAATGCAGTCAATTCGTGGTGCCAGAATAGCCATGAGTTTTCAAGATCCCATGACCTACCTAAACCCTGCGTTTCGGGTTGGAGAGCAGATCGCCGAGGCCATCACGATCCACCAAGGCCTCGACCGAAACAAGGCCCACGAAGAGGCGGTGCGCGTCATGAAGACGGTTAGGATACCAGATTCATCGGAACGAGCAATGGACTTCCCGCACCAGCTAAGCGGAGGGATGAGACAGAGAATTCTCCTGGCTATGGCGATAAGCTGCAAACCACAGCTTCTTATCGCGGACGAACCCACCACGGCGCTGGATGTGATTGTCCAATCGGAGATACTGGAGCTTCTCGTGGATCTCAAGAGAGAACTTTCGCTCTCGCTCTTGCTCATCTCACATGATCTTGGTGTCGTTGCACATGTGGCTACCAGAGTTGCGATAATGTATGCGGGAAACATCGTGGAATTCGCCAGTACAGAGTCGCTCTACAAAAAGCCCATACATCCTTACTCTCGTGGCTTACTCAGTTCCATTCCTACTTTGGAAGAGAGCCCTGAAAGACTTCACTCAATTGCTGGTGACGTTCCTGATCTAATCAACCCTCCGAGTGGATGCAAGTTTCATCCTCGTTGTCAATATGCCAGAGATGTGTGCAAGAGGAAAACTCCAGTTCTTCAGTCAGTCCAGAAAGGCCACTATGTCTCATGTCTGAGGGTGGGAGAGATTTGAGGTCACCAATTTGAGCAAACTTCTTCTTGTTGAGCGTTTGACCAAACACTTCCCTGTGGAAAAAGGACTGTTCGGAGCTTCACAAGCAGTTGTTCATGCTGTCGACGATTTGTCCTTCGAAATAGATGAAAGAGAAACTTTCAGCATAGTTGGCGAAACTGGGAGTGGAAAGACGACAGTTGCCAAGACAATAATGCGATTCATAGAACCTACGTCAGGTAGGATATGCTTCCAGGGAAGAGATCTTCTGCCACTCTCTAAAGAAGAAATGCGTTGTACTAGAAGCCGATTGCAAATGATATTCCAAGACCCCTTTGCTTCGCTCAACCCCAGAATGACTGTCGAAGACATTGTTGGCCTTCCTCTGGAAGCATTTGGACTTGCAGAAGGAAGAGACAGGACTGATCGAGTATGTGAGATCCTCGAGCTTGTCGGTCTGCGACCGGCAGAGAAGCTTCTGGATAGATACCCCCATGAGTTCAGCGGAGGACAGAGACAGCGAATCGGGGTAGCCAGAGCCTTGGTTGTCAATCCGAGACTCGTAGTTGCTGACGAACCAGTCTCTTCGCTTGATGTATCGGTTCGAGCTCAGATACTCAATTTACTTCAGGATTTGAAGCAGCGGCTTAGCCTGACATATCTGCTTATAGCTCACGATCTTGCGGTGGTGAAATTCATGAGCGACTGGGTTCTCGTGATGTATCTGGGAAGAGCTGTTGAGCTCGCGAGATCACGAGAAATGTATCACAATCCTGTCCATCCGTATACTCAAGCGTTACTGTCCGCGGTTCTAGTTCCTGATCCTTCACGAACCCTGCAAAGGATCAAATTGACTGGAGAAATGCCAAGCCCGATAAATCCGCCCGCAGGATGTCGATTTCATACTAGGTGCCCGGTAATGAAAGAGAAATGTCGGATGGAAACTCCGGACCTTCAGAAGTGCGCTCCCGATCACTGGGCTGCCTGTCACAGCACCTAGGCTTGGCTTTTCAAGCCCTGTGAGCCATCTACATGCAGATTCATCTGACGGATATCTGCTACCGGGCAGAGATTGAGAGCGCTCTCGCAGGATTGTGAACTAGTATCTTCTCAATATCTTCTCTCGTCAGGCCTCTATCCAGAAGCATCGCAGTGAAACGGTCAAGCACATCGGTGTATCCAGGTCCCCCATATTTCTTCAACTCTGGCTTTCGGTTCCTGTCCTGTCCCAGTAATAGATGATCGAGGAATCCGTGCTCCTTTACGGCCCTGACAAGTTCCGCTCTGGTGGTATCGAGTAGATAGTGTTGCTTCCCTATTGTGTCGAATTGTACGTAGGCTCCTTTTCTCGCAAGCGCTTCGAGGTTCCTAATATCTGCATTTTCATCGGTGTGACCTATGATTACGCGATTGGGTGCCACACCCTCATCCTCGAGGACCTCCAGCATCTGCGTGCCAACATTTCCATAACGTATCTCGAACCTGACTGAGGCAGAGTTGTGACTGGTGATAGCTGTGCCAGTTCTGCGTTGAGCTAACGCAGCTGCCTTGAGACATTTCAGTTCATTTCCCTCAAAAGAGGGCCTGCTACAAGACACTTTGATGATCCCAGCCTTCACAGCGGTAACGCGATCAGATTCCCTTGCGTTACATCCCGTGGTAATCTCTCTGCAGAACCACGATGCCAATTGGTCTGTGGTCACTGATTCAACCCATCCAGGTTGACAGTCATCAACATACAATCCAGTCGACACAATTATGGTGACACCTGTCCTCAGAGATATGTCTCGCAGGCCTTCTGGATCTCTTCCCCATCCTTGACAGGTGACTTCAACGATGGCACTTCCACCTGACTTGCGATAGCCCCGAAGCTCCTCTGTCATCTCATCCATGTCATCAAACCACATGTATGTTCCCCACGGCAGATTCTTGTTCCTCATACCTCTGCACAATCTCTGATCACAGAGGATATGTTCATGCATCATGCTTACTCCAAGAACGGATGGATGGACAGGACCAGTCGCTGTTTGCACATATTCCATGAGCCGTCTACTCTGCAATGGCGCCAATCATTCGAATCACCGCATCAGTGGATCTCACACGTATGAGCCCCCCAGAAAGATTCTGCACTGTGCCACGCATCGATCCAGCTGTTGCATCACTAACGACAATGACATGATATCCCCGATCCGCGGCATCCAATGAGAACAACCCCACCGGGCCAGGACATCTTACACCACACACGACCAGGCATCTCACTCCCCTGGAAGTTAACACAGAGTCTATCGGAGAGCAGTTGAAAGGATTGTCGCAGGTTTTGTCTATGATGATTTCTTTCGCTGAGGGAGTGACTTCCCTCAGAAGGGCCGCTTCTTCAGATGAAGATCCGAAAACATGGCCTCTAGCTTTCATCTGAACACTCATATCTCGTCCGTCGGTATGGACTGGCCTGTACCGCGTGTATACTATCAGCATGCGCTTCCTACGAAAAGCACTGACCAAAAGATCCACATTTGGCAGCGCCTCGTGCAAGAGCTCAAAGTACTCCGCAAACTCATTCGTAACACCTTTCCTCTGAGCTATGTCCGCGAGCATGCCATCCCTACTGGTAAAACGCTGCACATCCATTACGACTAACGAACAGTTTCCAGTCGTCAGGTGAAAGTCTGGAACAGGATTGCCAAGAAGCTCAAATGGTCTGCGTTCACGGCTCAAGCAAGATCCAACTCAGTAGGCTTCCTTGCCAGCATGAGGCTGCAAGCTACAAGTTGTTTCTGCTTTTTCAACCAAGGAATATGTTTGCTTGTCGTCCTAGCGCAAGGTAAACCCATTTGTACACGCCTAACCGGTCCTACGCTCGATGGTGCACATTCTGTACAGTGGATCTACATGACCATTATCTTGCCATCTTCAATGATCGCTTTCTGCGATCCATCTGGATAGATGACCGTCGCGTTCTCTCTGATTCCTGTGACAAAGTCCCAATGCAGAGAGGAATCACTAGTTCCCCCATAGGCTTTATTATCCCCTATTGCTATGTGAGCAGACCCGCCTATTTTCTCGTCAGTCAGAATGTAGCCTATAGGTTTCTTTATTTTCTCGTTCAGGCCTAGCCCGAGTTCACCAATATTGAGTGTTCTGGCAACGCCATATTTCTTCTCGTCACTTTGCAGAAACAATGCCAAAGAGGAGCGGAGCTCCTCCTCACCTTGTTCAGCGCTGCAACTATCAAGCAGAAGCTTGCCATCTTGGAAGACAAGTAGCGAGTTCTTTATGATCCTGTTTGTGAACCTGTCACGAGTTAATGGACAGAAAATCCTCCCGTCGCCGAACTCTTCGTGAGCTGCTATGAAAACTTCGCCTGTGGGCAGATTGGCCGTGTTGTATCCAATGCTCTGGTCCTCATCACTTATCAGGCCGTCGCTCATGCTAATGCGCCTGTCTCTAATGCGGACAACCAGATCCGTCCCATCCTCGTCCTTCAAATGGACTGTATCTGCTCCTCTTAGATACTTTGCCAAGGCCTCACATTTGTTCAAGAGAAGCTTCTGACTGTACAGCATTCCTCCGACAATCAGCTCTCTCAGTTCTTCAAAGGTCACACCGAATGATTTTGCCATCGGGGTTGTTGGGTAGCCTACCCCAACTCTACGTACGTTGCGTCTGTCTATGATCCTCTGGATTTCTCTCCCAGCCTCTCTCTGAGCAACCGTCTTCTCTTTCGACAACTTTGCCATAGAGTCCCAATCCCAAGGCCTAGAGATGCTGATATGGGCATCAATAGTGTTGGCAATTGCAATCATTTCCCGCGAGGGCTTTCTCAGGAAGTCTATCGGCATCTCTTCCACAAAGGCACGACTAAACACATCTGTCGTCAAATCTGCAATTGAAGTCACACCTTTCCTTGCACATTCCAGCCTAAGAAGATCGACTAGACGCCATGTGTGGAGTCCGCTTGAAACAAGAGCCGACTCTCCCAGCTTGAAACTCATGCAGTGTGCAATGACTGATGCCATCTTCGCAAGAGTCCCATCGTCTATCTCAGGTTTCAGAAAACCATAATCATTCATTGTGACCGCTTCGTAGTCAGATCAATCCAGCCAATATGAACAAATACCTTACGGTTCAATACTGCACGATCGCGCGCTGGCGAGTCCTAGATCCCCTGCCAAAGAAGCGTTCTTATGCGGACGAATCACGGCAGACCTTTGATTGGGATCCCAACGCGCATTGTCACAATCCATGGCATACGCCAACCCACAATATGCCGGCCAATGGAATTCGCACTACACGTGGAAGTAGGAGTCTGAGTTCCAACCGGCCTGCGATGTTGTCCCGATTCTGGGCAGATTTACTAGTAAACTGGTGCGCGAATCCCCCCCCCCGCACCTATCACTGTAACCGGCGAGATCATAATACC
>CAZGRO010000016.1:0-14159 GCA_964528315.1 uncultured Candidatus Bathyarchaeia archaeon
TCCACTCGGTCCTTCTCTCTCAGCCTGACCTCAACTCTATCTCCACGTTGAGTCTTCACCTTCTTCCCGCAGAAGGTTGCGCAGATAGGGAGCTCTCGATGCCCCCGATCCACAAGCACCGCCAGGTGAATTACTGCTGGTCGGCCTAGATCCAGGATCTGGTCAAGTGCGGCCCTGACGGTCCTACCAGTGAACAATACATCGTCCACAAGGACCACGGTCTTACCGTTGAGATCGAAGTTGATCTCGCTCTCGCCGACGGTGAGATTCTCCTGAAGCACATTCAGATCGTCTCGGTACAGTGTTATGTCCACTGCTCCAAGATTCACTTCCAAATGCTTGGCCAGCCTATCACCTATTCTTCTAGAGAGGTAGACGCCACGAGTCTTGATGCCGATCAATGCCACGCTCTTCTGACCCTTGACAGATCGCAGGATTCGTTTCGACAGGAGATCGATTAGGGCCTCGATCTGCCCGGAATTCAGTATTCTAATCTTCTTTGCCATATGAATCACCTGAGAAAACTATGAGGCTAGGCGGAGAGCTGCCTGAAGCAGGCAGTTCGCTCCTACCTCAATATCGTTCAGGTCTGTCCATTCGTCAGGGTTGTGGCTGAGACCCTTCCTGCTTGGGACGAAGATCATGCCTGACTTGGTGATCTTAGCCATCTTCATCGCATCGTGTCCAGCTCCTGAGATCATTTTGACGTATGGAATATCGGACGACCGGCAAATATCTTCGAGCAGAGAAACAATCTCTTCGTTCAGAGTGACTGGTTCATCCTCGGTTATGATCTTGGTTTCCAACTGGATGTTTCTTCGGTTCGAGATCTTTCGAGCCTCATCCAACACCAGGTCTGCAGCCCTCTTCTTCGCTCCTGAATCCACGCTTCGAATGTCGACTCCCAGTTCCACGGCTCCCGGAACAACGTTCATCGCGTTCGGGCTGACATTCACCACTCCAACCGTCCCGACCACAGACTCCACCTCGTTCTTGCAGATCCTTTCCACAGCCAAAACCAGCTCCGAGGCTGCGGCGAGTGCGTCCTTTCTCAGGTTCATAGGCGTGGTTCCAGAATGGTCTGCTCGACCGAGAAAGCTTACTCTCAGGCGAGTGGGCGCTGATATGGCGGTGACTACACCAATCTTCTTCTGTTCGGTTTCCAGCACTGGTCCCTGCTCAACATGAAGCTCAAGGTATGCGTGAAAATCGGATGGGTTCCTCTTTGAGTGATTGATGGCTTCACGTCCTCTTCCAAGCCTTGCCAAGATCTCGGCCAATCTGGTGCCACGCCTGTCCTTGAGGGATTCAATGTCTTTCGCATCCAACTCTCCAGCAACTACCGCGCTCCCGAGAGTTGATACGCCGAATCTGCTGGACTCTTCCGCTGAGAAGGCGCAGACCTCTATTGGACGGCGGTGCTCCACATGACCTTCGATGATTGTTCTTGCGACCTCTATCCCTGAAGCGACACCCACAACTCCATCAAACCGTCCGCCTCCAGGCACGGTGTCAATGTGAGAACCAATCATCACTACGGGTCCTTGGCCTTGCATCGTCCTTCCAAAAACATTCCCCACACCATCTATTCTGACCGTGAGGCCAATTCTTCGCATCAGGTGAGTCAGGATGTCTTTTGCCCTCATGTCTTTGACGGTGTAGGCTGTTCTCTCAGATCCCCTTCCGGTCATACCTATTCGAGCAAGCGAGTTGATCGTCTCTTCAAGCCGCCTTCGATCAACCTTAAGGGACAATGCTGCCTGAGACACGATGCCATAATCACCTTCAAACTCAAAATCGAGAGAAAATCCTCTCAGAGCAATGTTCCTGCAACATCACTACCTTACGGGCGTTACTTGGCTGCAGCCCAGACCTTAACCAGGTTCAAGACTACTTCTATTGCCTTCTTCATATCCTGGATCGATATCCACTCAAGTTTCGAATGGTAGTTGTGTCCGCCTGTAGCGATGTTTGGCGTGGGAAGGCCCATGTAGCTGAGCCTTGCTCCGTCTGTTCCTCCACGTATGCTATGCAGTCTCGGTTCGAGTCCGGTCAGGCGAACTGCTTCCATCGCCTTCTCCACAACCTCCGGATACTTTTCCAGAATATATCTCATGTTTCGGTAGGATTCTTCAACCTCAAACTTGAAGCTCGACCGGGGATAGTTCCGAGTCGTTTCCTCGGCAAGGCTCTTCAAGAACTCCTCCTTCTTCTTAAGCCCCTCAACCTCAAAGTCACGTATGATGAACTTCACAGTGGTTTTTTCCACTCCGCCTTCAATGCCATTGGGATGAACATATCCTTCCATCTTCTCTGTTGTCTCAGGTGAGATGCTGTCCTTGGGCAGTCTGTTGATGAAATCTGATGCTATCTTGACGGAGTTGACAAGCTTGCCTTTCGCGTATCCCGGGTGGATTAGCACGCCCTGAAACGTTATCCGCACAGTATCGGCGCAGAAGGTTTCATTCTCAACCTCACCAAGCGTCTCTCCATCCATCGTGTAGGCGTATTTGGCTCCGAACTTCTTCACATTGAAGTACTTGACTCCTGTACCCACCTCCTCGTCAGGTGTGAAGGCTATCTTGATGGTTCCATGCTGGATCTCAGGATGCTTGATGAGATAGTGAACTGCGTCCATGATCTCTGCTATGCCTGCCTTGTTATCTGCGCCCAGAAGGGTCGTTCCGTCTGATGTGATTATGTCATGTCCAACCTTCTTTGCCAGTTCCAGACTTTCAGTCGGCCTGATGATTTGGGTGCGGTCTCCGGGGAGGACTATGTCTCCGCCTGAGTAGTTCTTGTGGATCTGAGGCTTCACACCTTTTCCGGAGATTTCTGGAGACGTGTCCATATGAGCTATGAGAGCTATGACTGGGGTTGCTCGTTTGGTGTTGGCGGCGAGTGTTGCAGTGACATATCCGTACTGATCCATTCGCGCGTTCCTGAGACCTAGCTGCTTCAGCTCCTTAACCAGAAGCTTCCCCAGCTCCTTCTGCTTCATAGTGCTCGGATACGTCTTGGAACCATCAGCAGATTGAGTATCATACTTCACATACCGCAAAAGGCGTTCAACAACGATCTGACCGATTCGAGTATCTGTCACTCAGATGCCACCCTCAGAATGCGGACATGAACTGCTCCGGACATATATGAACCATGATGGAGAAAAGTCTCAAAGTCATAGACATGAGCAAGTCAACACATCTATCTTTCGACAAAACATTTTTAGATGATAGTGAAACAGAGTAGCGAGCCAGTTCCGTCCGGGAGAACGGTCATCAAGAAACGATCAGACCGAGATCTTGTCCTCTTGGAGTGGTGTTGGTGAACAAACCAAAGGAAGCATGCGCAGTCGCGGCAGCATACAGTGCAACCGGTGAGGTTGCTGGCGACATTTGGCATGCTATGCTGGCACTCCAACATAGAGGGCAAGAAGGCAATGGCATATTCACCTTCGATGGGTCAAGATTTCATCATAGAAAGATCTTTGGCCTTGTAGGCGAACTGGAAAACTATCTTCCTCTTCCAGGAAGACTGGGTATAGGACACGTTAGATACTCCACCACGGGATCTTCGCCTCTCGACCAAAACAGACAGAACCATGATTTACAGCAACTCAAGGAAACCACACTTCAGCCCTTCTTCGTCAGCTATCCTAAAGGAGGGATTGCACTGTGCCATAACGGCAACCTAGTGAACTATGTAGACCTGCGTCAGGAGCTCACAAGACAGGAGCGATTTCTCGCATCGGATTGCGATGCTGAAGTTATTCTCGGGCATTTGGCTAGGGAGCTCGCTGATACGAAGGATCTGGAGAAAGCCATCTCAAGATGTATGACGAGGCTTGAAGGAGCCTACTCAACCGTCGCACTAACTGGGGAGAAAGAACTCGTTGTCTTCAGGGATCCTTGTGGATTCAGACCATTATGCCACGGGAGAAGAAGCGACACGATCTTCTTCGCCTCGGAAAGCGTGGGCTTGGATGCTGCGGGTGCGGAGCTGATATCAGATGTGAATCCTGGAGAGATGATCATCGTTGACTCAAAAGGAGGGGTCCAAAGGAAGAACGTCGCACCCCGCAGAAGAACTGCACATTGCATGTTTGAGTACGTCTACTTCGCCAGACCTGACTCAATCATAGATGGCGGCGAGGTCTACCCAATACGCATCAGACTGGGAGAACAACTCGCCGGAACTTACGAAACGGATGCAGATGTTGTGGTTCCGATACCTGACACCGCTCGGCCGGCCGCTGAAGGCATAGCAAGAACGACCGGGATCGAGATAGCCGAGGGATTGATCAAGAACCGCTACATCGGTCGAACCTTCATAATGCCCGGACAAACGCGAAGAGAGGACACAGTGGCGTTAAAGCTGAATCCTGTCAAGTCGGTCCTCAAGGACCGAAAGGTGATTCTCGTTGATGATAGCATTGTCAGAGGAACGACATCACGAAAGATCGTGAATCTTGTGAGATCGGCGGGCGCAGAGAGTGTTGAGTTTTGGGTCACTTGCCCGCCGATCATATCTCCCTGCTTCTATGGGATAGACATCTCCACACATGAGGAATTGATCGCGGCAACCAAAACCATTCCGGAGATAGAACGGGCGCTGAATGCTGATCGCGTCTGCTATCAGACTATTGATGGATTGGTGAGAGCCTTGGGATTTGACAGGGCTGAGCTCTGTATGGCCTGTCTTACGGGAGACTATCCAACCCCGCTAGCGCAAAAGGTTGCAGACAGCATGAAGAACCGAAGGGGAAACGTGGACAAGCGCAGATATTGGGAGCGCGAGCTTCCATCATGAGAGACATGAACATACTTGTAGTGGGATCGGGAGGTCGGGAGCATGCTCTTGTGTGGAAACTCAGCCAAAGCACGAAAGTTGGCAAGGTGTTCTGCGCTCCCGGTAATGGAGGAACAACTAACAACGTTGCCATAGACGCTTCGGATTTCGAACGCCTAGCAGACTTCGCTCACAAGAACAACTGCTTCACCGTTGTGGGACCAGAAGAACCTCTCGCCAAAGGAATCACGGACACCTTCCTCTCAAAAGGATTGAACATATTTGGAGTGAGCAAGGCCGCAGCCAGAGCTGAGAGCAGCAAGATATGGGCCAAACAATTCATGAAACGATACGAAATCCCAACAGCCAAATTCGAAACCTTTGATGACGCAACAGCAGCGGTCGAATATGTCAAAAAGAGGGGGGGACCGCTTGTTGTTAAGGCTGATGGACTCGCTGCCGGAAAAGGCGTGAGCTTGTGCGCAACCGAGGACGACGCCTTGAAGGCCGTAGACGATACGATACGACAGAAGAAATTCGGTAGTTCCGGAGAACGCATAGTGATCGAGGATCTCTTGGTCGGCGAGGAGGCGTCTTACATTGCCATCGTTGACACGAAGGCGCGAAAGCATGTTGCCTTGGCTTCCTCGCAAGACCACAAGGCAATCTTCGATGGAGACAAGGGGCCTAATACTGGAGGGATGGGAGCTTATTCTCCGGCACCGGTGATCACGGAAGAGCTGGAAGAGCGGATTCAGAGAGACATAATCACGAAGTTCATAGAGGGGATGAGAAGTGAGAATGTCGAGTTCAGAGGCACACTTTACCTAGGCTTGATGATCGCTAATGAGGAGCCTAAGGTGCTAGAGTTCAATGTCAGGTTCGGAGACCCTGAGCTTCAACCGATAGTTGTCAGAATGCAATCGGATCTCTTCGAGTATCTGGACGCTTGTGCAAGCGGTCGCTTGGCCGAGATGGAGGACATGAAGTGGTCTAGCCAAGCGGCGGTCTGCGTGGTTATGGCCTCAGGAGGCTATCCAGGACAGTACCAGAAAGGAAAGGTGATCAAAGGAATTGAGGAAACGTCGAGAATCAGGAACACTGTGGTTTTTCACGCAGGAACAGCGAGACCAGGATCCAACTTGATCACAAGCGGTGGAAGAGTACTGGGAGTAACGGCTCTTGGTGACACAATACCCAATGCGATCAATGAGGCCTATCGGGCTGTGGGCTTGATTCACTGGGAAGGAGAATACCACCGAACAGATATTGGAAGAAAGGCGTTGAAACATCTTCATGTCGCCAAGGAAAATGTTTGACCCATCAATTCGCCAGAAGCCGATGAGAATAGCTTGCTTCATGTCAGGATCAGGCACCAACGTCATCAAGATACTGGAGAACCAGCAAACAAGAACTGAGAACCCGCCTTACAAAGTCGTCCTCATATTCACAGACGTATTTGATCCATCAAACCAGAAATGCAGAGCGCAATCGATCGCCTCCACCCACCACATCAACTACGAACACAACGACATCGCAGAGTTCTACAGGCGGCAGGGCCGCGGGAACAAGAAGGATCTTTCACTGCGGCCAGAATACGACAGAATCACCGTAGAAACGATAGAGAAATACGATCTTGACCTAATTGCACTTTGCGGCTACATGAGCATAGTGACACGCCCTCTGATAGAGCGATACAACGACCGCGTCGTCAATGTACACCCAGCCGACCTCTCCGTCAGACAAGGCGACCACAGGAAGTACACCGGTCTCAATGCGGTTCGAGACGCAATCCTCTCAGGTGAGAAAAAACTCTACTCTACAACACACATAGTTCGAGAGAAAGTGGATTATGGCGAGATCCTGATGCGATCCAAGCCAATTGACGTCATTCTTCCTGAAGGAATCAGCTTAAACAACCTTCGCGATCCCGGGAACGCACACATAATGAAGAAAATCGCGTCAGATCACCAAGATCGACTGAAAGAGCAAGGCGACTGGATAATCTATCCGAAGACATTGGAAATGATCGGGGAAGGCAGATACGCTGTTAATGGCCAGGGAAACGTGTATGTTGACAATGTCTTGGCACCGAATGGAATTCGCCTCTAGAAACGAGGAATCGCGCCAATGGTAAATGTTGGGGTGCTTGCTTCAGGGCGCGGCTCAAACTTCCGAGCCATAATGGAACATCAACGCCTCGGAGTTCTGGAAAACGTCAACCTGCCTGTCCTCATCTACAACTATCCGGACGCTCCCGTCAAGCAGATCGCAGAGAAATACCATGTCACGAATCATTTCGTGGACCATAAGAGCAGAGATCGAGTAGAGTTCGAACGCCAAATAATGGACATACTGGAATCCAGCCAAGTGGAGTTGGTTTGCCTCGCCGGCTGGGATAGAATCGTCGGATCCGACTTCTTCCGGAAATACCGCTGGAAAGTCATGAACATTCACCCTGCATTACTGCCCTCCTTCGGCTGGAAGGGATTGAACGCCAGATTTGTTCACGAGGCCGCGCTGGAATACGGCGTCAAGATCACAGGATGCACAGTGTACTTCGTTGACGTGAGCGTTGAGAAAGGTCCCATAATCCTACAGCGCCCTGTCCAGGTATTGGAGTCGGAGAGGGCAATGTTTGGCAAGAAACGGGAGGATGCGATCCAATCTCTCTCAGACAGAGTCCTCATTCACGAACACAGGACCTACTCGAAAGCGATACAGCTCTACGCCGATGGAAGACTCAAGATCGAGGAAGTCCCTAGCCGCGCCGAAGAGACTCGAGTGAACAGAGTCGTGTCAGTGGATCTTCAGGGCGACTGGGAGAAGAAATGGAACGAAAGGCAACGCACCTTCATTGAACAACAGAGAACGGAATGGGCATCAAGGATGGCGGAAACCTTCGAGGAATCGAATTGACAGTTGTGATGCGAGCCGAGCAGATATTTGCGAAGACAAAGGCTAAGGTAGCTGAAGAGGTGCGAGCGCTTCGAGAGATCGGCATCACACCCGGACTTGCAGCAATACTTCCAACCGACGAAGCTACGGCGAAAATGTACGTCTCCATGAAACAGCAGGATTGTAAAGAGGTAGGCATCTACTCGGAAGTCTGCAACCTCTACGAGTGCCCTCCTGAGAAGAGAGAGCGAGAACTATGTAAGACGATAGAGGAGATGAACATTAGAGATGACATTACAGGCATTCTGATCCAAATGCCCCTACCCGATTCGGTAGACAGACATGGACCATTCGAGCTGCTCGCTCCGGAAAAAGATGTTGACGGATTGACGCCACGAAACAAAGGCAAACTCATGAGCCGCTACGATTTCAAGAAAGATGTCCTCCCATGCACCGCGGCAGGAGTAATCGAACTCCTCGATGAGTACAAGGTGGAGATGAAGGGGAGTGATGCAGTCATTGTCGGCCGAAGCGACCTGGTCGGGAAACCATTGCGAAAACTCTTTGAGGATCGCGACGCCACCCCGGTCTGCTGCCACAGAGCCACCAAGAGCACACTAAACAAGATAAGAGAAGCTGACATAGTGGTCTGTGCTGCCGGACGGCCGCCAGAACTCTACCGAGAAGACTCCTTCCGACTGACATCAGACATGGTGAAAGAAGGAGTTGTCGTGGTGGGAGTTGGGGCCAGAAAGAATCCAGATACGGGCAAACTCCATTTTGATGTCGACTTCAAGGACGTGAAAGATAAGGCCTCATTTATCACGCCGAATCTCAACGGCGTGGGATTGATGACTAGAGGAAGACTTCTTTGGAACACCATCTTGACTACAAGAGGACTGGAGAAGTATCTTCTCAATCCGTACTAACGAGCCTTGTTTCCTGAAACGATAGAGTGCCAAATGGCGAGAAGTAAGCGACGCTCAGTCATGTTCTAGGATGTAGTTGATCATCGACTCAAAGATCATCTTGCCATCTCCATAAGATAAGGCGCTTGAACGCTGCGTCCAGTCTGGGAGCTGGTGTCCGAAGAAGGCTCGTTCAGGGTGAGGCATCAAACCCATCACCGTCCCATTCCCATTGCATATGCCAGCTATGTCCCACATGGAACCGTTCGGGTTATAGGGAAAGACTCCTTTCGCCAAGGTTCCATCTGCCTTGGCGAATCTGAATACAATCTGATCGCCATTCCTCAACCTTGTGAAGTACTCATCTTGATCTTTCTCCGGGAACAGTAGTCTTCCTTCGGCGTGGGCTATTGGTAGGCGCAGAAGCTTCCCCTTCGCAATCGACCGAGTGAAGACGCATTTTCCGGAATTCTCATGCTTCAGGTAGAGATAGTCGCCTTCCGTGGTCCATGTGCAACGATACCCAGTCGGCACATTTCCTGCCAAAGCCATCCCCATCGAACCTTCAGCTGCATCAAACCCTGGAAGCAGACCAGTCTCCACGAGAACCTGAAATCCGTTGCAGATTCCTAGGACCGGCCGCTCAGCCTCAACAAACCGATGAAGCAGATCGCTCAATTCGTCTTTCAGAACGTCTGCCCAAATGGCGCCAGCTCGGACATAGTCCCCGTAGGCGAATCCTCCCGGAAAAATCAGGGCGTGGTAGTCAAGTAGATTCTGTTTGTCGATAATGCGTTTGGTGTGAACCACTTCGGCTCTAACGCCAAGATGCTCAAGGGCTGTACGTGTTTCTTCGTCGCAGTTTGTGCCGCCGACGCGCATGATGCATATTCGGATCTTCTCTCGTTTCATTCATGTCGCCTCAAAGGTGTGTCTTCCAAGCCGAGCGCAGCCGTCCATTTGTCACATCGACCAGGATCCTGCCCTTTGCACGAATGACGAACCGTCCGTCTCTTCGTACCCTTCCTATTCTCGCGCAAGGAGCCCTACCAGCAAGTCTCCGAAATCCTCGTTCCTTTTCGGAATCCACCTCCACCAAGAAGCGACTGTTCGACTCCGAGAACAGTGCAACATCTTCACGCAGCCTCTCTTCAGACGGAAGAGAGTCTAGGTTCAGGTCCAGTCCAAATCCAGCGCCAAGAGACATCTCAGCTGCAGCAACAGCCAAGCCTCCTTCAGAAAGATCGTGACAAGCTTTCACGTACCCCTTGTCAATTGCCGCCGTAACGGTTCTGAGAATGCTCTTGGCTCTCGGAAGTCTGACCTTGGGAACTAGGCCTCCCATTATTCCTCGAAGTTTGAAGTATTCAGAACCTCCAAGCTCAGGGTGTGTCGCTCCAATCAGGTATACGGGATTGCCGCGCTTCTTCAGCTCCACGGATACTGTTTTCCGCATGTCTGGGATTACGCCTATGCCAGTCACCAGGAGCGTAGGCGTGACTGATCCTAAAGGCGACTCGTTGTACAAGCTGTCCTTGCCCGAGATGAATGGTGTTCCAAAGCCTTTCGCAAAATCGTAACATGCTTGACAAGCCTTGACAAGGCTTCCCATTTTGTCAGGCTTCTCCGGGTTTCCCCACGTGAAATTATCCAGTAGAGCTATCCTTCTTCCTCCCACAGCCACATTGTTTCTCAAGGCCTCATCAATGGCGGATGCAGCCATCCAATACGGGTCCAGCTTGCCGTAGTTTGGATTCATTCCGCAGGAGATCACAACGCCCTTCCATGAATCGGAAAGCGGTTTCAAGACCGCTGCATCGTTCGGTGCGCAGAATGCTCCTTGCAGCGGCTTCAACGTGGTGTTTCCTTGAACCTCATGATCATAGGTTCGAATGACCTGCTCCTTGCTGGCGATGTTGGGCGCTGAGAGAAGCTTGAGAATTGTCTCAGGCAGATTGCTTGGAGGCTTGAAGCTGGGGTCAGAGAGCTGTATAGGACTTGGGTCTGCGATTCTCGTTGTTTTCGGCGGAGAGAAAAGGAAATCCAGGTCGAGTTCAAGCACATGATGCCCAAGATGTGAAACTGTCACAGTTCTGCCCTTGATGAATTCTCCTATTGGGGTGGCGACAACATCTTCATCCTCGAATACCGTTAGGGCTTCTGCGAGATTTTTCTTGGGGATCGAGAACAACATTCGTTCTTGGGATTCTGAAACCCAGATCTCCCAAGGTGCCATGGGTGGAACCGTTTCCTTCAAGGGCACTTTCTCGAGTTCCACGCGAATACCACAGTTGGATCTGTGCGCCATCTCTCCTGTGGCACATGAGAGACCTCCTCCCCCGAGATCGGTTATGCCTGACGCCAATCTCCGATCTCTTATCTCCACAACGGCTCGCTTCAGCTTCTCCTCTTCTATTGGGTTGGGAACTTGAACCGCGGAGAGAGACGTCTCCTCAGACTTCTCGGTCAGCTCAGCCGACGCGAAAGTGACGCCGTGAATTCCGTCTCGCCCCGTTCTGCCACCCGCGAGTACCGGTATGTCGCCAGGCCTCGTTCTTCTCGTGAACTTCTCCATAGGCACTATGCCTACACAGCCACAATACACAACCACATTGCCCACGTAACTTTCATCAAAGAAGATTGAGCCATTCACCGTGGGGATGCCCATGTTGTTGCCATAGCTGCCGATCCCAGCCACCACTCCGTCATAAATGTAGGCTGGGTGATTGACTCCTTTCGGCAGCCTACTCTGATCAAAGTCCAACGGCCCAAAGCATAGAACATCGGTGCAGGCTACGGGTTTTGCCCAGACTCCGAGAAGGTCGCGAATGACGCCTCCGGTCCCAGTTGCCGCTCCTCCAAAAGGCTCCACCGCCGAAGGATGATTGTGCGTTTCAACCTTCGCGGCCACGCCGTACGTAATGCCGCCTTTTTTCTCGAATAGAACTATTCCAGCATTGTCTTGGAAGGTGTCGAGGCACCATGATGGCTTCAGCTCCTTCACAGGCTTCGCGATATAGGTCTTCAACAGATTCCTAGCGATAACTCGCCCATCTGGCTGAACCGCATCTCCCTTGAAGGTCTTGTGAAAGCAGTGCTCTGACCAAGTTTGTCCGAATGTTTGCACTTCTATGTCAGTTGGGTTGCGGCCTATGCTCTTGAAGTAACCCTTCAGAGCCCTCATTTCTTCCAAGGACAGGCCTACTGCGAGCTCACTGCTTACTTGCAGAAGCCCCTTATCATCCAAGTTCTCAAGCTCTATGTCAGCCAACAGAAACGGTAGGTCTCGTCTTCTGACATAGAACTTGGAACTCATCTTGCTTCCTCAATTGTCAATAGGTCTGCGTCGTCTTTCACTGGGTTGACCATTGGTGGGCCGGTGTAGATCTGGCGCGCTAAGGCCTCTGCCTGCCCTTTTGAATCTGCTTCGATGTAGATTTCCCAATATCTTCCGGATCTCACCCTCGTGATTCCGGAAAGCCCCTTTCTCTTCAGTCTCGCGTTGAGCGTATCTCCTTCGGGATCGGTTATTCCTTCGCGCGGACGCACTATGACTCTTACGCGATATATCATGTAAATACCTCATGAGTTTGATGACTAAAGGCCTTCGTACTCAAACTTGCCAAAGCCACTTTCTATGACAACTTGATTCATTGACGGACCACGTTCGATCTCACCTATCACCTTGGCTTCTACACCAAACCTCTCTATGATGCTTAACGCAGATTCGACCGCGTCCGGCTCCAGAACAACTTCGAAACCCACTCCCATATTATAGTCCTGAAACATGTCTCTCCAAGATTCCTGAGATTCCTTCTTGATCAACTGGAAGATGGGATCCGGAGCCAGGCTCTGGCTCTTGACGTATTTCACGCCTCTTCCGACTCTGAGACACTTGGTTTGCCCCCCACCCGTGTTATGTATGAGACCAGTAACAGATCGTCCCAATCCATCCAGAATCTTGAAGACGATCGGAGCGAAAATCCGAGTTGGAGAGCATATTGCCTCGCCCAGAGTCATGCCAAGCTCGTCTACGTGATCCAACACGCTGAACCGTCCATAGTATCCTCGCGCCTCTCCTCCACAGGTTTCCGGATACTTCTTCGTATACTCATTGCTGAGAAGGCTGTGTCGTGCGAGTGTAATCCCATTGCACATGATCCCGCTGTTTGCCTTGCTTTCGTAACTGCATCTTCCGCCGCTTCGGATTCCGATGATCTTGTTCCCTGTCCTGATTCTCTCTCCTGTAACAATCTTGGATAACTCAACCCGGCCCTCAATGAATCCCGAGACATCCAATGTGGATATTTGATCGGGCACATCGGCCGTTTCTCCTCCGTCAAAAGGCAACGATACTCCGAACGACGACAGGGTCTGAATTAGTTCCATGAGTTCAGAGTTGAACGCTTTCAGGAATTCTTCCTTTGGAACCCTAGATTTGTTCAGTGCGATGCTGTCCACAAAGCTGATCGGCCTTGCGCCAACGCATACTATGTCATCAAGGTTCATAGCCACAACGTCTTGCGCTATGCCCTTGAATGCGTCTATGTCATTGGTTTCCTTGAAATTCACGTAGTTCTGAACAGGTTTGCTTCCCGCGCTGTCGGTGTGTGGAACCAATGCGTAACCGGGAAAGTGTGGATCTTGCTTGATGACGCAAAAGGCATTGGGATAGAGAGATTTTACGCTGGATTTGAAGACCTCTATTCCTTTCTTACGTATGTCAACGCCCACCTTTGCGTACTGTGACTCGTTCATCTCTACTTCTTCCTAGAAGTGGCTGAAGCATCTCTCACCTGTGAACACCATGGCCATTTGATGCTGGTCGCATGCCTCAATGGCTTCTTGATCTTTCAATGAGCCCCCGGGCTGGATGATTGCAGTAATACCGTTCTCAGCCAGAAGATCCACGGTGTCGCGAAATGGGATATAGCCATCTGAAGCCGCGACGGCACCTCCAAGATTCGATTTCTTTCCAGTCTCAACGGGTTTCTGAATCGCGAGCCTAGCGGCCGTTACCCTGTCCTGTTGGCCTGTACCAATTCCCAAGGTGCAACCGTTCTTCGCCACCACGACGGCGTTAGACCTCACGTGAGCACAAACGACCCAAGAGAAGAAGAGATCATCGTACTCTTCTTCTGTTGGCGACCTTTTCGTGACAGCGGTCACATCTGATTTGCTTTTGACATTGCTGCGATAAGGCGCGGATAGTGTTGCGAATCCTTCCGGATAGAAATGGAGGTCAAAATCCGCCACATCCTTCAAGGGTGTGATCTGGACTACTCTGAGATCCTTCTTTTCGCCAAACACGGTCAAGGCATCGTTGGTGAATTCGTGGGCTGAGACGCAATCTATGTATGTTCCGGCTAATTCCTCAGCAACCTCTTTGTCCACTCGGAAATTCAATCCGACTGTGGCGCCAAAGGCTGCTTGACTGTCGCTTTCCCTCGCAGCAGCAACGATTTCCCGCAGCGGCGTTCCTTCATCCTCCAGAACCGCGACTCCTGAGGGGTTAAGGTGTTTCATGTAAGCGCAGGCGGGTCTAGACAGGTTCCGCAACAATAT
>CAZGRO010000016.1:14259-16463 GCA_964528315.1 uncultured Candidatus Bathyarchaeia archaeon
GCGAAATCATATCTTGATGTGAGTGCGAAAGCTTCCTTGGCAAACCTGATCTTCATCATCTCCGGAATATTGCCGTTGTTCTTCTCCATCTCTTCGATGAAGTTCTGATACTGATCTGGATTCGTGAGCACGATAACACTCTTGTTCAACAGGGCGCTCTTCGCAGCCGCCCTTATCATCGCTGGCCCCCCAATATCCACATTCTCAGCAGCTTGCCTCAATGTGACATTCTTCTCCTTGACGACTCTTTCAAACGGATACAGATTGACGACGAGAAGATCGAATGGAACGATTCCTTGCGATACCATGTATCGCTTTTCGTCTGGATCAGCTGCATTCAGCAGAAAACCTCCGTGGATCTTCGGATGAAGAGTTTTGATCAGGCCGTGGGGCGATTCTGGATAGCCGGTGAAAGCGGAGACCTCAACGCACCAGTGTCCAAGTTCTTTGATTTTCTGAGCAGTTCCTCCCGAAGCAACCATTTCGAACCCATGTCTCGCAAGGCAAGTCAGCAGAGGTCCTAGTCCTGACTTGTCATAGACGCTGATCAAGGCCCTTCGCGCCATGCAAACTCACCGCAAGTTCTCTTCGCGTAGTGTCTTCTCCCAGTACGCCACGACTCGGTCAACCTTGACTTGAGCTTGACCAAGGTACTTTGATGGATCGCGAATCAGTTCCAGCTGTTTTGCCGATAGCCTCTTGACATATGATTGAATCGACTGATCGGACAATGCCAGATCGGCTATCGACCTTCCGGTTCGAACCGATTCGAGACCCAACCTCCTCACGTACTCATGAGCGTCCGGGTGACCTAGAGAAGCAAGCAGAATGTACAATGGCTCAGCCACAACTGATTCCAAGGCAAGGTTCAGGTTCTTCTTCAAGTTCGCCCTGTCAACCGCAAGCTTCTCGCATACTCTAGTCATCCTTCTCACACAGAAATCAAACACGACGAAGATCTCTGCATCGTACCTTTGGGAGGCCGAATTCGTAAGGTCCCTCTGATGCTCAGAAACCTGATCCAGATACTTTGTAGTCATTCTGGGGGCGAATTCCTTCCACAGACTTTCCACATTCTCGAAGTTGATGGGGTTCCTTTTCTGCGGCATCGTGGATGAGCCCACTTGATCCGCCTCGAAAGGCTCTCCTACCTCCCCTATCTCCGATCTCTGTAGATGCCTCATGTCCCTTGAGAAGTTGGCCAAGACCCCCCACGCGGACATGATGCTGTGGATCAGATCGGCAGTAGGCTCAGGTGGAACTATCTGGGTAGAAACGAGAGCGGGCTCCAAACCAAGCGACGACAATAGCTCCTTCTCAAATCCTTCTGGGTCTGGAATGATGAGGGAAGAGGCGTTGTATGCTCCCACTGCGCCCGAGAATTTCCCAACTAGCCGCCGTGCCGATTCCCTCAACTTCAGAATTCTGTTTCCCCAACGGTTCACGTATTGAGCGAGCGCGAAGCCAAAGGTTATTGGATCAGCAAATTGGCCGTGAGTGCGACCGATCTGAACTGTGTCTCGCTCTTTCTTCGCCAGCTCGATCCAGATCTTTTCCAGCTTGACCATGTCCGGTATTATGATTGATTCAACAGCCTGTCTGTAACGCAGCGCATTCGCCGTGTCGACAATGTCGTATGATGTGGCCGCGAGATGCACGTATGGCTTCGCTTGGTTGCTCACCTTTCGTTGAATCACGTTGACAAGTGCCCGTATGTCGTGCTTCACTCTCCTATCTTCTTCCTCAACTTCATGCACCGTAATGGAATCTGCAGCTGCAACAATCTCCTTCGCAATGCCAGCAGGACACATTCCGTGTTTAGCTAAGGTTTCAACAAGCGCCTTCTCCACAATGGCCTTGTACCTCACATAGGCTTCAGCCGAAAAGTATCGATCCAGCTCTCTCACGGAGTATCTGCTATCTGTCGGCGAGCAGACGCTGAATCTTGAAATCATATCTTCTGTGATCTTGATTCACCTCCTAGTTCTGAGAGTACTTGATCCAAACTCCTCAACCGTAGATCCTCAATCTGCTTGTTTCCGCTCAAGACCTCGTAAGCTCCTAGGCACCTCTTCGAGACTTCCTCTATTACTAGCTTAGGGAGGCTCGGTGGATCTCCTTCTCCAGTGAATCCGCAATGCTCTCTGAGAAAGGCTCTCAGAAACTCCTTGTCTAGGGCGTGTGATTCCTGCTGCTCTCCGACC
>CAZGRO010000017.1:0-16440 GCA_964528315.1 uncultured Candidatus Bathyarchaeia archaeon
CTGTGCGCATGGCTGAGATGTACATAGATCTAGGTGTAAGGCATAGCAAGATAACTTTCCCAACACCACGCAAATAGGCAATAGTGTACGACAGAGCTCGGTGCAGCACTGTGTAAAACATACCTATGTTTTTGAGCTACCACACTTTCCGCAGAAGTTGGAGGGCGTTTTCTCCCACTACTTTTCTTATTTCCATGTCCGAGTATCCGTGTTTGATCATCCATCGGACGGCGTTCTGTAGGCATTCTGTCGGATTTTCCATTCCTTTCACGTAGTCCGGCAGTGCAGATACGTCCATATCCATTCCGAGGACCTTGTCTCCGGTAGTTTCTTCTCTGCTGTAGCGTCCAAATCCTCCAGTCTTGTTCTTCGCCGCCATTGAGCGGTAAAGCCCTATGTGATCCCCGTACAGAGTATCCGGGCCACATCCAACATGATCAACGCCCAACAGCTTGATACAGTACTCGACTTGTTCCATGTAGGCCTCGAGGTTGCTGACCGGGTTCTTCTTGGTCTTAACCACTGCCCCTGCCATTTCCACTCCCAGCAAGCCATCCCTCTCCGCCAGAGCCTTCAGAACATCGTCAGGTTTCATTCTCTTTGAGGGTGTGAGGGTTCTTGACCCGCAGTGAGAGATGATGATGGGTTTCTTGCTCTCTGTTATGGCATCGATTCCGGTTCTATCGCTGCAATGTGACACATCAATAAGCATCCCCACCTTGTTCATACGTACAACGGCATCATAGCCTAGGTCGGTTAGGCCTCCGTCATTTTTCTCCCTCAACCCTGATCCTAGCATGTTCGATTCACTGTAGTTTATTCCTGCGGATCTGACTCCTAACCCGAAGAGAATATCTATCCTATCCACTTCGTTCTCGATACAGCTGAGACTCTCCAGAACCGCAACCCAAGCCAATCTCCCCGTCCTGTGAGCTGATGTGATATCGTCCACGGTCTTGCAGTGGATGATGAAGTCCTGATGAGCTATGTCGCAGAGCCTCATTCCTAGGTCGTGGATTACATCTGTCCATTTCCATCCGTTTTTTGAGGTGATGTCGCTGCTTCCATCCATCAGGTTATCGAAAACGCAGTCAAGCCCAGACCTGCTCAGGGCCTCGTAGGCTGCGAATTGTCGTCCTTCGTTCCTTCTCTCCGCTTCAATATCCTGTGGGTACTTGACCGGATGCTCATGAAGGTCTACGATGATGCTCTTCTCCATGATCTCCTCGAATCGTTCCTCCTCCCCCCTCGACAACGGAAGAAGGTAGGACCATTCCTTCACGATTTCGTCTCTAAACTTGGTTTCAACGTAGTCTCTCCCGGGCTCAAGGTACTGATACGCGCTGTAGCCAGAATACTTCTTGTTTCGTCCCATTCTGATCAGGATCTCCTCTCAAAATGCCATAGTAGGGCTTGCTTGCCTACCTTGCCTTCACTCCGTAGCCTTCGTATGAGACCAGTTCCTCCAGAGATTGTCTGGTCTTCTGAGGTGCCTCCGCTGGGTAACCAACCGAGACCGTGCAAACGATTCTCAGATTCTCAGGCACATTCAACAGCTTCTTCATCTGGTCCTCGAAAGTGGAATCTATCACGCCCATCCAGCAGGCTCCAAGCCCTTGAGCATGCGCGGCCAAGAGAAAGTTCTGGGTGGCAATGGGTGGATCACACTTGAAGTACTTCTGATGCTTCTGTGGATCACCTAGCACCACCACGACCACTGGGCTTTCCGCCATGAACTTGCCATACGGATGGAGCTTCGCTAGTTCCTCTCTCTTCTCCTTGTTCCTCACCACGATGAAGTGCCAGGGTTGTTTGTTGCTGGCCGAGGGTGCCCACCTGGCAGCTTCCAGGCAGGTTAGGAGCTTCTCATTCTCCACATCCCGCGCTCGGTCGTACTTCCTTATGCTTCTTCGTGTTCGAATTGCTTCAAGAACATCCATCTCATTCACCATGCAATTCTAAAGAACGGAAAGACTCTGGGTAATATGTCTAGCGACCACCTTGCAACACGCTATCCGACCTGCTGGCCAAGCCTCAAGCAACTATCGCGCACCTCATACCATGCGCGGATTGATCCCGGTCAGTTCCTATATGAAGGGAAAGAAACCCCCGTGGATCGGGGATGCTATCGACTTGTTTTCTGGATTAAACTTCATTAGGGCGTTAGTCTTGACTGGGCGCTGAGTTCACTTAGACTGGTGGTGCGGCTTACCTCTTCAAGTCTACAATACGTTGACCGGAAGACTGGAACCTTTCGAACCCTTTAGCAAAGGCAAGGTCAGCGTATACGTCTGCGGGCCGACGGTCTACGACTACAGCCACATAGGTCATGCCCGGACCTACATTTCATTTGACGTTATAGTTCGCTATCTAGAGTACAGGGGCTACAAGCTCACGTACGTTGTGAACATTACTGACATTGACGACAAGATAATCGCCAGAGCCAAGGAAACTAATGAGGATCCGCTGGTCCTCTCGAAAAGGTTTGAGCAAGCCTTCTTCGAAGACATGGAGGAGTTCAACCTAAGGCCAGCCGATCAGTTCCCTCGCGTTTCAGACCACATTCAAGACATCATCATCATGATAGAGGGTCTAGTAGAGAAGGAGGCCGCTTATGTGGCGGACGGGGATGTATACTTCGATGTCACCAAGATTCAGGATTTTGGAAAACTATCCCACCAGAGTCTGGATCAGATGATGGCAGGCGCTAGAGTAGAGATCGACCGAAAGAAGAGAAGTCCACACGACTTCGCTCTCTGGAAGCGATCCGACGAAGGTGAGCCGGGCTGGGATAGTCCATGGGGAACCGGTAGACCCGGATGGCACATGGAATGCTCGGTCATGTCAATGAAATATCTTGGGCCACAACTCGACATCCACGGTGGCGCAAAAGACCTTATCTTCCCACATCACGAAAACGAGATTGTTCAGTCGGAGTCATATACTGGGAAGAAACCATTTGCGAAGTACTGGATTCACACGGGTTTCCTAACCATCAACGGGCTGAAGATGTCCAAATCCCTCGGAAACTTCATAACGATTAGGGATCTTCTGAAGAGACATAGCGCGGAATCGTTCAGGCTTTTTGCTCTCTCCACACATTACAGACGCCCGGTTGACTTCTCGGATGAAGGTCTGAGCCAAGCCGAGGCGGGCCTTGAAAGAATCTATGAAACTCGTGATCGATTGAGGAATCTGATCAGGAGCGATGCCTGCAGAGAATCCCCGGATGAGGAGAGATTGCTGGAGGAGATAGCTGAGGCAAAGGAGAAATACTTGATGGGAATGGACAATGACTTCAACAGCGCCATTGCTCTTGCCAGCTTCCACGATCTCATTCGCCTCGGAAACAGGGTCGGAGATCTGAAATCATCAAAGAGAGTCACTCAAGCAGCCTTAGACACAATCAACGAGCTGGGGGCGATCTTTGGACTCTTCCAACATGAGAAGGAGGAATTGGCGATCTCTGATCAAGTGAAGGCCCTGATTGAGGAAAGGGACAGAGCGAGAAAACAGCGGGATTGGAAGAAGGCTGATGAGATAAGAGAGCGACTGAGAAAGATGGGAATCTCCCTGAGAGATTCCCCAGACGGCACGACTGTCGCAGTCGAAAGCTGACAATTGGCTCTGCGGTCACGATGAGCGATCCAGTAGTCGTCCCACGCTAGCCTATACTCCTCGATCAGCGCGAAATAACCTGATCTTCTTGATGTGAGATAGCGTGCTCTCTCGCGCGATATGCAACCATGAATCTTTGACCGAGACCAGTCAAACCTGTCCAGTCTTGGACAGATTAGACCGAAAGTCATAATAAACGCCTTGCCAAGTGCCGCCCAAAAACGGTGATGCCTTGAAGGAAAAAGTCGTGTTGGCATATTCGGGCGGGCTGGACACATCTGTTGCGATACGATGGATCCAAGAGAAATACAGTGCCGATGTTGTTACGGTGACGGTGGACGTTGGTCAACAGGAGGATCTAGGAAAGGTTGAAAAGAACTCAAAGGCTGTGGGAGCCATTCGGCACTATTCCATAGACGCAAAAGAGGAGTTCGTTGAAGACTACATTCACCCTGCAGTGAAGGCGAACGCTTTGTACATGGGGAAATACCCGCTGAGCACCGCTCTGGCCAGGCCTCTGATAGTAAAGAAGCTCGTAGAGGTTGCCCGGAAGGAGGATGCGAAAGCTGTGGCACACGGGTCGACTGGAAAGGGCAATGACCAAGTTCGGTTCGATGTTTCGGCCAAGGCGTTGGCGCCTGAGCTGAAGATAATTGCCCCGATAAGGGAATGGAATCTCTCCAGAGATGAGGAAATCAAATACGCTGAGAAGAACCGTATCCCGATCCCGGTGAGCCTTAGCAGCCCGTACAGCATCGATCAAAACCTCTGGGGAAGATCCATAGAATGCGGAATCTTGGAGGATCCAGCGGAGCAACCGCCTGAAGATATCTATGAGTGGACGGTGGCACCAGAGAAGGCGCCCACGGAGCCAGAATATGTCTCTATAGGGTTCGAGAAGGGCGTCCCGATCACTGTGAACGGAACGAAGACTAGCCCTCTGGAGTTGGTGCAGAAGCTGAACGCGAAAGCAGGCAGTCATGGAATTGGCCGCATTGACCACATGGAGGATAGACTAGTCGGCATCAAATCAAGAGAATGTTACGAGTGTCCCGCGGCCCTTGCCCTGTTGGAAGCCCATAGGGAACTTGAGAAGATGGTTCTCACAAGACATGAGTTACAGTTCAAGCAGCAGGTTGAGGCTCAGTGGGCGTTTCTCGTTTATGCAGGTCTTTGGATGGAACCGCTTCGAGAAGATCTCGACGGGTTCATCGACCTGACTCAAGAAAGGGTCACAGGAGAAGTGAAACTGAAACTCTACAAGGGCTCAGCAACAGTGGTTTCTCGCAGCTCCCCATTATCGCTTTATGATGCGAATCTGGCGACCTACAATGTTGAAACAACCTTCGATCAAAAGTGGTCCGAAGGCTTCATAGAAATCTGGGGAATGCCAACCACCGCCGCAAGCATTGTCAAAGCGAAAGGGTCCAAATGACTTCGCATCGATCGACAATTCATGGATGTGGTAATCCGATAGGTGACTACTAAATTTCGGGAAATGAGCTGACTTGTCTAAGCTTCTTCGCGGCGCGAGACTAGGTTCCACTAAGAAGAATATTGTCGATTATGTATCATCGCTTACAGCAGACCAACGACTTCTAGGCAGTGTTGTGAATATCAACAAAGCGCACGTCATAATGTTAGCCGACTGTAAGATAATTGACCATGTCAAGGCTGCAAAACTTCTTGGGGCGCTGAACAGGGTCAATGTATCAGTCGATCTCACAAAGGTGGATTCTGAAGACGTTCACATGTACGTCGAGGAAGTAGTCACGAAATTTGCTGGCGCCGAGATCGGCGGCGATCTTCACATTGCTAAGAGCAGAAACGACCAAGTCGCGACTGCCATTCGGATGAGACTGCGTGACGATGTATTAGGCCTGGTTTCCCAACTGCTGGAGGTTCAGCAGAGAATTCTGGCTCTCGCAGAGAAGCATATTGAAACCGTGACACCTGGGTACACTCACACACAGCCAGCGCAGCCAATAACCTTCGCACACTACCTTGTCTCTTTCTTCGATGCTTTCAACAGGGACACTGAGAGACTGAGTGAGTCGTATCGTAGAGTGAACTTGAGTCCAATGGGTGCAGCAGCTCTCGCCTCAACGAGTTTTCCAATAGACAGAGACAGAGTGGCGGAACTTCTCGGATTCACTAGTCTCATCGAGAACTCTATCGATGCTGTAGGCGCTAGAGATTTTTTGCTAGAAGTCCTATCATCTCTCACACTTCTCGCCGTGAATTTCGCTCGCCTGTCAGAGGATCTGATTCTGTGGAGCTCGCTTGCATTTGGAGTGATTGATCTTCCCGACGAATTCTCATCCACCAGCAGCATTATGCCTCAGAAGAAGAATCCGGATGTCCTCGAAGTGGTTCGGGCCAGAATGAGTCATGTTGCCGCGAATCTTCAAGCAGCGATAATGATTGTGAAATCTCTTCCTTCAGGTTACAATCTGGATCTTCAGGAGATGACGCCCAAACTGTGGGACACGGTCGACTGCATGTCCAACTCTTTGACGATGCTGACTGATCTGCTTCCACTTCTGAAGATAAACCCAGTCTCATCCAACTTGCTAGATTTCACCACATCGACAGAGCTAGCTAATCTCCTCACTAGAAAATACCAGGTTCCTTTCAGAATGGCACACAGAATTGTAGGTTCACTGGTTCAAGAGCATGTGAAACAGAAGCAGCGATTGTCTGACACAACGCCCGAGCTTCTTGAGCCTATATCGAAGCGTGTCCTCGGAACCCAGCTGAAAATCAGTGCAGAAGACATCCATTCATGCATAGATCCGTTGCAGGTGGTTGAGGCTCACGATGTGAAGGGTGGACCAGCGCCTAAGGAAGTTAGAAGGGCATTGAAAACACGAAATCAAACTTTGAAGCAATGGAATAGCTGGCTGTCGAAAGAGACTGATCGATTGCAGAATTCGAGTGATAGGCTTCGCTCTCTGGTGGATCGATACTGTGCATCATGTCACGGTTCGTCGCATTAAGGCTTAAGAAGGGGGATGACTACCTGAGGGAGGGTTCATTGGAGGTACGTGTCAGCCGTCGGAAGGAAAGGAAAGCGGTTCTGGTTCTGGAAGACGGCTCTTTCTTCCTCGGCCAAGGTTTTGGTGCAACCACAAGAACAACAGGAGAGGTCGTCTTCTCGACTGGCATGGTCGGATACACCGAAGCATTGACCGATCCATCTTACAATGGCCAAATTCTAAGCCTAACCTATCCTCTTGTCGGGAACTATGGGGTACCCCTCCGAAGGAAGACTTCCCGTGAAGTGCCGACATGGTTTGAATCTGACGGAATAAAAGTGAGAGGACTTGTGATTCACGATCTGTGTGAAACGCCGAGTCACTGGGCCTCCTCCAGCACCCTCAACGATTGGCTCCTTGAAGAGAATATTCCAGGAATCCATGGAATCGACACAAGGCAGGTCACCAAGAAGCTCCGAGAGAAAGGAGTAATGCTTGGAATCCTTCAAGTGTGCGAGAAAGATGAAGAGCCTGATCTGGGCAAGCTGAGGGAAGAATCAACCAGAATACCTGACCCAAATGCCACCGATCTGGTTCAAGCAGTAAGCATCAATGAACCAATAACCTATTCCAGCAAGAAAAGAGACAGGAAGGCAGTGGTTGTTGACTGTGGTGTCAAGGCAGGAATACTTCGCGCCCTCATCCAAAGAGAATTCACAGTGACACGTGTCCCATACAACTTCTCCGCTGAAGAGGTGCTTGAAGAGAAACCGGATGTAGTAATCGTCAGCAATGGACCGGGAGATCCAGAGTTCTGTGTTTCTACAATCGAAACGGTCCGCAGACTAGTTGACGATGATAGGTCTGTGGTGGGGATCTGTCTGGGCAATCAAATACTGGCCCTTTCCCAAGGGGCGAAGTGCTACAAGTTGAAGTACGGGCATCGGTCGCAGAACCAGCCAGCTCTGGACACAAGGACCAGCAGATGCTACATTACCACGCAGAATCATGGTTACGCGGTTAACGCTGAATCATTGGAAGGGACTGGACTGGAAATATCGTTTCTAAACGCAAACGACAAGACCGTTGAAGGCGTGAGGCATCTGAAGCGGCCATGCTTCGGAGTCCAGTTTCACCCAGAAGCTAGCCCAGGACCACGTGACACAGAATTCCTATTCGATCAATTTCTTGGGCTTGGAGGGAGATAGCGGTGCCGAAGCTGGAGTGGATCAGGAAGGTTGTTGTGCTCGGAAGTGGGGCGATAAAGATAGGTGAGGCGGCCGAGTTTGACTACTCAGGAAGTCAAGCCCTGAAAGCTCTGCGCGAAGAGCGCATCGAAACAGTTCTGATCAACCCGAACATTGCGACGATTCAAACAGATCCCAAGCTAGGCGGAAAAGTGTACCTTCTCCCGGTAACGCCGAACTATGTCGAGCAGGTGATAAGACGAGAGAAGCCTGACGCCATACTTCTCGGGTTCGGCGGCCAAACCGCACTGAACTGTGGAGTCAAACTTGCCAAGTCCGGAGTACTGGAGCGATACGATGTGAAGGTACTCGGGACGCCTATACGAGCTATTGAGGACACGGAAGATCGAGAACTCTTTCGTCAAGCCATGATTCGCGGAGATATCCCAGTGCCAAGAAGTGCCTCGGCGACCTCGGTGGGGGATGCGGCCAAGATTGCGGAGGAGATCGGTTACCCTGTCATTGTGAGGGTTGCGTACACCCTTGGAGGCAAGGGCTCCGGTGTAGCGAAGAACCAGAGGGAGCTGAACGAGATTGTGGAAAGAGCGCTAGCCCATAGTATGATTGAACAGGTTCTCGTAGAGGAGTATCTGGGGCATTGGAAGGAGATCGAGTATGAGGTCATGCGTGACTCAGCAAACAACTGTCTCACCGTCTGCAACATGGAGAACTTTGACCCGATGGGAGTTCACACAGGCGACTCGATAGTTGTCGCACCTTCCCAGACCTTAAACAATCGCGAGTATCAACTTCTGCGCTCGCTCTCAATCAAGGCAATTCAGAGCCTAGGCATCGTGGGCGAATGCAATATTCAATGGGCCTTGAAACCCACAAGCGAAGATGTGAGAGCGATAGAAGTCAATGCCCGCATGTCTAGAAGCTCCGCACTCGCCAGCAAAGCCACAGGTTATCCGCTCGCTTACATCGCGGCCAAGCTTGCCATGGGGTATTTGCTGCCTGAGTTGCTAAACAAGGTCACTGGGGTTACAACTTCCTGCTTTGAGCCCGCTCTGGACTATGTCATTGTGAAGATACCTCGTTGGGACTTCCAGAAGTTTAGAAGCATTGACCGAAGCCTAGGCCCCCAGATGAAATCGGTTGGAGAAGTCATGGCCGTCGGAAGATGCTTCGAAGAGGCGTTGCAGAAAGCGGTTCGAATGATCGAGGTCAATGATTTGGGGCTTACAGGTGAACGACTTGCTGAGGACAAACCTAGAACCTTGAATGAGTTGAAGCAGAGCCTAGCCAATCCCACTGATGAACGAATCTTCGACTTGGTTGAAGCCTTACGTAAAGGCGTCTCTATCGATGAGCTGTACAAGCTCACCGGAATTGATCGATGGTATCTCTATTGCATCAAGAACATTCTGAGTCTTGAGCGCCGGCTGGCTATGACCTCGCTTGAAGACAATGATGCGCCTCAACTGGTTCAAGAGGCAAAGAAGCTGGGCTTTTCAGACCGACAAATTGCCCGCTGCACTGGAACTGATGAGTTGACAGTGCGGAAGTTCAGAAAGGAGCATGAAATCACTCCCGTCGTGAAGCAGATTGACACCTTGGCAGCGGAGTGGCCTGCCAAAACCAACTATCTCTACCTGACCTACGGCGGGTCCGAGAACGATGTGGAGATCCGGCCAGGCAAGAAGGCGATTGTGCTAGGATCAGGAGTCTTCCGAATAGGATCGAGCGTGGAATTCGACTGGGGCGCCGTCAACACCGTCTGGGCGCTGAAGAACCACGGCATGGATGAAGCCATAATGATCAACTGCAACCCTGAAACCGTCTCAACTGACTATGACACGTCGGATAAACTGTATTTCGAGGAGCTAAGTCTGGAGCGAATACTGGATATCTATGAGATCGAGAAACCTCTGGGCGCGGTCGTAGGAGTCGGCGGCCAGACACCGAACAATCTTGCAATGAAACTGGCCAAGGCAGGAGTCACACTGATCGGAGCAGGTGCAGAAAGCATTGACAGAGCAGAAGACCGCTCCAAATTCAGCGCACTTCTCGACCATCTCAACATTCCTCAGCCCAGATGGAGCAAATTCACGAAAATGGATGATGTGAAGTTCTTCGCAAGGAAGATCGGTTACCCTGTTCTTGTTAGGCCTAGCTATGTGCTGTCAGGCTCTGCGATGAGGGTTGCTCATGATGAGGAGGAGCTGGAAGGCTACTTGCGTCTAGCCGCTAGGTTCTCCGCCGAGCACCCAGTAGTTATCTCCGAATTCATGGAAGATGCCAGAGAGGTAGAGGTTGACGGAGTCTCGGATGGAGAAGATGTGCTCATAGGAGCGGTAATCGAACATGTCGAGAACGCAGGGGTACACAGCGGAGATGCCACGATGTCTATTCCCACACAGACCTTGCCGCAGAAAACTGTGGAAACCATTCGTGAGTATACGCGCTCGATAATGCGCGCCCTATCCGCAAGAAGTTCATTCAACATACAATATCTGGTCAAAAACGGGACAGTGTACGTGATAGAATGTAACCTTAGAGCATCGCGATCATTTCCTTACACAAGCAAAACCGTAGGCGTCAACCTGATCGATGTGGCAACATCAGTCATGATGGGCAAGACCCTGAAGGATCTGAAGATAGATGTGCCCAGGCAGGTCCCGTACGTAAGCGTCAAGGCACCTCAGTTCAGTTTCATGAGACTCGGAGGAGCCGACCCGATCTTAGGCGTCGAAATGGTAAGCACAGGGGAGGTCGCCTGCATTGGCGATGACCTATCAGACTCTCTCCTGAAGGCTCTGGAGGCATCCGAGTTCACCGTCCCACCAAAGCAAGGCTCCATTCTTATCACAGTCGGCACCCAAGCCAAAGAAGAAATCGTCCAGGTCGCGAAAAGACTTGAGGATTCAGGCTTCAAAATCTTTGCGACTGAACACACCGCAGACGCTCTCAGAAAAGGTGGTCTTCATGATGTTACGGTTCTGAACAAGATAAGGGATCAGACGGAACCTAATGTTTTGACCTATCTGCTGAAGAGAGAGATAGATCTGGTCATAAACATCCCATCCATAAAGGAGATGGCCGAAGGGAGCAGAAGCAGAAGAAAGGATGAGTACCTCATCAGACGGCTGGCAGTAGAGTTCAACATTCCTATAGTTACTACAATAGAGCTGTCTGAGGCGGTTGCGGATGCTCTTGCGGACGGATCGAAGAGAGCCGTGGAACCTAGATCACTGAACGAGTATGAGGACTCCGTTCAGCAAACGATTCAGTTGCAGCAAGCCGTGGATAGCTGAGGAGAACCTGATACTAGTTCTTCCTGAGTAGGAGCTTTCCAGGTCGAGTCTTGGTCAGTTCGCCAGAATCCACAACGATTTGGCCGTTCACAATCACCGTATCTATGCCCTCTGGGAATTGCGCAGGTTGCTCAAAGGTTGCCTTGTCAATAACCTTCTCCGCATCAAACAATACCACATCCGCGAAGAACCCTTCCTTGAGTATTCCTCGATTCTTCAATCCAACGCGTTGAGCTGGGAGAGATGTCATTCGCCTTACAGCATCCTCAAGCTCAAGGATGTGCCTGCCTCGCACATATTGCCCGAGAACGCGTGGATAGGTTCCATAGAATCTGGGATGAGGTTTGCCTGACGACAAAGGACCCGTGGGGGAAACCGACCAGGCGTCCGTACCAACCATATGATAACGGCCCATCATAGCATACTCCACATCCCCCTCATCCATAGAGAACATGATCATCGTGGCTCCACCACGATCCTCCAGAAGCAGATCACGCAACGCCGTAAACTCATCAAGCTTCCCAAGCAGCTTCGATATCTCTGCAAGATTCTTCCCCTCAACCTGCTTCAGAGCCCGCGACTTCACGGAAGACACCACTATTCTCTCCCAACCCGCCTCATCCAACATATTCTCCCTTTCCGGTGTCCCAGCCTCCATTTCCTTACGAATCTCTGACCATGTCTCGTCGTCCCGTATCCGTTCCAGAAGCCTATCCATTCCGCCCTCATGAACCCAAGGCGGTAGCATTGTTGCGAGCGAGGTCATGCCCGCTACGTATGGATACTGATCATAGGTTACATCTACTCCTCGCTTTCTGGCCTCCTCCATCAATTTCAGAGTCTCCTTCAGTTTTCCCCAGACTCGGCGGCCAGCTGCCTTATGGTGGCTAATGTGTACCGGTGTTCCAGCCCTCTCCCCGATCTCTACGGCTTCTTTGACGGCTTTGATGAGTGTGAGGCCTTCGCCTCGAATGTGCGAGAAATATGTGCCGCCACTTTTGGCTACTTCTCGCGTTAACTCGATCAGTTCCTTGGTCTTGGAGAACACCCCGGGAGGATAGATGAGCCCGGTTGACATGCCAACCGCTCCCGCTTTCATAGCCTCGGCCACCATAGCCTTCATGTCCTCAAGTTCCCTGCGGTTTGGCTCTCTATCAGCGAAACCCATCGCTGCAATGCGAACAGTTCCATGGCCCACCAAGTGAGCTGCATTGCTTGTGCTTCGCAGTCGCTGCATCTTCGCCAAGTACTGCTTGAACGTGGTCCATGGGAGCTTTATGTCTGAATCTGGAACAAACGGGGCAGCATAGCGGCGTAGTAGCTTCTCGAACTTGCGGTTTATCGGTGCAAGGCTCATGCCGCACTGTCCTACAACAAGCGTCGTTATTCCTTGCTTGATTGTGCTTTCGGCTCGAGGATCAAAGATCAAACTGAAGTCCGAGTGGCTATGGACATCGATGAAACCGGGAGAAACAATTCTGTTCGTCGCGTCAATCGTTCTCTTGGCTTTGCTCGGGTCCACCCTTCCAATCTTGGTTATTCTTTCACCTTTGAAGGCCACGTCTGCGTTGAACCAAAGATTTCCAGCACCATCAATAATCCTTCCGCCCATGATCGCTAGGTCGTAGAGTTTTGCCATTCTGACACCAACTCCCTATCGTTCCTACTGGTACGCCGTCCGGTCTAATCACATTTTTCTTTGACCAAGAGTATCGCAGAATAGTAAGGAAGGATGATCGCGGGGTTACTGAATGAGTGGACAGTTGAGATCTGTGCTGGAGAAGGCTGTGAAGGAATACAACAGGTATCGAAGCCCGGAAGCAGTAGCGAGAATAGTTGAGACCTCTGGTGAGGCATTCATGTTGGAGTATAGTGGACCGTTTTGTCGATCGTGTGGAGTCAACGACTACTTCGAGGACATGATCTTCGAACTGGAACGTTTGAACGATATGCGCGTCTCCTTGCAGAAGATACAGGAGGTTGAGGACGGAGTGTATCAGGTTAGATATCTGATTGACCGGCAATATCGTGGTGGAGTTGGTTCAAAGCAGGAGTTGAGATGATGGCCTTCGAAAAGGTTTTCACGCTTGACACGTCCAGCATCAAATTTGGCCTTGGAGCCACGCACGAAGTCGGCCACGACATGAAACGCCTAGGCTCCAAGCGAGTAATGGTTGTGACAGACCCGAATCTGGTAAGAGGCGAACCCGTATCCATTGCCTTAGACGCGTTGCGCAGAGAAGGAATCGAAGCGGTTGTCTTTGATGCTGTACGTATCGAACCAACCGATGTCTCCTTCAAAGAAGGCATTAGGTTCGCCGCGGAAGGCCGATTTGATGGATATGTCGCAGTGGGCGGAGGTTCAAGCATCGACACGGCGAAGGCAGCCAACCTTTACGCCACCTATCCAGCCGATTTCCTAACCTACGTAAATCCGCCAATCGGCAAAGGCCAACCCATACCGGGGCGCCTGAGACCTATGATTGCGGTGCCGACCACGGCTGGCACAGGAAGCGAGACCACAGGGGTAGCAATCTTCGACCTATTGGAGATGCATGCCAAGACAGGCATTGCTCACCGCGCCCTACGCCCGGACATGGGCATCGTTGATCCGAACAATACGCGAACCTTGCCGAGGATGGCAGCAGCTTGCACTGGTCTTGATGTGCTGAGCCATGCGCTGGAATCGTACACGGCACTTCCTTTCAACAAGCGTCAGGCACCAGAACATGTCAGTCTACGACCAGCCTACCAAGGAGCCAACCCGATCAGCGACATATGGGCCACGCGAGCAATCGAAATCGTGTCCAAGAACCTTCCCCGAGCGCTTAAGGATCCTTCGGACGATGAGGCACGTGCTCAGATGATGCTTGCCGCAACCTTCGCAGGCATTGGCTTCGGAAATGCAGGTGTCCATCTTGCCCACGCCATGTCATACCCAGTGTCGGGCATGGCTCGGAGCTACGTGCCTGAGGGATATCCACGCGGTCGCCCGCTGATTCCCCATGGCATGGCCGTAATCTTGAACGCTCCCGCAGTCTTCAGATACACCGCAAGCGTAAACCCAGAGCGTCATCTGAACGCTGCCAAGCTAATGGGCGTGGACACATCCAACGTGAAGCCGGAAGACGCAGGAGAAATTCTTGCCGATGCCATTATTGACCTGATGCGTCAATCTCGTATCCCTAGCGGTCTGAGTGCCGTTGGTTTTGGGCCCGATGACGCGGAGAAACTGGTGGCGGGCACGGTCTCGCAGCACCGTCTTACAAAGATCTCGCCGCGCCCAGTGGACGAAGCGAGTCTCAAAGAGCTCTTCCTAAACGCAATGAGTTACTGGTAGACTTGGTCTAGACGCGCGTCTCGCTTGCCTTGATCGTTACTGTAGAGATGTTGGCTACTGTAGCCCACATGCCTCCATGGCCATGAGGCCATAGACCTTTGCAAATTCCAATAGTTTGTCGATGGAGACCCATTCGTCAGGTCCATGAGCGCCCGACATATAGTTGTCGCTTGGGCCAAAGGCCATCGCCGGTATCCGAGCAACGTTAGTCAACCAAGATGTGTCATTGGAACCGGTGAAGCCTCTGGGCGTCAACTCATATCCCACCACAGTCTTTACCGCATTTTTCGCGATCTTGAACACATCTTCTGATGTGGAGATTTCGCTGGGCGGCCACCAGTGAGTAGGCGTAACCTCCGCCTTGATAGAGGGATCCTTTTTCTTCAAGGAATCAATGATGGCTCTGACTTCCTGGAGGGCACCTTCGCTTGTCATGCCTGGAATGATGCGGATGTCGCATGTTGCCTCGCAGAGCTCAGGAATCACATTCTCCTTTACCCCGCCTCTTATGATCGTTCCAGGAGCCACGGTGGGTGCCGGTAGCAAGGGATGAGGCTTAGCAGTGAACTTGTGTTCGTTGAGTGCGAGAAGGATCTTGCACATGTTAAGCACAGCGTTTACTCCCTCCTGAGGCCGGCTGCCGTGAACCGCTTTTCCTTTGACCACTATCTTGATCCACTGCACCCCCCTGACCGCTGTCCTCGCGTAGATCTTGCCGTTGTATACCGATGCCTCACCGACAACCGCCATGTCTACATTCTTGGTGCTTTCGTACCCCTTCTCTATCAGGTATCCCGTACCGTACTTCGAACCAGTCTCCTCGTCTGCAACCGCGTGAATCAGGAAATTCCCCTTCAGGCGAGCCCCTACCTCGCCTAGAGCCCTTGCCGCAATAATCGCCGAAGCGATTGCGCCCTTCTCGTCACCGGAACCCCTCCCATAGATCCTACCGTTCTTGATCTCACCCTCATACGGGTCAACGGACCAGAACTCAAGATTGCCAACTGGAACAGTGTCGTAGTGACCGTTGAAGAGAAAGTTACTTCCTCCTCCCTTTCCTCGTAGAATGCCAAGCGTGTTCACTCTCTTCGGAGCAGCTTCAACAAGCTCAACATCAAATCCAAGAGAGGCCAGCTTCTCCTTGACCAGCTCTGAGATTTCCACTTCGTTTCCTGGCGGATTTTCGCTTGGTATACGAACCATGTCGCGAGTTAGCTTGACAAGATCGTCTGAAAGCGAGTCAACCTTTTCGAGAAATCGCTGCTGCAGACTCAACTTGTATCTGAATCAAATCTCAGGAGGGATCAAGGTATAAGATTGTTCCGTTCCACCAAGGATCTTCAATCAGTTCAGATCACTCAACTATCTCCCATCGAGCCTGATACATATCCAGTTGCTTTGCAGTGTAAGGATCAATCGGGTGGTCTCTATCCGGGATCTCCAGCGACTTCTTCTCTCCAAAGAGCTTCGTTGAGAAATATCGTGTCCCCGTGTCATTAACCATTGTCACTATGGTCTGGAGGTCAGGATGTCTCTTCGCAACTTTCACAGCCGCTGCAACATTGCATCCGGAGGAAATACCACAGAATATGCCTTCACTGACGCAGAGCTCCCGTGTCATTTCAATTGACTCATTTGATGAAGTTGTGATGATGCCTGTTAGAATGCTGAGGTCAAGATTGCGCGGAACAAATCCGTCGCCGATTCCTTCGATCTCATGAGTTCCCCACCTTCTCTTCGAGAGAATGGGAGCTTCACTCGGCTCTACCGCATACAGCAGAACGTTCGAATTGTTCTGCTTCAGGAATCTCCCGATCCCTGTCAAGGTTCCTCCGGTTCCCTGAGAGGCCAGAAAGCAGTCAACTTTTCCACGGGTCTGCTCCCATATTTCCGGCCCAGTCGTGGTGAAGTGGGCGTTCACATTGTCTGGGTTTGAGAATTGGCTTGGCTCCCAGTACTTGCCGGGCGAGGTTCTCTTGAGTTCCTCTATCTTCCTGATG
>CAZGRO010000018.1:0-16313 GCA_964528315.1 uncultured Candidatus Bathyarchaeia archaeon
TTTGTCTCTTAGCTTCTCTACTGCGACTTTGGCATCACTGCCAATCGTTCCCATGGATACGACTATGATCTCGGCGTCATCACATGAGACTATCTCCAGAAGCCCTCCATGATATGGTAGTCCAAATTTGTCCGCATATTCTTTGTCGACTGCTGGAATGAGTTGCTTCGCATTTTCCATTGCCTCCTGAATGAGGTATCTCAGTTCCGTGAAGTAGTCAGACGAGGAAAGGGTTCCGTGAGCCATTGGATCTTCCACATCGAGCTTCCAGCCCGGCTTGTAGCGTGGGAGGAAGGAATCCAGTTGCTTTTGATCAGGGATCGTGAAGGGCATGCTGGTATGAGATAGAATGAAGCCTTCAAAACACACCATGGCCGGAAGGAGGACCTTGGAATTCTCACAGATCTTGTAGGCTTGGATTATTGTGTCGAAGATCTCTTGATGTGATGAGCAATAGAACTGAAGCCATCCAGTATCTCGTTGAGAGATGGAGTCGCTCAGATCGGGGAGAATGTTCCAAGGTGGCCCTATTGTCCTGTTCACAACGGCCATGACGATTGGCAGTCTTGCCCCACTTGCCCAATGAAGCATCTCATGCATATACGCAAGGCCATGCGATGATGTGGCTGTGAATGTTCTTGCTCCGGAAGCGGAAGCTCCGACAGAAGCGGCCATTGCACTGTGCTCTGATTCCACGCAGATGTACTGGCTTTTCATTTTCCCTGAGTCCACGAGCTCTGCTATCAACTCAACTATCGCTGTCTGTGGGGTTATTGGGTATGCAGCGATCACTTCTGCTCTTGCAGCTTGAGCCGCAAGCCCGGCAACGTGACTTCCAGTATCGACAAGAGTAAGGGTCATTTGTTGTCAGTCTCCCGCGTCATAATCAATGCCTTAACCGGACATTCATGAGCACAGATTCCACAGCCCTTGCAGTACTCGTAATCAATTACAGGGTAGTCCAACTCATCGCGGCTGATCACTGCCTCTGGACAATAAACCCAACAGAGCAAGCATCGGGTGCATCTTCCCTTTTCAAAGGTAGGTCGAAGTGTTCTCCAAGAGCCTGTTCTTCCTGCACTTCCCTTGACCGCTGGTGAGAGGCATGTAAAGGGGATCTGGTGGATCGACTTCGGTGGTTCCTTGCGGCTCATGTGTGATCCACTCGGAACGATTGCTAGTCGAGATAGAAGAAGATAACCTTTCTTAGAGACTTGCTTCAAAATCTGCTGAGGATGTCTGAAGTCTTGTTTCAGCACTAACTCGATTAGCCTTGTACAACTTGTTCGTATCCAAGGCTGACAGCCTTTGAGTTGGTTTCCCCTGCTGGTCCTGGCCACTCCTGCCTAACCGCTCGTTCAGCAGATTCAAGTCCTATCTCCCCGGTGACCTTGGCGAAGGCTCCAAGCATAGCCGTGTTGACTACTGGCTGTCCTGCAACAATCAGATTCAGGCCCAGCGCAATATTAGTTGCATCTACAAAATACGCCTTGTTTCCTCGTCCTGCAAATGACTCAGGGAGGTCAGGTTTTCTCGGTGAATTCACGATTAGACTCCCCTTTTCTTTCAATCCCTCAGTCACATTCGACGTTTCCAAGAGAGAAGGGTCAAGAACAACCACATAGTCTGGTTCATACACCTTGCTTCGAATGAGTATCTCATGATCGCTGATCCTTGAGAACGCCTCCACTGGTGCCCCTCTTCTTTCAGCTCCGAAGAAAGCCATCGCCTGAGGCCATTTGCCTTCTGCAAAGGCGGCCTTAGCCGTCAACTGTGCAAGAATTACTGCGCCTTGTCCTCCCCTGCCGTGAAATCTGATCTCCCTGAGGATCTTCCTCACGCACCACATCGATTACCGAATCGGTAGTTGGTAATATAAACCGTGCGCGTACATGGCTCATGAACGAGAACATCAAGCCGTTTGTTGGGCCAAGCTTGCGTTGGACCATGTCAAAGACACTGCGGGGGGCGAATACGAGAGGTCAATTGACCTACGTTGTGGATCCATTGAGACGAAAAGGAGCGAGGGTGATATCAACCCCTACCCCTATTCGATTCTGCGCAGATCGATCAAAACCTCTGCTCCCAGTTTCTTCAAGCATTGACATGTAGTTGATGTTTGAAAGATGATGGGTCACTAGTATCCTAGTTTTTCGCCTACTAGGACTATTGTTGTGTCAGTTTCGTTCGGCCTTCTCTCCAAGATCGCGATGATGTGGCATAGGCGCTCGGGCAATTGGCATTCGTCTTCGATGCATAAGCCTGTTTGGGCGCATACGGTATTGACCTTTAAGCGTTTCGCGTTCATCGGGGTTGCGATGTTTCTGACTCTGCTCATTGCTTCATCTAGGTCTTTCACGATCTTGTTGATTCCTGCTACAATTATGACTTTGGATGGCCCGTAGATCATGGCTGCGACTCTGTTACCGGTTCCGTCGATGTTCAGCAGCTTGCCATCCATTGTCACGGCATTGGTGCTGGAAAGGAACACATCTGATGACAGCTGTTCCAGTCTGGCTTTTTCGCTTGGTCCTTAGATAGTCCCGGCCCCCAGTGATCAGCGAGAACATTTCCGCACTCATTCAGAGCCTTGTCCAGTCCGATCTCTCTGATGGTTACGGAGCCGCCGATTCCCACCTTCGCGTTTCTTGGAATCATGTCCAGAATTGCTCTGACGGCCTCTTCCTTCGTCGGGATGTAGAGCGCATTGAAACCATTCTTCCTCAGATTCTCAACAGTGGCCTGAACCATCTTCTCGGTGTGCCAACTTCTAGCCTCGTACATAGATCCTAACCTTCCTCGTGTAGATCACTGTCACATTGGTATTGCTTTCGGTTGAGTCAATTACGCAGTTTGTCGGGGTGTGATCTCTCGTCAGTCGAAGAAATGATTGTGCGGTAGTTTTAAGATCTTCTAAGGAATTGCTCATTGACGATGTGAAGCGGAGTTCTTCCTTGTAGAACTCTCAGAACATTGATTGCCGCCTTTCGGCGACAATCTACATTTGACTCTTCTGAGTAGTATGCTCTGTGTGGTGTGATTATGAGGTTGTCCAGAGATAGTAAAGGCTCTGTTTCATCTGGAGGTTCGTCTTCTATGACATCTAGAGCCGCGCCTGCGATCCAGTTCTCTTTCAGAGCTTTGAAAAGGGCCTTCTTGTCCACAATGGCGCCTCTGGCGGTGTTGATCATCAAAGCATGTTTCTTCATTCTCTTCAACTCATCTTCTTGAATCATGTGACGCGTTTCATCAGTCAAGGGAGTGTGGATGGTCACAACATCAGAATTCTCTAAAAGGGATTCGAGAGTCTCCGACCTATCCAGGCCCAGCGATCTCTCTATCCCTAAGGCCAGATATGGATCATAGAATTGCACTTTCATGCCGAAGGCTTTGGCTCTTATCGCGACTGCTGTTCCTATACGTCCCAATCCAACTATTCCGAGTGTCTTCCCATGAAGACCTAGTACTGGTGTAGATACTTGATCAGGGAGTTTCGAAAACCACATTCCTTTCTTGGCTGCCTCCGTCAGGTATAGCAGTCTCTTGTTGGCTACCAGCAAAAGTCCAATCGTGTGATCCGCTACCTCATTCACGCAGTAGTCAGGCACATTGCAGACAAATATCCTCTTTTCCCCAGCTGCCTTCAGATCAATCCTGTCAAATCCAACGCCCAGAGCCTGAATTATCCTGCATTTCGTCATTTGAGATATAGAGTTCTTGCGCACTTCAATGGGACCCGTAATGACCGCATCGGCATCGATAACGACCCGCGCAACTTCATCTTGATTCGCGCACTGGTAAGGGTGAAAAGTCGCGACATCACGGAGTATGCTCTCTTCAAGATCAGTGTCCTTCTCAAGAAACAGGGGGCATACAACCTTACGCTGTTCTGACAAACTCAATCACTATGGAGTGGGCACTTCAGTAGGAGAAACGAGGAAGGATATATGTGCCTTTCAGATGGTGGCGCGTGCTGGGTCCTACATCCTAGGTTTGCAGATTATCTCGCGGATTCTTATGTCGAAGAAATTGTGTGTATTGGTTGACCTAAGAAGGATTGCTGTGTCGGCGCCTCCTCCTGTTCCGCCTATTCCGATCACGTCTTCGCCCGCCCTTATCAGGCCAGCATCGGTGGCCATGCAGGTTACCTCACATGCGACCTTCACGCCTGATCCGAAAAGCCGGAGGACATGCGCAACAATCTCATCGACTTGTATTGTGCTGAATTTTCTGTTGATTGCTCGGCCGAGGGTTCCGAAGGCATGGGCAGCGGTGACTATTTTGGCTTGATTCTTTTCGGCGATGGCTCTGTTCTCTGCGGTGAATCGCTGTACGTTGGGTTCCTTGAATCCTGTGACGTGGGTTACGATGACCAGATTGCGGCCCTTGAAGATCTCAGATGCCTTGGCTCCTGTCTCGCCTGTTGATGAGGCAACGACAACATTTCTTAGATGAAGCGCATCCGCTCTTTCCTTTGCGAGTCTGAGTGTCGCATCAGTATTATGGGCCCCCGGCTTCTCAAAATACACGGTTCTCCAGACTTCGTCCGGCATACGACATAACCTCCCAACCATCTATTCCATGACTCTGCCGATATTAGCTAGCGTCGTCTTTCTTTCCCAGTGATAAGTCTTCCCCAGTGTAACCACCAGCATCACTGCTACGATCGATAAGCAAACTCGTGTAGCGTACACAGAAGCAAATGGACAGCTCCTATAAACCCGGACGCCATAGAAGCCGACTGAGAGGAGCAACAGCCTCATGCCGCCTAGGACTTATCCGTTACCTGGACAGCCGTGTCCAGCCTGTCGAGCCAGCTCTCTATCTCTCACCGAATCTACTGAGAATGCTGACTATTTTGGGCAACTGCTCCTCACTACGATATTCTGTTCACGGTGCGGATACAAAGACTCAGACGTATCTCTAGTCGCGGCAGGAGAACCGAACGTGATCCGTGCACGAATAGTCTCACGTAAAGACTTGGCGATGAAGGTGGTCAGGTCGAGTTCTGCCACAATCCGAATACCTAAGCTCGGCGTTTCAATCAGACCCCGGATCTCGTCGGAAGGCTTCATAACTAACATTGAGGGTGTCCTTGATAGAGTGCAACAGGTTCTTGAAGGGATTATTCCCAGCCTCCCTCCGAAGCGAAAGAGCCGTGCCAACAAGGTTCTGGCGAATTTGAAGAAAGCGAGACAAGGGAAGCTTACCTTTTTCTTGGAGCTGATAGATCCCTCTGGCCGTAGCGGAATAGCTGGAAGCGACATGAGGAAGATCAAAAGCAGGTCCCTGTCTAAGAAGGAGCTTGAGAAGCTTGAAGACTCTCAATGAGTAGTTCAAAATCGCAAGGAGTTCGGCATGTCAATCTAGTGGGGGCGGATCCTTTGAACAATGTGAAGACGGGTTGGCAGAAAGGCGTTGTGATCTCGACAAAGCAGGGCAGGATTGTCCTAGACCCAGTGGGTAGCAGAGGAGTTGGGAGACATACTCCTGTCTTTGTAACGCATGCTCATGCTGATCACACCTATGGATTGAGAACCAGTACGAGGAAGTATGCTACTCCTGAGACGATTAGAATCTATGAGGAACTAAGCCAGAAGCATCTCAGAAATACTGTTTCGATGCGTTTGAACAAGCCTGTCAAAATTGGCGACATTGAGGTAACACCTGTCAATGCTGGTCACATGTTGGGGTCAGCGCAGCTGTTTGTCGAAACTCCTGAAAAGACCATTCTCTACACTGGTGACATCAATTGCGTCGATACTTTGACCACAAAGGCGGCTCAAGCAACTGAGTGCGATGAATTGATCATGGAAGCGACTTATGGAGACCCGTTTTACGTCTTTCCGAGCCGTCACAGGATCTATGCAAGGATTGTGGAGTGGGCTACAGCTCAAGCCAAGAAAGGCAGGTCAGTTGCATTTCGTGTCTACGCTGCAGGTAAGGCTCAGGAGATCATTAGGCTCTTCAATGTCTATACTACTCTACCGGTTGTTGCTAACCCGCTCGTGTCTCGGGTCAATGAAGCTCATGCAACCTTCGGAATGCAGCTCGACTACGTAGACATTTCTGATAGAGAATTAGAAGTGATCGACGGAGTACATGTGCTTGTGACAACCGCCCGAGATGAATCAATCCCCTGTAACAACTCAGTTCGAGCTGCAGCCACAGGATGGGCTCTAAAGATGTATTCCAGAAGCTTTCCATCATTCCCACTGAGTAGCCATGCAGACTTCAAACAACTGACTAACTATGTGAGAGCTACCAAGGCCAAAAGGATCTACCTATACACAGGCTGCATCGACATATTTGGCGAGTATCTCAAGAGGAGACTTGGTATCAAGGCCAAACCACTGCCTGCGCTGGTTCAAACCGAACTAAAAGACTTCTAGTTACTGCACTTACGAGTAGTACTATGCCCGTCTACATCTCTTACAGGCTGCAGGCTCACCAGTGACCGAGAAATCCGCTGAGATGCGCTTACGGTTTTCGCGTGCTATGTTTTGAACGTGAAGAGAATGAAAATGCTTGCCGCGATCAGCCCCACGACCATAACCATAACCGCTTCAGGACGAAGCTTGATGCCCGGCGTCTCCTCCTCAAAGAACCTGAGCAGTCCAGCGCTGGCTGCAGGCATTGGGGCCTCTCCACTTCTTCTTTTTTCTCTGCTCAAACGCCTTCACTGCCGTGTTGAGACCTGTCCCGCTGCCTAAAAGTCTTGTCCGTCAAGCAAGGAAATATCGGTCGCACTGCATAAAGAGCTATGCTCTCAGGAAGAGGCTACTGGTGCCCGACGAATAGTCTCTCCAATCGCTTTTCGACCGATCTGTTGTCTATCGAATCTTGATATATTCGTAGGCCTCGCGTACTGTATCGAAGGCGAAGTGAATCTTCTGGAATCTTCGTCGGAATCCAATAACGTCCTCTTTTACCTTGAGTGGTGATTCTCGTTTGACGACGACCCGCGTTATCAGATCAGCGATTTCCTCCATGTCGCTCTCCCTCATTCCTAGTCTGGTGCATTCCGATGTACCACACCGAATTCCGCCAGGAGCTTCAAAATGCCTATCGAATTTCAGGTCATATGGCAACAGGTTTCGGTTGAGGATTATGTTTGCTTGCTCAAGATTCTTTTCGATAGTTCTGCCGTCACCGTAGCTTGTGATGTCTATTATCAGCACGTGTGATTGTGTGAATCCTTTCTTTTCACCTAGGACCTTGAAACCTCTTTCATGCAACGCTTGGCCTAGGGCTTTTGCGTTCCCTATGATCTGTTCAGCATACTCCCTTCCAAATGCAAGCATCTCGGCCAATGCAACAGCCTTCCCAGCCACAGTGTGAAGGTGGTGGTTACTAACGCACCCAGGGAAAGTTGCCTTCTTGATCTTGTCAGAGAATCTTTCCCATGAGATCACCATGCCACCTTGGGGGCCTGGGAGAGTCTTATGGGTGCTAAGTGTAACGGCGTCTGCACCTTCCCTGAGTGGATCCTGGAATTGACCTGCTGCGATAAGGCCGCTGACGTGAGCGGAATCATAGCATATCGTTGTTCCCGCGTTATGGAACGTGTCCGCGAGCTCTTTGACTGGGTGCGGGAATGGAAAGACCGATGCGCCAAACATTGCGATCTTTGGAGGATTCTTCTCCTCCCTTGCCATTTTCTCAACTTTTGCCCTCGTCTTATCGACATCGATGTTCATCTCCTCCACATTGAATGGGAAGTACTCTACCTTTAATCCCCGCACCGCTCCAGCGGTCCCCCCCAGCTCCAATCTCCCGGTACTTATGTGACCCCCATTCGGTATTGCAAGCGACATCATTCTGTCTCCCGGGCTCGCGAACGCGCTGTAGACTGCGAGGTTAGCACAGACTCCAGAAACTGGACGCACATCCACAAATTCAGCATTAAACAGCTTCTTCGCCAATTCTATGCATAGAAGCTCCACCTGATCAATGTACACGCAGCCTGCATAGACTCGTTCGCCAGGCCAACCTTCGGCGTAGCGATTTCCAAAATCGCTTATGACCGCTTCTCTCACCGCTGCGCTTGGAACATTCTCACTTGCAATTAGAGGTATGCTTTCCGAGAACCATTTGTGGTGTTGTTCCAGCAGCTGAAAGACCCTTTCATAGTACTCTTTCGGACTAGACATGTTGAGTCATCAGGGATTCAGTGTGAATCGACCTTTAATGTCTTTTGAGGCTTCAGTCTCGTGGTCTACGTAAGAGGAAGTCTCGCTTCTGTTTGTGTCTATCGCTTGAAATTCCACTCATCAGTATCGTATTTTCTGACACAAAGCTCTGATGCGATTTTGAGTTCATCTGACGTAAGATCCTGCTTCAAAAGGTTCACGTTCAGAGCCTGTTCGAATCCTCTCCTTAAGGAATCTGCAATTTCGTAATGTGATATCGGCCTTCCGAGAATGGATCTTAGGGTAGTGACCTTGGATTGAAGCCTATCTAGAGGCATGCAGGCACTGGGTCGTCCCATCTTCAGAATCTTGGTCATGATGTCAAGATTGGAATCGACCAGCAAAGTCCCATGCTGGAGTAATATCTTTCCTCTTCGTGTTTGCGCACCGCCCGAGATCTTCTTTCTACTTACGGTTATGTTCGGACACCGTCGTCCTGTTTCGTCAACGCTGAGCTGTGCTTCAAGTCCCAGTTCTCTGCAAGCCAAGATAATCCCGTGACAGAGACGACCATATGAGGAGATCAGATCATACGGTACCTCTTCCATATCGACAACAATACTGTATGTCAATTCTCCATTGGAATCGTGATAGACTGCTCCCCCTCCCGTTGGTCTCCTGACAATCTCAATTCCTAATGATCTGCATGTTCTGATGTCAATCTCTTTTTCGGCTTGTTGAGAGAATCCAAGAGAAACTGCGGAAGGCTTCCATTGATAGAATCTGATTGTGTTCGGGACGGATCCTTGTGTTCGGGAAATGAGGATTGCTTCATCGATAGCCATGTTTGCCGATGCATTGTTGAAGCCATTTTGGATGAATCTCCATGGCTCAGTCACGACAGAACCCCTCTAGTATTCGTGTGGTTTCTTCGATTTCCGCGGTGGTCATTGGCCGAGGATAGTTGTAGATGGGGCCACTCAGCTTCTCGTTGTAGAAAGGTCTGTTGCAGTTTGGGCAGCCTGATGTCTGATACGGAAGCCCAGTCTCAACAATCTGTCGAAGTTCTTTCCTTGAGGTTCCGAGGTCTACGAGAGATCCGGAGGAGTCAAAAAGCATGTTCACCTGCCTCCTAAGTTTGTTAACCAACAGGAAACGCGCTGTTTGAATCAATCTGTATCGATGGAGGGCAGGAGGGGGCCTGTTCTCCAGAGACGTCCCACGAATTGGAGTGAACGTGAACAATGCAGGGCAAACACCAAGATCAACCAGTCCCTGAACCAGGCTCACTATATCTCGATCCGTTTCTCCAAGTCCCACGATCAAATGCGTAGTCACCCTACCAGGGCCGAAGATTGAAAGAGCTTCGTGAAGGGCTTCCATGTGGTCCTCCCATGTATACGGTCCTTCGGCCATCTGACCTTTGATCATGCTGAAAAGATCTGGCGTCGCTGTGTCAAGTGGGATACTGACGCGTTCCACTCCAACAGAATAGAGTCTCTCAAGATCCTCTCTGTCTACTGGTTGGCAGGAAACCGATACACCAATATCGATGTTGGAAAGGATCTGGGAAACGATTGACAGGATATCCGTAACCACATTTGCATAGTTCACAGCTTGAACGCAAATCCTTGCAACACTTTCCCTAGTTCGCACAAGAGCCTCAACGACATTTCTCAGAGGAAATGTTGGCCAATCCACTCTTGAGAGTAGGTCTGATCTGCTTCGACTCATCCTAGCTTGTGAACAGAATAGACAGTTCGCTCGACACCTTCCCTGATGATGGGTTAGCAAATATGCCGTTGTCGGCTTAACATGTATCGAGCCCTCGGACAGGCCCAAGGTCAGTGCTGATCCTGCTGAAACACGAACCAGCATGCGTGGATCCTCTTCTGCGAGGCGTATCAAGGGCCTAGGCAATTCCTCAGAATTGACAGCTCGCTATCTCCCAGAAAAGTGTTACCACGAGAGTTAACAAGCTGGAAAGATAATGGATTGGAGAATCCAATTGGGAGGAGAAGGGAGCTATCTCCGCCGAAACAGAGCACCTGAAGAAATTCGCTGAGGATCTAGGGGCAGACCTTTTCGGAGTAGCTGACCTCAAGCTGTTCCAGTCATACGATGGTTTGGATCTTTCTCTTCTTGATTTCCCCTTTGGAATAAGTATCGGAATAAGGCTCTCTGATTCAGTAGTAGATAGAATAACAGTGGAAGATCCAACACCGGAATATGCATCTCACTACAAGGGAGTAAATGCTCTCTTGGACGACATCTCTTTGAGAGTCAGCGATCGCATACAAGGCAATGGCTACGCTGCTCTACCAATACCGGCCTCGCAGATCACGAAACCTGCTCTGCATCAGGGCGCAATATCCCACAAGGCAATCGGAGCAATTGCAGGCCTAGGCTGGATAGGAAAAAGCCAGTTGTTAATCAACCCAAGGTTTGGGCCGAGACTTCGATTTGCCTCCGTTCTCACAACTATGCCATTGAGAACAGATGTACCTTTGGAGAATGGCTGTGGGAACTGTGAGATCTGCATCAAATCATGTCCGGCACATGCTATTCGATTGAGTGAGGTTCTGGGAAAAAGGTGGATCCGGGAACAACTCTTTGACCCAGATGCATGCAACCAACGATTGGTCAGGTTCAGAGACAATCCACTCTACGGCGTAAGTATCTGTGGTATATGTGTGAAGGTATGTCCCTTTGGGAGAACAGGCCAGAAGAAATCCGCGAACTAGGCCTTGGTCGCAGTTCTCACCAAGCTAGTGCATCTTTCAACCAGTTCCCTTAATCTTCTCTCCGATCTGGCTTCACAGTATGCCCGTATTCTGGGCTCTGTTCCTGAAGGCCGAAGTAGGAGAAAGCTGCCGTCCAGATAATTGATCCGTAAACCATCGTATGTCCAGATGTCTTTGATACTCCTCTCCGATGCGAGTTTCGTTTTGATCGTTTCCATGGCAATGTCCTTGATCTGGTCTGGGCATGGAAAAGCGATTCTTCTTTGCGGGTAGTCCGGAATGTCCTCGAGTAACTTTGAAAGAGGCCCCGGCGCTTCAGAGAGTTCACTCACCAGTCTACATGCTGCATAGATTCCATCTCCCCATTGTCCCCAATGATTGTCGATGATCTTCCATGGTTCGCAACAGAGAACTGGCTCTTCTTCGCGGACAAGAGCTTCATGCGTTTTTCCAAGCCTTGTTCTCTCAACTTGGCCCCCGTATCTCTGTGCCACCTCATCTATTCTAGTAGAAGTGTCAACAGATGTTACTATTCTGCCCCGTCCGTGATGCTTTAGAAGGATCTTAGCAAAGAACGCAAGAAGTCTATCATTTGTCACATAGTATCCCCTCTCATCGAGAACAGATAGTCTGTCTGCGTCTGAGTCATGTGCGATGGCCAGGTCAGCGCCCAGCTTTGAAACCAGTCTCTGAAGCTCTGTCAGATTCTCCGCGGTAGGTTCTGGTGATCTGCCTGGAAACGTTCCATCCATGTTTGCATTGATGGCTGTTACTTTGCATCCGAGGTCGGAGAGCAGGCTAGGTGTGGCGATTGAACCAGCACCATTCGCACAGTCAACAATTACGTGAAGACGCCTTTGGATGGTTTTGATCTCTCGCAGTACTGCCTGAACATATCTTTCCACCACATCTTCACGGTGACCAAGGCACCCGACCTTGTCCCACGCCGCTAACTTGTAAGATCTGTTGAGAATGAGTTCTTCGAGAGTGTTCTCTTCCTTCCCGGTATATTCTCGTCCTTTGGCAGAATAGCATTTGAGCCCATTGTCGGTTGGAGGGTTATGCGAACCCGTTATGATTGCGCCTGCATCGAGACCGTACTCTCGTATTCCGAAAGCTAAGATCGGAGTAGGGACGCATCCTAATTGAACCGCTTCACATCCGCTCGCCATCAGTCCTGATGACAAAGCGCTTCCAAGACACGGAGAGGACATTCTCGGGTCATGGCCGACCGCCACGCTTCCCTTATTCGTAAGGAAAGTCGCAACAGCAAATCCCAGCTTCATTGCCAATTCTGGCGATACTCTATTCAGATTACCCCGAATTCCGGATGTGCCAAAAAGCTTCTGCACCGGAAAGACCTCAAGTCAGACTTGGATACCAGTATCGCTTTCCCTCGATCTCTCGTTTTCGATCCCACTTGCTCAGAATCCTGACGGCCTCCACCGATGCTTTGCACGTCTCCTCTTCACCTGCGATTCTGAACTCGTCTGTGATACGATTCGCGTATACTGCACATATGCAGCCTGCTCTCAAGCCGTATAGTCCAGCTAGAGTGAATATTGTTGAGGCCTCCATCTCGAAACTTAGAACATTGACGGAGGAAAGAGAGTTCACAAAACTCTCGCTATCTTTAGGTAAATAGTTCTGAAAGCCCGGTCTTCCCTGTCCAACATAGAAACTATCAGAAGATGCCGTGTACCCAACATGATATCTAAATCCAAACTTCTCCGCAGCCTCGATGAGAGCCAAAGTCACCTCGTAGCTTGCACCAGCAGGATACTCACAACGAACGTATTGCTTGCTTGTTCCATCCAATCTGACAGCAGCAGTGGCAATCACAAGATCTCCAGGTTTGATTTCCTTCTGAAGAGCTCCGCATGACCCAACCCTGATGAAAGTCCTCCCGCCGATCGCTGCAAGTTCCTCGAAAGCTATTGCTGTTGCTGGACCCCCGATACCCGTCGAACAGGCTGAAACCTTCTGATCTCCGACTAGGCCTGACCAGACACAGTATTCGCGGTGCTTGGAGATCTCTCTTCCTGAATCCCAAAACCTGGCTATCTTTGGGACGCGATCAGGATCTCCTGGCATGAAGACATAGCTGCCGATATCTCCTTCCTTGCAGCGAATATGATACTGTAATCCTCTATTCACAGTCGGGTGCCTTGCAGAAGTTCTATTACGACTCAATTAGAGCCCTCAAATGATCGAGCTGTCTTCCCGAAGGATATTCAGGTGCGGTTAATTAAGTCGGATGGAGATCAATCTTCCGCAAGAAGTCGTCCACGTTAAGAAGTTCTCAACAGATCCTGTCAGCCAAAACCAAGGCAAACCTTCTGATCAAATGAATCTCTGATCCTTTCCACCATTCTGATAGAAGTTCTCTCCAACCGTGTAAGCCAAGCCTCTTCTGCCTGAATTCAGAGCTGGCAGATGAAAGATAGAGTTGATCGACGAAAGTCTCCAGTCGAGTCACAAGCGGATAGCATATTTCCTTGGAGGCGCTGATCTTGAATCCAGTCTTCTCCATCTCCCTGCTCAATGTGTCTTTGTCAACGCGGAACATGCCCCGTTCCTTGCCCAAGACTTTCGTATACAAACTGTCGATTAGATTGTTGAAGTCGTCATCGGATGAGTACTCCGAGACAATCAATTTCCCTCCAGAGGTGAGAACTCGTCGCAGTTCACTTAGTAGACGGATTCTACTGTCGTAGTCAGAGAGAACAAAATAGCATGTGACGGCGGGGATCGAATTTCCCTTCAAAGGCAAAAGATCAATGCTGGCTCTCAGAAAATCCGACGAGGGCAGGTTGTGATGTGCTCTCCGCAACATTGTCGATGCGAAGTCCACGCCCAAGACCCGATGATGCCGAGCTATGGTTGCCGTAGGTATCCCGTCGCCGCATCCCACATCCAGAACAAGGCCATCAAATCCTCGAAGAAAAGCAATAGACTCCTCCATTACCTTGGCTAGTGCCTCGCCTCGCCTGAGCAGACTGCTTCTTCTTCCGAAATCTATGCCTCTTCTCTGCCATAGCTCCATTAGTTTCCTAAGATTCATCAGCGATTCGCCAAGTCGAGAAATCAGCATTGAAGGTTGGATGTGCTGTTCCTATTGGATCTAGGCAGATAGAATGTGGTGCTCGTGGAGCTGGTCAAAGGTTCTTTTGGTTGTGGCTTTTCACAGATATGCAGTCTATTCTGCGAGACATTCAAAGCTAATTTCCTGCTAGTGCTTCTTACCTACTCCTTGAGCTAGGCGCGGGTCGACGTGTTTCCAATTCTCGCTTCTATTTGCGAAGTCTTCTCGTTCTTTGTCGGTTGTTGCCAGCTTCTCGAATGAACAAAAGTCATCTCCGCAGGCTGCACAATCTGTATGTATGAGTTTGCTTGTTGGGTCGGCTGCCATGGTTTTTGCTGGATCAACATAGCAGTAGAGGCATCCCACATCTAGCTCTCCATATTCAAGGAAGATCTTTGCAAACACGCAGTCACGGACCTTTCCGTCTTTCCGTCCACCATGAACGCCGTATTTTGGAAGATCAGGGAGTCCTCTCTTCACTCTCTCTCCCACTCGTTTTCCATATTCCATGATGGACTTCAAAATCAGTTCCTTTCCTCTCTCTATGCCAAACTCCTCGACCAAGGTCTTAGAGAAGGCTAGATGCAGAAGAGCTGTGCGCGAAACCGCGATCTCAACTTGTTCCCTAGCTTCCTTAAGAGGAACGACCTCTTCTTGAGACAATTGGTGCTCGCCTAGAGTTTTCGTGCGGGAGATTAGGTATTTAAGAAGAATGACAGCGTCTACCGAAACCGTCAGTAGGATAGCGCGCGTGCAGCATGCTGCCCAAATAGAAGCGTACTAACGCGGACGACTGTAAATATGTCTCTTAGCTCGATCCTAAGAACTAGACTATTCTAGGAGAGCAAAGGCAAATCACTATATTCGACGGCTTGCGGGACGCGCAGAGGAAGAATGCCAATGATCGCCTACTTAGTCGAAGTGGACCGAAAGAAGTGCATAGCATGTGGGACATGCTACTCCTCCACGTCGCCTTTTGAATCTGATGAAGGAGGATACGCGAGAGTCATAGGTGGAAAGACTAACGAGCTACGTTCCTTCCGAGTCTTCAACGATGGGAATATCGATAGTGCAGCATCGACAGCAGCATACTGTCCTGTCTCAGCGATAACTGTTTCGAAAGTAGATGGGACAGAAGCTAGCATATGAGTTATGCGTATGTCGTTATTGGCCAGTAAAGTTGAGCAGAAAACGCAACAAGGCGATGAAGTCTTCATCGTGAATTTCAGTTTCTAAAACAAGGGTCAGCTGGTCAGCAAATGATCGTTGCTACGATAGAAGGCTTATAGAAAGCAGCTCCTCCTCTTTTGATGAGGAAAGATGAGCGAAATAGTCGTCCAAAGCAAGTACGGCCCAGTGAGAATACCTAGGCTTCAAGACGGGAAGGAGTACAAAATCGGGATTAGGGCATTTTACAGGAGAGACCTAATGGAGATGCCTGTGGACGTGCTCAGAGCTGTACTTCGGGAACGCACCCATCACACCATTGAGGTATACTTATGGGACGCGATAAGTGGAGTACCTGCAGCCGACTGGTTGGGGCCCCCTCCGGCCCAGCTCGGCAGTGAAACAAAACCTCTTCTTGCCGCATGGCTTGAACGAAGCCTCCCCACAGAGAACTTGCCTGATGTGCAATACGCTGTCGACATGTTGTGGCTTTCTGAAGAGGTCAACGCTGGTAGAACTCCGAGCATAGTCAGCAGATTGCCCCAACCTTTCTCAGAATCAGAAATGATGACGGTGGAAAAGTTGATCAAGGAAAGACGATCCATCCGCCGCTTTAAGAATAGAGATGTGGAAGACTGGAAAATCCTGAAAATACTTGAAGCAGGCTCATGGGCCCCTGTGGGCTGCAACACTCAGGCGCAACGTTTCTTGGTCATTGATGACATGGCTGGGTTGAAGCTTCTGAAAGGTGACATACCCCTGCACAAGTGGCCGAATTCAGCGAAAATGATCGTGATATGTCAAGATGCTAGAATATACAACCAGCTTGGGCTGGATAAACTTGCCCCACAGAACATGTTCATGGATGCGGCCACCTGCGCTGATCATATGCTGCTTATGGCGCATGCACTCGGGCTTGGAGGATGCTGGTTGACTCATGCACCGGAAATGCAGGCACAGATTCGTAAGATGTACAGTTTGCCCTACTTCATAATACCTCAACTGCGTCTCCTGATAGGATACGCGGAAGACGCCCCACTAAAATCTCAGAAAATGCCTGTGCACGATCCCATTCAATCATGCATACTCCGATACCGGACAGGCATAGACCAGACAAAGGAGCCTGGGACGGCAAAGAAATTCTAGAAGAGAACATAGGTCAAAGAGGCTGATGAGAAGTGGCAA
>CAZGRO010000019.1:0-15994 GCA_964528315.1 uncultured Candidatus Bathyarchaeia archaeon
CTGCTGCCAAGGCCAGTCTTCGTCTGTCCTGCGTGGGTGATACGCTCATGTTGACCGGATTATGGATCGCAATTATGTCGAAGAACCTCTTCTTCTTTGCCGCTGAGCCAGCGGTGTGGCCTAGATCTTTACCGTAGATTCCTGCGGCCGTGAGCGCGAAGACGACATAGTCGTTCTTCAGCGATTCTTGGGTTCCTAACCTGTGTAGACTGTGAGTCAATGGCCTAGTTTTCCACCTTGCCGAGGCCAAGGTTCGTTTTGCCGTTGGGGTAGGTCTGGAATCCTGATCTGGCTAGAAGAGACCGCACCGGTATCTCTCCATCTTTGCATCGGTTGATGATTCCGACGCTGAAAACAGTGTTGACAGCTTCTGACGCAACTTTCAAGGCCTTCAGTACTTCGGTCACTCTCTTCTCATCTGTCTTGCACTCAGCTACGCATGAAAGTACTCTCTCTCTTCTTATCGTCTCGTCTTTGAGTCTGCCTGTCTTCGTGTCGATGAGTAGCGTTGTTGGGTTCTCAGGTTCGAACTCAACACCTGCACCAACCAGCTGCATCGTCATTCTCTCAAGATCACCAAACGTTGCTCCAACGCCAGGTCTCCCGAGCTCTATGCAGAACCCCACTTCCCCATGCTTGAATCTGTCCGTCACATCATTTGTCTTCATCTCGTCAGTTCCTCTTCCTCCAATGGCTGTGGGGTGCTTGTACGCTACGGGATTACTGAACTGGGATCTCAGACTTCTTGGCCAAACCAGTTCGGGTTGATAGATGGCATCAACCCGGCAAACCCTCGCCCTGTAGCAGACTCCGCATTCAACGCAAAGGTCCTGGTCAATTCGGACTTGGCTCACTTCAACGACAATAGCGCGGACGGGGCAGTACGGAACGCAACTCATGCAAGAGATACACTTCTCGTCTATCTTCACTTGCTTCGTCTCCATGATTCCGCTTGCAGCATGTTGTGTATTCTTGTGAGACCGGAATCATGATGACAATCGCATCCAGCGTGCGATCGCTTATCGCATATTCGAAGAAGGTTTCTGGCTGCCCGTATCATGAGGACGTATCTCATTGTGTACACTGATTCTGAGCAAGCTGAATTCCATGAAACATAAGGCTTTCGGGTGGCCCGCCTTTTCCCCAGCCGAGTCAATATGACATGGGGAATGATCATAACAACCTGAAACTCACGCATTACTCGAGTCCCCCAAGCCAGCGGCCATAAGACCCATGCTAACAGGACCGGCCGAGAAAGCTCTTAATACCATGAAGAACCTTGCACAGACGAGTGAATCGCGATGACAATCAAACCATGCAACAGGTGGTCCGACGTAGGCGCCCGGGCCAGAGACACCCTCGCGAACACAGCTCGCGAGCGAAAGGCAACAGGGAAGGAAGTCATCAGCCTGACCGCTGGAGACCCAGTGGTATGGGGATTCACGTATCAATCGCTGTCAAAACATCTCATCGATGCCGCCGAGGAGGGGTTGCACATGTATCCCCAGTCCACGCCTTGGGAGAAAGAACTGAAAGCCTCAATTGTCAAGTTCGAGAAACGCTATCGAGGGGTAGATTATCTACCAGAAAATGTTGTCTTGGGGCCGGGAGTGGCAGGCGTTCTTAGTGTACTTCACTATGCGATTCTCGATCAGGGTGACGAAGTAGTCACGTGGGATCCATCCCATCACCTAGTCGGACCGACGATATATTGGCCGTACCTCGGTGCAAAAGCAGTACCTTGCAGGACTCTGGAGAACGAAGGGTGGACCCCTGACCTAGACGAGATGAGAAAGAGAATAACTTCGAGGACTAAGGCGATCTTCATAAACAGTCCGAACAACCCGACAGGAGCGGTCTACGAACAGCGGCTTCTTAAGCAGATCGTGAATATCGCAGGTCAGCACGATCTGCCCATAATTTCTGATGAGATATACGGGCTAATAACATTCGATGGAATCCAAGCTCCTTCCACTGCAATCATCTCTGGAGAGGTGCCTGTTATCATGTTGTCAGGCATGTCGAAGATGTTCATGAGGACCGGATGGAGAGTGGGATACATTTGTATTCACGATCCGAAAGACAGCTTGAAAGATGTTGTGAAAACGATCCGGAAGGTGGGGGCAATGTACGGTCAAGGTTCCACATGTATGCCTACTCCAATCTTATCGGCGGCAGCGAAAGTGTATGCAAGTGCCGTCGAAGAAGGACTAGAAGGGACACGTGATATGATACGGGAGCTGCAGTTGAGAAAGGACTATACAATGAAGCGTTTCCGTGATATCGCGTCTATCGATTGCTTCGAGCCAAAGGGCGCGCTTTACGCCTTTCCTAGAGTCAAAGGAATAGGAGAGACTTGGAAGAACTGCATCGATTTCTTGCTAGATCTCTTGAATCAGGAGGGACTGATCTTCGACCCGGGGTCTGCGTACGGCAGACTTGGCGAGTCACACTTCAGAACGCTCATAATGCCCAAAATAGAAATCTTGGAAAAAGTGTACGACAAGCTAGAACACTTCCTGAAGAAGAAGCATGCGACACATTGATCACACGCGCAAATTCAAGAATCGATGTGGGGATGAGTGGATGAAATTCACGTGTTTCCAGAGAGAGGGCAGGCCTTTGCTTTGTCTGGAGGTTGGGGAACTTATGATTGACGGGGAGCTTGCGTTCTCCCACGCCTTCTGTTTGAAGACTCTTTGAAACAGTTTTCTGTGTAACTGTAGTATGTTCATGTGACAGTGATTGAGATGGAATGGATGAGAATGATGAGAGGAGCGAAAGCACTTCTCGACAACTGCGCCTTTGTTAAGGCAGGAGAAAAGGTGTTGATCATCACAGACACGAAAATGACCGGAATTGGGGAGGTTCTTGCTGCCGCCGCGTATGAAAGAGACACTGAACCGGTTCTTGTTGTAATGAGGCCTAGAGAGATGGACGGCCAAGAGCCTCCGACGATAATCAGTGAGGCGATGAAGCATGCAGACCTGATACTTACACCTGTGACCAAGTCAATCACGCACACGAGATCTGCGAAGGCAGCCCTTGAAGCAGGTGCACGACTCATAGTTATGACTGCATTCACAGAGGGTATGATGGTGGGAGGAGGAATCGAAGCCGACTTTAGGGCTCAGAAGCCTATCTGCGAGAAAATGGCCCAACTCTTCACCGACGCTAGTACCTTGCGACTTACGACGCCGGCCGGCACAAGTTTGACGATGCGGATAGAGGGAAGAAAAGGGAATGCTTTGACGTGCATTGTTGACAGGCCTGGCACATTCTCTCCAGTTCCAACAATAGAGGCAAACGTGTCACCAATAGAGGGCACCACCGATGGCAGAATAGCAGTGGATGCAAGCATCCCTTACATAGGGATCGGATTGCTCAGAGAGCCTGTCCAAGTGACCGTTAGGAAGGGCCTAATCACCACGATTGAGGGAGGAGAGCAGGCTGAGAGGCTCAGAATAGATCTTGAATCCAAGAAAGATCCTAACGTATACAACATTGCAGAACTGGGAGTGGGATTCAATCCTAGATCAAACATGATAGGAATAATGCTTGAGGATGAAGCGGTTCTAGGCTCAGCTCACATAGGCATCGGCACAAGCGTGACCCTCGGAGGCACGGTGAAAGCCGCAATCCACTACGACCTAATCATATGGAAGCCGACGATCGAGCTAGACGGGAGAACCGTAGTGGAGAAAGGAGAGACCAAGTTCAACGTCCCTTAGCACGGCACCTAGAGTCTGCTGGCCTAAGTCACGTGAAGGTCTTCTTCCTTCAGGCAGGAGTCGTGGGAGCTGCTCAGGCCAGTTGATTCTGTTCTGGCCTATGCCTTTCTTCTTGCACAACGGGCTTCATCCGCTGTTGCCTTGACAGTGGATCGTGTAAGGTGTCGATGAGATCATGTCAGAAGCTCAAGCGCTGCAAGGGCATAGACTTTGGTCAGCGCAACAAGATCAGATATCGGCAGATGCTCATCCGGCGAATGGACATTGTTCCCAGGCCTTCCGGGGCCTAAGGCACACATTGGAACCCCGGCTCCCTTGACATGAGACATGTCGGTTCCTCCAGTTGATCCATACACCGGAATCCCCGCGCCGAAAATCTCTTCAGCGTTTTTTTTCACAACCGAGACAATCGCGTGGTTAACAGGGACCGCGTAGGCATCTTTGATATTCATTTCATGTATCTCTCAGCGCGCATCTGGCTGGTCCTTCAACGCACACTCAACGATCTTCCTGAATTCTACTCTAACCTCACCGACATCCTCCTCCGGCGTAAAGCGTCTGTTTAAAGTTATCGCGCACTGGTTTGGAATTATGTTCTCCTTTGCACCGCCCTGAATCAATCGCGCGCGCCAGCGCGTTGTCAGGAGCAAAAGTGCGCCATGTCAAGTGAAGGCTGCGCGAGGTGGCCTAACAAATCATAAATATCGTACCTACAGCATTGCATAATGCATACAACAAGGATGGTGAAAGAAAATGCTTGAACTGTTCTCGAAAGGCCGGGCTTTCGCCTTCTTCTTCCTGATGCTGGTCTTGGTTGTGGTTTACTTCATGCTAAGAAGAGCTGAGAAAGGGAAGGTTCCAGAGATACGCAGAGTCGCTGCACTTGATGCAATAGATGAAGCCGTTGGACGAGCGACTGAGCTGGGCAAGGCAGTGCTTGTTCATATGGGATATACTGATGCCGGAGTGCGGGGTGAACACGCAGGGGCCATTCTTGCCGGGATGAGCATAATGGCTCATGTCGCAGAGATGTGTGCCAGGCTGGGTACGAAGATAACGGTCGCACCAGCGTATCCTGAGTTGCTGCCCTATGTTCATGAGACTGTGAAGTCAGCATATCAAAGAGGAGGAAAGCTCGAAGAGTACAAGGAAGACTCTGTGGTCTTTCTTGGAAATCAACAGTGGCCTTGGGCAACTGGAATCATGGGAACCCTTGAGAGGGAAAAGCCTGGGGCACATATCGGAGTAGGACCGTATCATGGCGAATCGCTTATCGTTGCAGAATCAGGAGCTAGAGTAGGAGCGATCACCATTCTCGGAACACATAGGAAATCTCAGATTCCATTCTTCGTGGCGGCATGTGACTATGCCCTTATTGGGGAAGAATGTTATGCCGCAGGTGCCTATCTTTCAAAAGATCCTGCACAGATAGGGAGCATTGCCGGACAAGATTGGCTGAAGATAATCACGATTGCACTAATGGTGCTCGGAACCATCGTCACAAGCTTGGGTAGCGGTGTGCTCAGCGATCTTCTAAAGATGTAGAGGGATAGGAAATGTCAATCGTCTATAGACGGACTATACCTCTGGCAATCACAGTTGTGTTTCTTGTTTTGATGGTATGTGAGTACTTCTTCGCAAGTCCTGTTCTTAAGAACGTTGGGCTGGAAATGCAGAGCTGGGCAGTCCTGATCTCGGCGTTCGCTGTGGGACTGGGGGTCATCACAATACTGCGACATCACGGAATGAGAATCGCGAAAAGATCAGAGGACTGGCCGATGAGCGCATGGCTCATGGCAACGATGGTTCTATTCATGGTTCTCGGAATAGGATTCGGACAGAACAATCCCATGTTCAAGTGGATATACGATAACGTGTACGGCTCTCTTTCTTCAGCCACATACTCAATACTCGGTTTATTTATTACTTCTGCAGCATTCCGTGCATTTCGTGCAAGAAATCTTGACGCGGCAGTTCTGCTCATTGCAGGCTTCATCATATTGATGGGCGCTACTCCAACGATAGCCGCGCTTTGGGAGGGGCTTCGATACCTGAGTGGTTGGGTAATGGACGTTCCAACTGCAGCAACGGGGCGAGTAATAGTCATCGGCGCGGCTCTGGGATTGATAACCTTGGCACTGAGAATCATCATAGCTAAGGAGACAGGATTCCTTGGCGGAGGATCTGGGGAGGCTGCCTGAGATGTCTAAGTGGATAAGGAGCAACTCTGTAGCCGTGATCTACGCTGTTCTGTTCCTGATCACGGCTCTACCGATATTGAGTCCGCTGGGGCTACCAATATCGATCGGCCCCACGACGCGGAAGTTCGCGAGCATTATCGATAGCCTGAAAAAGGATGACATAGTCTTTGTCGACATCAACTTCAGTCCTGGTTCATGGGCTGAGAACGGCCCTCAACTTGCTGTGATAATGAAACACCTCTGGACAAAGGGCGTAAAGGTGCTTTTCTTCTCGCTCGCAGTGGATGGTCCCCAGATGTACATGAAGGCAATAGGCCAAGCAACCCCTCCACCAAGCCTCAAGTATGGCGTTGACTGGGTATACTTAGGCTATCTCAGCGGAGCAGAAACCGCCGCGGCTGCGATTACTAAGGACACCTGGTCTCTGGTTAAGTCTGACTATTTCGGCACTCCGCTCCAAAACCTTCCAATAATGCAGAAGATTCGGACAGCGGAAGATGCGCAACTACTGATCGTTGTCACCTCTGGGGAGATGTCTTGGATGTGGGTACGCCAGTGGTACGAAAGGTACAGGAAGACATACCTTCTAGCTCCAATCAGCATCATGGTTCCCTCAGGTGCGCCTTACCAGCAGGCAGGACAGATAGCAGCAATCTTGGCCGGAAGCAGAGGTGCGGCAGAATATGAAGTGTTGATAGCAAAACCTGGTGAAGGTGCTACAGTGACAGACGCATTGACGATGCAACTTCTATACCTGATGTGTCTCATCATAATAGGGAATGTGATCTTCTATACACAAAGAAAGGGAAGACGAACTAGTGCAACAGGAGGAATCTAGAGTGGTATCACTTGATCCAGCAATATGGGCCGCAGCTCTTATGACAATCGGAATATACAGCCTGGGATTCAAGTACAACAGGTTCTACAAGTTCTGTGAATTCACCCTTGTCGGCTTGGGAGCGGGATATGCCGCAGTACTGGCTTGGGACAACATTCAAAGAATCGGCATCAGAAACATCCAAACAGGCAAAGCATACTATATCATACCAATGGTCCTTGGCCTGATGCTATATGCGCGGTATCAACCGAAACTTCAGTGGCTAAGCCGCTACCCACTGGCTATGATTGTTGGCATAGGTACAGGCATTGCTGTCCGAGGAACGGTCCAAGCCGATCTTGTTTCGCAAATACTTGGGACAATGCTGCCGTTGTTCGGTTCGAAAGATCCGCTAACATACCTCAACAATCTTCTGGTCTTGATCCTCACAGTGACAGGCTTGGTCTTCTTCATCTTCACAATACCAACACAACGGGTGAAGGGCGGAGCTTTGATGTCAAGGATAGGTCGCCTTGGACTGATGATAGGAATGGGCGCCCTGTTCGCCGAGACCGTGGCAGGAAGGTACTCATTTCTAGTCGAGCGTGTCGGATTCCTGCTCATACAGTGGCTGGGCCTAAGATAGTTCTGTGGGTTCCAATCAGGAACTCTCCCTTCTTTTTGTTTGATCTAAACAGCGTAGACTGCGGCAAACTTCAGGGCCTTGGTTCGCTATTATGGCAGCATCGAGCCTATGGATGTTCAGTATGAAAACACAAGCTTGAACCATATGGGGATTTGTGTTCGTACAACTATCACTCTAGCAGCAAATCACCTCTCGACAAGGTTAGAGCCACCAAGGTAAGCTTCAGAGGAGAATGAATGAAAAAGTCGAGGAAGGATGCGCTCGTTGATCCGCAGATAAGAGGCCGTTTATGATTAATCTCTTGCTCATTCTTCTATGATTTCAACATTGGCACGTGGGAGAACTACACTTTCTCCTCTTTCCGACTCAATCTCGACAACCCTAACGAGGGATTCTGTCTCAATCTTTCTCAGCGCAGTCGGAAGGTTGATGACTGTGCCGAACTGTCCGAAGTAGGGCTGTTGTATGATTCTTACTTTTGTACCAGGCCTCATACCTGTTTCTAGAAGCATGCTCGGACTCGCTTGAGTCGCCTCCTCTCTTGGGCATATGATCTCAGGACGAATCACTCCGGCTCTTATTTGCGTGGTCCCGTCTATGGCAACCTTTCTGCCTTCAAGACTCCTGAGGATGTTGAAGGTTTTCGGGGACATTCGCATCTTTCCAAATCCTTCAGTTATTATCAGCGTGAGCCCTAGTTTCTCCTCTCCGGTAATGGCCACGCCAAGTGTTTCTCCCATGAATTGACAAAGTTCGCAGAAATCTATTCCTCCAGATATGATTCCGGAAACGCCTCGTTCCACGGACATCTTAAGGGCATCGCCGGTTACGATTGCGCCCCCTAGAAGCACCTTGCCTTTGTGCTCGGGGGTTATCTCTTCTCTGTCGAGGATCATATCTGGTCGCTCTACTGCGACAACAAGTTCTCCATTCGCCTCTCCGCCGATACCGAGTATGCCTTGGATGTATGACCCGTTGGCTCTTATGACCGCTCCCTCGTTCGGCATGATCTTGACTACCGATCCTCGCATGTTCGCCTTGAGTTCGACGGGTTGGGCTGGCTCTCTGACGGTGACTCTTCCTGTCTCGGAGGATATCTTGTCTATGTATCCATCAACTGGAGACTTCGCGGTGTTTCTTACGAGGCCGAACAGCAATCTCATCTCAGCAATGATCTCGCCTTTACTTACGTTGTCTCCCTCCTTCTTTGTCATGAACTCAGGTATATCTGGAGGCTCAATGTTCAATGAAGCAGCAACATTGACCAAATGAGGAGTTCCTGGTGTGCGTGTCCGCGCGACGATTGTGTCGAAATCCACGATTTGCCCCTCTTCGACCATCACTTCCCCTGAGATTGGGAGTCTTTTGCTTTTCTCAATCAGAGCATAATCCTTCACTTTGAGACCCGGGGTGTACGCATGTGCATTCTCAGTCGTTTTGTCATGGACCGGTTGCGTGCGCACCTTATCATTCTTATTCACCATCAGAGGGTCACCCCTTTTCATATGGGTAGAGATCCAGAACTCTGAACCATTCTCCCAGCTTCTTTCTTCTTATGTTGGCCTCAGGAGACAGAGCCAGCGGTCTGCCTCTACCATCCACAACCACACCTACGACACCACCCATCACTTCGGTCTTGACTCGGCCACCACTACCGTTACCGACGTCAAAGTGTCTTGCTGGCGAGATCTCGACCTGAGCTATTGTATCTGCAGACAGCGCAATGACGTCTATCGAGCCGAATCTCACAGTCTTGTGGATGCTGGTACCATTTTGTGTAATCATCTCCATTTGAGCAATTTCATCTCCATCACTTGCGATCCCAGATGGTGCAATGACTGTTCCCATTTTCACAAGACAGTCTTTCTCGAATATGCTCCATGCTGCGTCTGGATACACGCTTGAAAGCACACCGAGATGAGGCATCATGAACACACTGTCCTGAAAGAACCTTGTGACACCTTCAGGCTGGAAAGCATCGATTAGAATCATCATAGTCTGTTGTCTTCTTGGAGCATGGGAAAGAAGCCCCCCCGTTCCAGCAATGATCTGGATGTCTCTCATTCGAATGTAGGTATCCTCAAGCTCCTGTTCAAAAAGATCCCCGATAGTTCGCTGAATGTGAATTCCTTTCAGACGCGTTGCAATCGTCTTATGATGCGTCAGACCGAGCCTTAGAGCCTCGCGAGCAACCGCATGCTCCAGCATCAGAGTCTCCAGTTTCTGAGGGATCACGGTTGGACGAACCATCTTGTTGCCTAGCATATTCTGGACTTGGGATTCGTCAATTTCAAATGGAAGCCATCGGATTATGTTCTCCACTCCGGCCTCCCTTAGCACGTTGCACAGACTGTAGCTCATACCCAGATTCGCGCTCACACTTCTGACATACTTTCCGTCGACAATCGAATACACGTTCGTTGTTGCTCCGCCCAATCCTACGCCTATCAGATTCGACTTGTGCATGTTCGCGATTAGTTGCATAGCCAGTCCCTCTCCTGCCGGGGTAGGCATTATGTCGATGTCAGCCCAGTTCATGAGCCTCGTGTACCCTGGGGCGTGGCTCATCACATGCTCCATGAACATCTCATGTATCTGCCTCCTTGCCGGGTCCAGATCTTCCATCTCAAGGACCGGTCGAAGGTTGCTGACTGACGAGAAGGCAAAATACTTGTCTAAAATCTCTGCAGCTTGTGGGGCGGCATCCTTGTTTCCCGCATATAGGACAGGGACCTTGTATCCCGTTCCGAATCTGGGGCGTGGCTGGGCGACTTTCACCAACTCAACAGCTTCTAGGATTTGCTTTGTGGTGCCTCCATCCGTCCCTCCGGCGATCAGAACCATGTCTGGACGCAGATTCTTGATTCGACTGATCTTCACGTAGTCTGGCCTACGATCGCTGGTCGCCACTACGTCCATAACGATCGCTCCAGCCCCCAGAGCCGCTCTTCTCGCGCTCGCGGCGGTCATTGTTTCCATTACTCCGAATACCATCATCTGTAACCCACCTCCTGCACTGCTTGTTGTGCAGTACAAATCAACTCCTCTTTGTCCGTCGAAGGGAACGGCTATTCTTGATCCATCTTTACTCATGATTTGGTGGTCAGTCAACTCCTCGATTTCTCGTACAGCGTTTCTGACTCCCATGGTGACATCCTCGTAAGGTGATTCCACGGTCGTGGGGGCCTCTCCGGTTGCGATGAACCTCCATTCCTCATTCTTCTTCGCGAAGAATCTGGCCTTTGTTGTTGTGCTGCCGACATCCGTTGCGAGAATGTATTGCATCAATTCGCGTGGTATCTTGAGCTTTCTCACAGACTCAAGATCCTCTTTCCATACCGATTCAATTGCAGGCAAGCGTTAATCCCTTATCATGATGTCACGCATGCAATTAGACCCGTTCCTTTATTGTTTTCGTACAGATGCCACGAGAGCCTTTGGTTCACAACGATATGTGTTCCAATATCACCACTGACACCGGATCTCACGTTGCATCATCAAGCGCACGATTAGGCGCACTCATCGCTGACGCGCGCCAGTTTTGCTTTGGGTTTGCTGTATGGCTCACGATCATCGGAGAACAGTCTACTTCAGTCATCCGTTAACTCATATGGTGCCAACTGTGAAGCTGCAGAGCAGAAAGGGCCGATGAGTGGATGGTTCAATCACTCAAGCGTTGTGTCGATTTCACACGACGCGTAGTAGCTGAAAGGTCTGTCGCTGCGAATGGGTAGTTATTTGCCAGTTCTTGGAAGCCTAACGTCCCGGCCTTCTAGGAAGTCGAGGGGAGCCTTTACTTCAGGCGGTACAGGTGACTTGTATGTTCTCCCCGCCAATCTCTGCGCAAGCTCATCCTTCGCCTTCTGACGTAGCTCATCTCTAGCCAACAAGTCCAGCACCGATGTGGCTATTGTCTTGGATGCAAAGATCAAAGACTTGTGTCCTATACCCATCCCGCCTTGGGCAGTGTTTTGCCATGAGTGTCCGGGAGTGCCTAGGACATAAGTCGCTGTGTTGAATTCCATCGTGGGAGTGTTCCAGCTGACGTCAGCTACGTCTGTGGATCCTCGTCCCGGGTCTCCGTCGTTCCATGCATCCGCTATGGTTCGATCCAAGATGGTATTCGTCAGCTTCTCCCACCCTGGTCTCCTCGTCTGCCGCAGCGAAGCCGTCTTCTCCTCTGGAGGTATGGTTTTAGCTATCTCCTTTGCAAACTCCATTTCTTGCTCTGAATAGGCCGGGGTTCCGATCTCCCGCATGTTCTTCACAACGATTTCACTTAGCACGCGATTTGGGATCTTGTTGTGTACACCCTTAAGGAACTGTACTTTGTGCGTTGTACCAGTCATCAACGCTGCACCTTTCGCGATGTCAAGAACCCGATTGTATATCAGATCAAGTTGGTCTCTCTCTGGTGCACGTACAGAGAACCATATGCGGGAGTATGATGGAACGACATTGGGTGGAAAGAGATCGCCTGTAATCGAGTAGTGAATCCTGGCGTCTTGGATGATGTGTTCTCTTAGGAAGTTCACGCCAATGCTCATGAGCTCAACTGCATCCAAGGCACTTCGTCCCTGATCGGGAGCGCCCGCTGCGTGAGAGGAGACCCCATAGAAGTGGAATCTCACATGGTTGTTTGACAGACTGCTTGATAGGCCGGCCGTGTTCATCGTTCCGGTATGATGGCTGAGTACAGCGTCCACGCCATTGAAGATTCCCTCTCTGACCATGAAGACCTTGCCGCTGCCGCCCTCTTCCGCGGGTGTTCCGAAGAATTTCAACGTACCTTTGATTCCTTCAGACTCCATAGCGGATTTCGCTGCGATCGCGCCAGCCATTCCTGATGTTCCATGAATGTTGTGGCCGCATGCATGACCAGGAGCCCCCTCAATCACTGGTTCCTTCTTTGTGGATACCTTCTGGGAGCAGCCAAGCAGAGCGTCATACTCGCCCATAATCCCTATGACTGGTACTCCAGACCCGTAGGTTCCTACGAGAGCCGTCGGTATGCCGGCAACGCCCATCTCGACTTTGAACCCGGCCCTAGCTAGATTCTCTCCAATCAACTTGGATGATTTGGCCTCTTGATATCCAAGCTCTGCGAATTCCCAGATCTTGTCGCTAACGGAGATTATGTCGGTTTGATTCTCGTCGATCCATTTCATAGCTTTCTTCTTCACGATTTCAGACAACAGTATCACGGTCTATCCCTCGCGAATTTGTATTATAAAACTTGTCCAACATCACGATAACGTGGACTCTGTTTTGGCATTTGCTGGAGCTTTGTCCATCAGCTTCAAATGCCTCTCTGATGCCGTATGATGCGGTTCACTTGTCACAGGAGAAGCTCAGATTACTACTTGTGACTGTTGCATTGTACATACTCGTCTTCTACCTGTTGACCGACTTGACATTGAGTCAGAGGCTCGCGGCGCTTGCCACGGGTATTGTTATGTATTGGGCGTTCAGTCAAATCTACATGCGGACAAGAAGTGCGAAAGCAATGTGACTATTCAAATTCATTACCATGTTGGGGATTCGGAGCTTAGGCACTGATATCCGATATTGGCCGTCCATTAGTGCACGGCCTTTCGTTTCGATGCGCGATCATCGCTTCCATGGGTTCGTTCAACCAGATGTGGCTCCGAAGATCACTAGTCTGGTCGGAGTCTCAAGAATCTGATAGGAATGACTTCGGTTCAAAACCGTTCAAATCTGCCCATCAATGAATTCGTCAAAACTGCTTCATTCATCACTACCGACGCGGAATCCCCAGTTCTTCACACGGCACTTGCGTTCCACATATATACATCCGAAGCATTCGACCTATTCAGCGAGAGAACATGGACTATGGCTACAACCGCAAGATAGCGCGGATTGATCTCTCTAACCATTCAGTCAAGGTCGAAGAACCGGAAGAATCGACATACAAGAGATATCTGGGCGGCCGAGGATTAGGCGTCTATTACCTTTTCCGTGATCTCCCTCCCCGAATTGACCCGCTTGGACTCGAGAATGAGCTTATTTTCGCGACAAGTGTGCTCACAGGAACACCAATTGCAGGAATGGCGAGATACAGCATCGTTTCTAAGTCTCCCCTGACCGGAGGATATGGTGAAGCAGAGGCAGGAGGATACTTTGGGGCTGAGCTGAAGGCAGCAGGATTCGACTGCCTGATCGTCAAAGGAGCATCGACGACCCCAATCTACCTTTTCGTAACAGATGGTAAGGTGGAATTTCTAGACGCGAGCTCGCTGTGGGGTAAACCAACAAAAGACGCCCAGGAACAGATTCGTAGGGACTTGGGCGACCGACTTGTGCGTGTTTCTCTAATAGGTCCTGCAGGAGAGAACTTGGTCCGATTCTCGAACATAATGCATGAGCTGAAGTTTGCTCATGGCCGAGGAGGCTTGGGAGCCGTCATGGGATCCAAGAAGCTCAAAGCTGTCGCTGTGCGTGGGCATGGGAAACTTCAGCTGAAATCACCTGATAAGGTTCAGGAAACGGCGAAATGGATGGCAGAACACTGGAAGGAATTTCCGGGAGCTGTCACCCGAAGCACCTACGGCACAGCCGACTCGGTATTGCCATTAGACAGTTCAGGCATACTGCCAACACGTAACTTCCAGGGGGGATCTTTTGCCGAGGCCGAGAAGATTTCTGGAGAAACAATGAAGTCGACAATTCTCTCAGGAACGGATGGCTGCTACGCGTGCCCCTTGAGATGCAAGAGAGAAGTGTCCGCCACTGAACCATATAGGACGGACGTATCATATGGTGGCCCTGAATACGAGACTATCGCCGCTTTCGGATCGCTGTGTGAGATAGGCGATCTGGCCGCGATATCCAAAGCCAACGAACTCTGCAACGCGTACTCATTAGACACGATTAGTGCAGGAAGTGCGATTGCTTTCGCGATGGAGTGCTGCGAGCACGGAATTCTGACTGAGAAAGATACTGGGGGAATCAAGCTCCGCTTCGGCAACGTTGACGGGATGCTTCAACTCATAGACATGATAGCGTATCGGAGAGGGATTGGAAACGTGCTTGCTGAAGGGGTGAAGAGAGCCGCAGAAAAGATAGGGAAGGGTTCAGATCGGTTCGCGCTGCATGTGAAAGGAAAGGAGATGCCGATGCATGATCCGCGCGGAAAAACAGGGCTGGCCTTGGCGTACGCTGTCTCTCCCACAGGTGCGGATCACCTCCAACACCCACACGATCCGGTCTTCATCAATCCCGCCAAATCTCAAGAAGAGCTTGGAATAATCAGAGGCGTCACAGTGGATGATCTTGGGCCGGATAAGGTTCGGGTGTTCATCTACGGGCAACTGTGGTGGGGCCTTTTGGACTGCCTAGGAGCCTGCAAGTTTGTCTTCATTCCTCACGGCGCAGGAGTCCTAAAGCCAAGTGACCTAGTCGATCTAGTTAGCGCCTCGACTGGATGGGACACAAGTCTGTGGACCCTCATGAAGGATAGCGAGAGAGCACTGAACTTGGCCAGAATCTTCAACATCAGAGAGGGCTTCACCGCTTCCGACGATACACTGCCTGACAGATTCTTCGGTGAACTTGCATTTGGGCAGCGGAAAGGCTCCAAGGTTGATAGACGGCAGTTTGATGGGGCTTTGAGACTGTACTATGAGATGATGGGCTGGGATGGAGATACGGGTGTTCCTTCAGCGGCCAAGCTTCACGAGCTGGATCTGGCTTGGGCCAATCCTAGAAGCGATCGCACGTAGTCTCATCGGAGGCAGCGGCCTTATTGAGGGAGCCCATGATAGAGCGCCTGTTGATCACTCCCAGCACTGGTTCCTGATTCAGGAGCGTATCGCTAGGGTAGACTGCTTCGTTGATTCCTGCTGTGTCATGGAAACGTCTATGTATCATCGACGAAACATTGATATACCGCAATCGGGACGTAGAAGACATTCGAGAAGAAGTTGAACAGACCCAAGGTTCACGGACTTTTCACAGTAGACGGCGTAGACATTTGGTGCCATATACAGATCGGGTTCACTGAAGCCGCCCTCGGAGCACGTATCTCAGTACCTACTCTGGAGAGTTCCGCGAGCCTTCAGATACCTGCAGGCACTCAGACAGGCTCTGTCTTCAGGATAAGGGGCGAAGGATTACCTCGTCCTCACGGAAGTGGTAGAGGCGACCAACTGGTCAGGGTAGTTGTATTGACACCGACCAATTTGAACGATCGCGAGAGACATCTACTGAAAGAGTACAGAGAGCAAGAAGCCGCTGGGACCACGTAACCTCAATTCTCCGGAACTGTAGTGCGGTCAAGAGGAAACTCACAACACTCAACTCAGCACACCGATTGCGCGTCTTGCCAGTTCAGCACCTTTCTATCAGCGGGCGCAACAAGTCGTAGTATACAAGGGTCATCATTCCTGTGGCTCCATGCGAACAAAGGGCCTCAACGACACATCCGCTCAGAATGGCCTTGCATAATCATGTATGGTGTCTGGGTCGCTCCGACGAAAACCTGGCCAGATGAATGAACCAAGGCTCTACGTTTCTGTTCGGAATCTCTTGAACCAGTTGAAGCCCGATGCCTCCATGATGCTTAGGTATTCCATGTTTC
>CAZGRO010000020.1:0-15963 GCA_964528315.1 uncultured Candidatus Bathyarchaeia archaeon
GTTCTGGCGTCCATGCCGCCGACCTCGATCCATGTCGATGAGAAGAAGACGCATATAGTCATCATCAGTCCGGCATAGACCACGGCGCGCACCGGATCCTGCATCACATTCTCAAGGTTTCTCGGAGAAACAACATAGTATGCGAGACCACGAACTGGTTCGTATCTCTGGCCGGAGGCTTGAAATACGCCTAGGAGGTTCAGCCAGAAGTTTGTTCCAGCCTGATTGTATCTTGACCAGATGAGTTGACTTATGAAGTAGATGTTTCCGAACAAGGCAGCCGTAAATATCACGGGTATGTTGGACACGTATAGGAGCTTTATCGGGAATCTTCCTCGGAACCCTCTGAATCTCGCGTGTGAGACTGGAACCTCAACCCTTAGACCATCAATGTAGATGATGATGACAAAGACCAGGATTGTTGTCAGAAAACCGATCAGATCGGGCAGTCCTTCAGGCCGGTGAACCATGTTCCAGATGGTTGGAGAGGACCCAATTGACTGTGCGAATGCGATAACTGCGCCCAAGAACTTCTTGTCGCTCATTGGCCCCATAGGCGCAAATGATTCCCACAGTATTCTCTGAGCCACCCCTGCTACAATGAAGAGACTGATTCCGCTTCCAAGTCCCCAACCCTTCTGAAGTAACTCGTCAAGTAGCATCAGTATGATTCCAGCGCTCACGAGCTGAAGCGCTATTACAAATCCTGTCTGAGGAGTGATTTTTGCTCCGAAGGCCCCTGCGAGCATGTATGCCCCAACCTGGAAGAGATACATTACTATTGACAAGACTTTGCTGGCGGTTGTGAACATTGATCTATCTTGGGGATTTGTGAAATCGACCTTTATCATCTGGGATCCTGCGAGGACTTGAAGTATCAGGCCTGCGGTCACTATTGGGCCGATCCCAAGCTCCATCAGAGTGCCTCGTTCTGAGGCGAAGATGACCCGCATAGCGCTGAACGGGTCCTCGGCACCTCTTCCTCCAACACCGTACAACGGAATCTCCGTCATGATCAAATAGCCTATTAGGACCATTCCGGTCCAGAACAGTTTCTCGTTGAAGGAGACTTTGCGTTCTGGGGAAGATACCGTCGGGATAAATCTTGCCAGCGGTTGGAAGATTTCAACAAAACGGACCAGGTCTGTCACCTACTTGGGGAGCAGTATCTTGCCCCCCGCCTCCTCAATCTTCCTCATAGCAGACTTCGATGCCTTAGCGACCTTCACAGTGATAGGCTCTTTGAGAACTCCCCCTCCGAGCAACTTCTCATAGCCTAGCTGCGACAGATCGATCAACGGCAGTTCTGCCTTTGATTTCTCTTCAGGAGATGCTGAGGTGAGGCGTAACAGATCTTTCACGTTTATGGTCCTGATTTCTCTGGCCGAGTGACTCTTGAAGCCGTGTTTGCTTATGTCGATTCCTTCGGCCACTAGTTTGGTCCTTTTGTGAGCCAACGCTCCGGCTGATCCGTGGCCACCCTGCATGCCGCTATCCCTATGCTGCCCTGAGACTCCCCAACCATGAGTTCTGGATCCCCGCAGCCTCCTTACCTTCCTGAACCTAGTTGGCAAGCTTAGTATCACCATTGGGGAGTGTTTGCTCATTGTTCAGGTGTGGTTAATTTAAACGTTTGGCAGATCTCGGACATGTTTCATGTTTCAGAGAATTCGAATTTCCGATTTCAAGAACAGGCTGTTTGATCTGTTCCCTATCCCGGTCAGATCATCCGAGAAACCAATTGAGATATCTCGACGCCCCTGTAGCCAAGTTCCCCTCCCTCGGCAAAGCCTCTCTTTGTAGGGCCCTTAAACCCGCCTTTCGGTGGGTGAAGGCGGAAAACCATTGGGAGACCTGCTTCGCGCAACTTGCCAAGTGGGATCTCGGTCTTCTCCATCGCCTCAGCCAGCTTCTCCAGTGAGGCCACCTGAAGACTTTCCTTTAGATACTTGGCAGTGATCTCTTTGACGCTAGTTGGCCGGCATCGTTCTTCTAGCAGCGTTGCGAGTGTTTTCTTTTCGATTTCCCCCCAGGTGACGTAGTCTTTCACCTTTCGAAGCATCCCCAGTATGCTGGGCTCACTGTAAAGCACTGCGGCGTTGTATTTTCGGGGCATGTGTAGCATCCCAAGCGTAGCTTCTACGTCGCCAGCAACTCCGGCCTGTCCACGAATCCTCACAGCGATTACGCATTTTCTGTCAGGGAACTCTGCGGATGGCTTTTCCGTAACCTTTGCTTTCGGGGCCTTTTTTTCGCGGTGCTTTCTCTTCTGGCTCAACTCTTGTCTACCTGACCCAATCGCTAGGAGTAATGACGCGATAGGTGGTGCGGAGTGCGTCGTATACGGCGTAGCCTGTAGATGAGGAAGTTGATGTTGATCCAAAGCTTCTTGTCCAGCAATCTTTCACGCCGGCAAGCCTTAGAACGACCTTCGGTATTTCTCCTGCAACTAGCCCTAGGCCTCTTGGGCCAGGGATGATTTCAACTGCGACGCTTCCGCATTTTCCTCTGACCTTGAAGGGGAGAGAATGGGATTGATTGCAGGCACACTCCCAGCTTCCACAACCCCTCCGCACGGGGATTGTGTTAAGCTTTGCTTGGACGGTGGCTTTGTCTATGGCGATTCTAACCTGCTTCGCTTTTCCATCACCGATGCCTACATAGCCCTCTCCGTTCCCCACAACGACGACCGCTCTAAACCGGGATTTTTCTCCTGCATCTGTCTGCTTTTGAACAAACCCTATCTCAAGCACTTCATGTTGCAGATTGGGAAGAAGAGCGTCCACAATCTGATGCTCCATTATCTTCAGGCCTTGAGTGAACACGTCGTTGATGGAGACGATGCTTCCTTCCTGCACCATCTTCCCAAGCTTGGTCTTGGGGATCCAGCCAATGTCAGTGCTTCGGCGCTCTTCGGGCTTTGTCACTTCTTATCACTCTTCTTCAGGGGTTTCTTCTCTGGACCTGCGATCTTTTCTCTTGTCTTCTCGAAGGATGAGGGGATATCTTCTGGGGTCAACTTCTTTGAAAGGTATCTGGAGAACTGTGCCTTGTATCTCTCTGCGTCGGGAGATAGCTGTTTTGCGTAAGCTGCTATGTGTTCTCCTTTGATCCTTGAGTCTTCTGGCGTAATTTCTTTCTTGTGTGGAATTTCGATGCCAGCATCAACTGCACCCTTAAGTGCACTGAAGATTCGGGCTCCCTTGGTGACTCTTTGGACACCGATATCCAGTATTGCATTTTGGATTCCTTTTTCGAGGGCTCGAGATCCCGCGAGTATTCCTGTGAGATAGGCTGCTGGAAGGTTACCTCCTCCGTATTTCCAGTTGAATTTCTCTAGTTCTGTGGATTTTGCTGATGCCAGTGTCTGGTCTCCTTCTATTCTAGCTTGGATGAACTGGACGGTGGTATGCTTGCTAGAAGTTCTTACGACCATTCTCGGGATACCTGAGACGACTGAGGCTGCTCTCTTGTTGTAGTTCGTTCTGAGTTCCCTTCTTCTACGATGGGGCATGCTGTATGTGGGTTTTTGGACCAAGGGTGTTACCTCCTCCTCGCCAACTGGCGGGCTTCAATGTATTCATTCAAGTGACGTGCGCTCCTGAAGGCGCCTCCCTTCGCCATGAGGCTCAGTCTTCTGTAAGAGGATTGTTCGATCATTCTGGTGTCTCTGAGCTCTCTCAGTCGCCTTCTGATTGATCTAATTCGTGAGATCCAGGTTTCTCCAGAAGTCCTCACTCCTCTTCTGCCGCCCGGGCCTGTCCTTCTTCCCAGAATTCTCTTGTGACGAAGAACTCTTCTTCTTCCCTGACTTGTGCCCAATTCAGGCATTGCCCGGATTACTCCTTCGTGGATGAGCCTTCTGACATCTCCTCTCGTAATTGCAGAGCTGACTTTCTCAGCTTCCTCAGGATCTATCCAGACCCTGTTGCGACCGACCTTAAGAATTTCCGAGGCGAGTCTTCTTTGATTTCTCAGGTTCAACTCTCTTTCTCCTCAGGCTCTGATGATTCCTGAGTCACTTCCGGCTGCTCTGGCTCTTTCTCAGGCTCTCTCGGCTCGGCTTCCCGCGGTTTCTCTTGAGCTGTTTCTTCTCTTCTGGATATGCCTGGATTCAAGACCCTGATTTGCAATTCTCTTGCGCGGTCAAGAATGGCTACTCGCTTCTTTTCTCCGACTGTGTGTCCGATTCTAACCGCGAAGTTCTTGGGATCGACTTTCTCCAGGTCAGCAGTTCTGTGAACCACTTTTTCTCTCACGCCGGAGGGGTGCAGGTGGCGTAAATTCTCAGCAGTCTTGTAGCCGACTGAGACGGATTTTGGCCATCCCCGTTGTCTTCGTCTCATTTTGTTTGTTACGCCTGTGGGTTTGCGCCAACTCTCGCCTATCCTCTTGTAGCGCCATGATTCTTGTCGCACGATTTTCGGTATGCGATCCTTGAGTTTCTTTCTCTCTGCTGCCTTGGTGTTCTTCACTTCTTGCTCGCCAACCCCTTCTCAAACACGTAGATGCCGTCAAGAAAGACCCGTTGGTCCTTTTCTCGGATGGTTGTTGTTTCTTGGATGTTGCTCGCGGTCTGGCTAACATCCTCCAAGGATTTGCCTTCAACCCTTACCTCATCGCCTTGGACTTTGACTGAAACATCACCCACTATTGAGGCAAAACGCGGGGTCTTCTCTCCAGAAAAGTTCTCAATTGACACCTTCTTCTCTTTCTCAAGTACCTTGACTGTGACCGGAAAATGAGCGTAGACGACTCTCAATTTATACACGAAGCCTTTTGATGTCCCTTCGATCATGTTGTTTATGTGTGCGGCAGCCGTGCCCACCATAGCCCTGTCCTGCTTCCTTGTTCCTCTTGCACGCACTGTGACCTTCCCGTCTCCTGATTCGAGTTGGACGGGCATGTGTGAAAGATCTCTGTTGATTGTTCCTTTGGGGCCTGTCACCGTCACCTTTCCTGCGTCTATCTGAACTTGGATCCCTTGGGGGATCTGGATGAGTCTTTCCGAGAGCTCTATTGCCATGCTATCACCGCTTCAGTAGACATATGCCAGAAGTTTTCCGCCAGTTCGGAGTTCGGTGGCCTCCTTGTGCGATACTACTCCCCTCGGAGTAGAAAGAATCAGTACACCCACCTCTCTTGACGGCAGGTATCTCTCCTCGAATGTCTCAATCTCTGAGAGTCCCACTGAGAAGTTTGGTTTTATTACTCCACATTTGTTGATTCTGCCTAACAATTGAATCTTGAATTTGCCTGACCTTCCATCATCGACAAACTCGAATTCTCCCAGGTATCCGTTCTTCTGCATCACCCGCAATACTTGTCCAAGTAGTTTTGATGCTGGCTGTACAACACATTCATGCTTGTATCTGCCTTCATTGTTGAAGATTGTTGAGAGAGCGTGTGCCAAGGGATCCATCAAAGTCATTGTTGTCGCCTCAGGAATACTTCTTGAATCCTAGTTTTGGAGCGAGTTCTCTGAAGCACTGTCTGCACAGTTGTAGTCCATAGCTTCTGATCATCGCGTTTCGTTGACCGCATCTTCTGCATGGCTTGCTCCCTTTTCCGAACTTTCTCTGTTTGCTAGGCTTCTGTTTCGCCAATAACCTCACCTTCTCTGGCTACGTTTACTTGCAGATTGCTCGCCGCGAAATCGATTGCCTCTTGTTTCGTTATGGCATGTTTCTTACCAATTGCTGAGGTTCTTCCGGCCCTTCTCTTGATTCGATAGCCTCTTCGCTCAAGGGTCACATTCACGTTCATACCAAATATCCCGATTTCTGGAACATACTTGGTTCCAGGTATGTCGATATGTTCTTTTACGCCGAAAGCGAAGTTGCCGTAGGCGTCGAAGCACGATTCGTTAAGCTTGTTGCCCACGGCTTCCATTGCACGTTTCAGGAAGGACTGAGATTCCTTTCCGCGTAACGTGACTATGCAGGATATAGGTTCCCCTTTCCTTATTCCCCAGTCCTTTATGGTTCTCCGCGCGTTTCTTGGGCAAGGGGTTTGTCCAGTTATTTGCTGAAGTACCTTCTTTGCTTTTTCTAGCGGGTCTCCAGACTTGCCGACGCCTATGTTGACTGTTACTTTCTCTATTCTAATTTCACGCATTGGGTTCTCTTGAGTGTCTGATTCAAGTCCGGGCGTCAATTCCTCATGCTCCTGGAAGTTCTATCAATGGTGTTTGTTCGCCGACCACGAACACGTAGTCGCTAATTGTTCGAAAGGCTTCTCCCTGTTGATCTCTGATCTCCACTTGGCCCGGCCTTGTGGCGTTTCCTGGCTCTATGCTGGAGATCTTTCCATGGCGTCCTGTGTTCTCGCCGGCAGTAACGATTGCGTATGCCCCTTCTGCAAGCTTCATCTCTTTCAGGATCTTCTGGCTTGGAATCTCGATCTGCAGTGAGGATCCTGTTGAGTATACGTCTTCTTTCGGGGAGGTTGGATTTTGCACCTTTACTAACATGCTTCTGCCGTCGTGAAGGCTTACTTGGATGTGGCCATGTGCGACTGTTTTCTTGTCATTGACCTTGGAGATCTTGAATCCTTTCGAGTCGTCAGCTATTTCGATCAGATCAAATCGCTTTCCTTTGACAGGGACGACTCGATATGCCTTCTTCGAGTCTGGAACCTCGATCACATCCATTAGACCGACAGGATATTTCCCGTCTCTCCTAAGTCGGCCATCCACCTTCACCTTGCTTTGCGAAAGTATGAGACTCGCCTCTCTCGCAGTTCCAGCAAGCTGCAGGTGATCTCTGAGAATCGTCAGTAGGGGAATGCACATGTTCCTTGGGTGGGGTCCGGGCCGCGGTCGGACCGTCCACTGGAATTCCTTGGTTTTTATGGGCCAGAAGCGGGGCGCCGGTTTCCGTTTCAGGTGTCTAGAGCCACCTTTCCTTCCCAATCCTATTCACCCTCTTCTTTCTTCTCCGGTTCCTTTGCTGGAGTCTGGATCTTTGTTCCCTCCAGCATCTCGACACGCCACTTGTCTGAGAGGTTCAGGTTCGTAATCATGACCTTTGATGAGTGGACGGTTACAAGCGTAGAAGTGCCAGAGACCTTCTCCCGCGATAGCCCTTCGACGAAAAGCCTGGCTCGTTCTCTGTCGACGCGGTTCACTTTGCCTTCGATTCCCGTGAAATCTCCTCTCGCTATCTTGACGGTGTCTCCTTTTCTAACCGACAGTGATCTTCGGCCATATCTCTGTCTGAGCTCTGAGGAGAGGGACGCGGATATGCTCTTTTGTCGCACCTGATTTTTCGTACCGGACGGAGACAGTTTCACATCGCCTTTCCTACACTATCATGCTAGCCAGGTTTGCTACCCTGGGCCATCTCTCAGCAGCTTCTCTAGCCACGGGCCCTCGTATCTCGGTCCCTTTCAGCTCTCCCTCTGGGGTCATGATTACCGCGGCGTTGTCCTCGAATTGGATTCTGACTCCGTCGGCTCGTCTGAATGATTTGCTTTGCCTGACTACAACGGCAGGAAAGATCTGTCTTCTCAGGTCTGGAGCTCCCTTTGTGACAGAGACAGCAACCATTTCACCTACACAGGCACTTGGGATTCTTCTGAGTCGACCTGAGTAACCGATGACGTTGATCAGCTTGAGCTCTTTGGCACCGGTATTGTCAGCGCAACTGAGACGGCTGCCTGCGGGCAATCCTCGGGTTATGTACGGCCTGTACTCCATCATTCCTTTTGCGCTGACTGCTCGAGTCTTTGGAGCGGGCATACCATTCTCACACTCGTTTCTACTTCTCCTTTTCCACTATGACAAAGGAAACTGTCTTGCTCAGTGGCCTGCACTCCGCTATTCTTACCTTGTCGCCTTCTTTCGCGTCTATGCACGGGGGATTGTGTGCATTGATTCTGCTGCGTCTCTTCTCGTATCTCATGTACTTGGGAACGTAATGCGAAATATCTCGTTCCACAACAACTGTCTTGGTCATCTTACTACTCGCCACAACCCCGGTGAGTATCTTACCTCTTATGGCCAGAGCCCCATGGAAAGGACAATCAGCATCATCACAACTCTTCTGCGGGGGCGAAGCGTCTATTCCTATGTCTCTCAGCGCCAATTTCTCACCTTCATCTTGATCCTATCTTCGGCCCTTCCGATGAGCCTCTTTCCGTCAACTCTCACAACATCCCCATTTGGAAGGTAGAAGTTGAACGATACAACATCTTTCGGAACGATCATGTTCTTGGCGCCGTTGAATAGTATGAGTGTGTTTCGCGTCTCATCGATGACTTTTCCCACGAGGCCTTCGAGTTGTCTGTTCATTGTTTTCACTACTTTGGCGTTCAGTCCGATGAGCTCATGCCTAACCAAGTTTTGAGGATTTGTCGGACTCACTTCGCAACACCTGCGCCCGTGGTTGTTTCTCTTTCGACGGTCAGGATTCTGGCCAAAGCCCTCTTCAGTTCCTTAATTCGGCCAGGGTTCTCGATGGTACCTCCTGAGGCGACAGTGGTCTTCAACCTGACAAGCTCGGTCCTTATCTCGTCAAGCTTCTTCTTCCGTTCCTCAAGAGGCATGTCGCGGATTTCGCGCATTCTAAGTATCGGCATCTTCCTCTTTCTCCTCTTCCTTACTCTCAGCCTCAGCGACTTTCATTTCGGGCTCGGCTGCGGGTTCAGTTGGCTTCTCCTCTGGTAAAGTCACAGGCCTGAGCATGGGCTTGTCTGGGAAGTCTGCTCCTGGCGGGAGTATGTTCACGTGTATGCCCAGCAGCCCCTGCTTCAGTTGAACCCATCCTACAGTCTTTCGAATCTGTTTCGCTGCGGCGTCTCCTGATCTGGGCAGATATCCCTGCCGATAGTGCTCATATCTTGAGCGTTCGCTGGTCAACTTCCCTCTTATTGTTATCTCCACCCCTAGTGCACCTGCCTCCATCACTCTCTGGACAGCCCAGTATGCAGCTCTTCTGAAGTGGACCCCACGCTCTAGCGCGGCAGCAATCTGGGAGGCAACCACTTTGGGATCCAACTCAGGTACTTCAATGGCGGCAACCGATATCTGCGGGTTGTCCAGCGCGAATTTCTCTTCCAAGATTTTCGTGAGGTCTCGAATGCTCTGCCCTCTTCTGCCGATCACCATTCCTGGCCTGGCAGCATATACCACGACTCGTGTACCTAGGGGGGTCTTTGTGAGTTCCATTTTGCTGTAACCTGCCTTGCTAAGCTCCCTTGAGAGGAATTCGTCAAGCTCAGTTTTCCGCAGGTTATCCTTTATGAATGAGTCTCGGACTGGCATTGTCTACTCACCCTCGTAGCCTACGATTTCAAGATGAGTGAGGGTGTTGAAGCTTGGTGAGCTGCGGCCATGGGCTCGCGGCTCGTAGTTTCTCAGTTTCATTCCTCTGTGTGATGCTGCGTGGACTATTCGCAGTTTTGTAAGGTTCAGACCCTTGTACTCTGCATTGGCTTCCAGTCCTTCCAGCAACTTCAGGAAAGTGGAAGCTGCCTTGACCGGGTATCTTCCCGCGTGCCAACGTTCATCCAGGGACTTGTGGGGGACCTCTTTCTTGTGCCTCTTGTAGGGTATGGCTTTCTTCTTCGCCAAAACTCGTTCGAGCATTTCTTTGGCTTCCGCTACCATCATTCCTCTGATGCTCGAACAGATCTCGACTCCAGCCTTCGGTGAGATGTGAAGCTCACGTCCTGCGCACCTCACCGTCTTATCTGGATCGAGCCCTGTGACCGAGTATTTCCATTTTGGCACGGAATTTTCCACCGGTCCTCTCAAAGCATGCATTAGGCCAATTTATAAACCAAGCGCAATGAAAGCAGACACAAAATTGGATTCACAAAGCGATTCTAACACTCATTGCAACCGAGGACGATACCTTCATTCGCGTCGGATCAAGTAGCTTCTCCACGCCGATGCGCTCAATGGACATGTGCCGGAATCAGCTCTACCAAAGCATTACACGCGAGCGCGGGTAGCAGATTGGTCAGAACAGGACGATTCTTATACCCTTTAGCATGCTTTCATGATAGAGTCAAGATTGTCTGAAAGTGAAGTGAATACGCAGAAGATTGAGTCGGAGCTGAGAGGCTCGACCCTCAGGGTGTATTGGCACATGTTCAAGAAGGGTGAGGGAGCGGGGGTTAGGGAGGTTCAGCGAGCACTCGGAATGGCGAGCCCGAGCACGGCTCTTCATCACCTTGATAAGCTCAGGGAATTGGGACTGGTTGAGAAGGACAGGTACGGACAATACGTGATTGTCAAAGAGATCAAAGTCGGAGCATTGAGGCCCTTCACAAGACTCGGGACACTTGTTCTCCCGAGATACTCGTTTTATGCCGCATTCTTCTCTACATCTCTTCTGGTGTACCTGGTTCGAGAAGGGCTCGGGGGATCACCTCAAGGCTTGATGGCGATCATATTCGGTTTGAGCGCAGCCTTGGTCTCCTGGTATGAAACCTTCAGAATCTGGTCGGACCGCTTCCTTTAGGAGAATGATGGCTCTGTTCCAATGCCTAGAACTATACGGTGAGGGCACAGAAGACAATAAAGGAGGATAGTCGAGGTGCTAAGACAGGCTGCATATGGGATTCTTGGAGTAGTGGCGGGCGTGCTTGTGAACTTCGTCGGCTCTTGGACAGGAGGGGCAGGGCGCGATTCTTATGAAATTCTTGGTGCAAAGCCAATGGTCACACGAAATCTGTTTCCCAGCGCTCAATCCACAGTGCTCTCTGTGATCGCTGTACTTGTGCCTGCTCTGATCTGTGCCTGTGTAGTTGCAGTGATAGCGAGGAGGAAGTTTACTTGAGGGGGACGTACATGGATGAGCGGCTTGCTCCGATTCCAGGTGTTCCATGACTCACTTTCTGATTGGTAATCACGAATTCTCCAAGGTAGTGTCCGATCATCTCGGGCCTGACAGTCACGGAAGTGAATTCCTTGCCGGAGTGGATATCGAATGTCATTCCAACCATTTCCGGCAGGACTAACAGATCGCGGCAATGGGTCTTGAGTTGAATTGGAGCGGCCTCTTGACCGGGCTTTTTCTTGTCGCGTAGCTCTTGTATGAGTTTCCTTTGCTCAGGGGTGAGTCCTCTCTGAAGAGACCTCCGCTGCCTAGCTGGCATAAGCCGGATAAATTCGTCCATAGACATCGCTTGGAGTTGTTCCAGGTTGTAGCCGCGATACTTGAATTGTTTCGGCAATTTGCATTTCTCGTCCTTTCACGGTCTGTCGGCTTTATTTAAGCCTTCGACAACGGGTTGACCCAAACCTTGAAGCGACAACTCTCTGGATCCCCTGCAGGCTTCCAAGATTAGAGAACTTGTGCCACCTGTCTCATCCTTTTCGCCGCTCTTCCAGTCTGCCTCGCAGCGATCATTCCAACCTTTCTGCCTGGAGGCGTGTTTCTTGAGACCGTCGTGGGTTTCCCCGCATGTTTGTGGCGTCCTCCGCCGTACGGGTGAGATGCAGAGACCATCTTCTGCCCTTTAACAATCGGCCAATGTCTGCCTCTCGCTTTCATCAAAAGCCCCTTAGCTCCCGCCTTAAGGAAAGGCTTCTCAGTTCTTCCTGCCCCTGAAACCACGCCAACCATTGCCCTGCATTCATCTTTCAGATACACCGATCTTCCCGAAGGAAGCCTAACCTCTGTTCCTCGGGGTGTATGTGCAACCACTAGGGCGTATGTTCCTGAAGATCGCGCCAAGGTTCCTCCATCACTGGGATTAAGCTCAAGATTGCAGACAAGGGTTCCCTCTGGCATCTTGCCTATCGGGAGTATGTTTCCTAGCTCAGGTGTGGCTGTTCCGCCCCGATTGATTCTTTGCTCGAGAGCTAGACCCTCTGTCGCCGGAACATAGAACTTCTCGCCGTTCTCGAACCTCAACAGAGCTAGAGGAGTCCCTCTGCCAGGATCATGAACAATCTCTGAAACATCCCCTTTGAGGACTCCGCTCAGTTCTCCAGATGATATTGGAGGATAGCGAGCTGGAGCTACTCTTCTGTGTGTGGGGGCCCGAAAGACAATAGTGCCTCGCCCTCTCCTTTGCACAAGTATGTTCTTCCCCATTCCCACCCCTCCTCTACAGAAGGCCTAGCCTCACCGCAAGGTCAGCTGCCTTGTGTTCCGGTGAAAGCTTCACATATGCCTTCTTCACGCCTCTTGAAGTGATCACTGTGTGCACGTCTGACACTCGGACTTCATAGAGTTCCTCCACGGCACTCCTCACATCATCCTTTGTGGCCTTGAGATTCACGACGAATGTGATCTTGTTCTCAGCCTCGATGAGACTGACCGAGTCCTCAGATACGAGTGGATGAACAATGACATCTCTCACATCCATTCTTGTCAACTCCTCCTTACTTGCCAAGCAGCTTGATTGCGGATTCAGACCAGATCGTCAGTCTGCCAGGGTGAGTCCCCGGCGCAAGCATCTCTGCGCCAAGACCCTGAACCGCCACCACATCCACTCCTGGGACATTTCTGGCTGCCTTTCCAATGCTCTCGTCCTTGGAGACAACGATCAAAGGCCCAATGGCTTGGCGTATTCCCTTTCCTCTAGTGTGACTCCTCCTGCCTCTCGTCTTCCTGCTGCGAAGCACTCTCACAACATCACCCCATACGCCCAAGCTCCGCATCACTTCCTTCACATCATTAGCCTTCTTGGCATTCTCAATCTCATCAGATACGACCAAGGGAAGTGGCACGCCCTCAGCCAAGATATGTCCTCTGTTCTTCACAAGCTCTCTCATTGCCGTGGCAGCTATTGCCGATTTGATTGCGAGTCTCCTCTCCTTAGCATTCATCTCTTTGGATATGGATTTCTCGACCCGAGGAGGATGTGTGACCCTGCCCTTCACAGTACTTGGCGCAAACGCAGCCATGGATGCACGTGAATACCTCTCGCCTCTAACCCTTGGAACTCGAGCCAAAGCATGCCCGACGCCGAAGGATTCGGCGGAAGTTCTTTTCCCGGCCATTGGGTCTCTCCCTTTAGGCTGGAAACGGTGAGATTGAGCCGATATCACGGCCCTGCGTATGACATCAGGTCTGAACACAGTGTCGAAGACGCTTGGCAATGCTATTGTCCGAACTTTCTTTCCGTCCATCGCTAGAACGTCAACGGCTCTTCCAGCCATGTGGCTCACCAACACTCACTACTCGGTTTGGATGTTCAGATACTCAATCTTGGGAGGAGAGGGAGATGCGATTCTGGCTCGGGCCGCATGCTTCAAGGTGATCAGCCTTCTTGATGGCCCCGAGATACTTCCGGCCACCATCAAGTAGCTTCCCTTGATTGGCCCTGAGCGAACGAAGCCTCCCTTTGGGTTGGCCTCAGTCGGATCTTCGCCGATTTTCACAATCTGTTGACTGTAAGAGGTCCTCTGATGAAAGCCTGTCTGCCCGGCTCTGGGCACTGTGTACTGAACATACGAGGGATTCCATCCTCCTATTGTGCCAACTTGACGGACAGTCTTTCTTGATTTGTGGGATTTTCTCCTGATTCCCCAACGCTTCACAGGCCCTTGAATTCCCTTGCCCCTAGTTATCCCGGCCACATCAACCCATTCGCCAGGTTGAAAGACATCCGAGGCTTTCACTTCTTTGCCAAGTATGCTCTTTGCATAATCCAATTGATCCTTCGAGGCCCCTCCACTTAACTTGATCTCAATGATCTCAGGTGTCTTTCTTGGGACGTTTGCGAGTTCCGGTTGGGTCGTGGTCAGTACGCGAACCTCGTGAACTCTCGTTAGTGAGTCCTCTATCTTCTTCAGTGCCTGCTCTGTTTTCTGACTCTTGGGCGCGGATAGGACCCGTCCGAGATTCTTTGGGAAGTTTTGAGCCCACGCCTCTGTCATGGTCCTCAAACCTGTAGGGCTCTTTTCATAGACCCTTACCGCACAAACCATCATTGGTGGGCTATCTATCAACGTAACAGGAAGTGTGATCTCTTTCCCGAAGTTGAATGATCCTTTCTGATTGTCGATTGTCATGATATGGGTCATTCCGACCTTGTAACCCGAAAAGGCTAGGAGCTTTGGCTTCCCCTCGATCTCGGGCCAATACCTAATGCGCGCTCTCCATCGATTTGCACGTCCCCTGGGAAGATACGCCAAGGAACCTCTCTTAGGAGCGTGCTTCTTCCTATGACCCAAATCCGAAACCTTCTGTGACTCTCTCCAAGACTGCCGCAGTTTCAGGGAGCGCTAGCTATTATAAACCTTGCGAACCCACATGTTGTACATAGAAGATCCTACAACCAAAACATGAGATGTGGTCAAAGAATGTCCTGGATGGTTAACAAAAGAAGGAAAAAGCTCACAGTTGCAATACCTTCATCCTTCGTCTCAGATATCCCACATCTCAGAGAAAAGACTCTTCGTGTCGGCCTCCTAGCACGCGCAGCCGCGATCTATCGAGTCGATGAGATATTGATCTACGCCCCCAGCCCTGAAACTCACCGTGAGGACGCCGAATTCCTGAGAACAATTCTTTCGTACCTGGAAACCCCCCAATACCTACGAAGGAGGATATTCCCCATGTCACCGAAAATGCAGTACGTAGGAATACTCCCCCCACTGAGGACCCCACACCATCCAGTGCAGAAAACCGACCGGGCTCCGCAGCCAGCATACCGCGAAGGAATTGTGGTCGGTTCAGACGGACATTTGGCTACCGTCGACATAGGTATGAGCAGAAACGTAGCCGTTGCGGTGGCTGGGCTGCGGAAAGGGAAGCGTGTGACAGTCAAGATCGATAAGACCTCTCAAGGGGAGCGATACTCAGTGGTTTCTAAGGAAGAAGTGCCCTTCTACTGGGGATATGACGTGTCTGTCTCAACGCGGATGCTTGGGGAAACTCTAAGACACCGCCAGAAGGAACTTGTGCTTATGACATCAAGATATGGTAAACCCATCTGCGACGTGACGCAGAAGCTTAAGGAAGAGATTGGCCGCACATCGAGGATTATGGTTGTGTTTGGCTCGCCTCAGGAGGGCCTCACGGAGATTCTTGCTAGGGAGAGATTGCAACCTCAAGCGTTCACCGAGATGGTTCTTAACACCATTCCGAATCAAGGTACTGAAACGGTAAGAACAGAGGAAGCTGTATGCGCCACGTTGGCAATTCTTAACGTTCTTGAGGAGAAATGAGCGAAATGAGTCATGAGGACTGTGTTGAGGGAACCGAACAAGACTGAGATGAGAACCCATGAGCATACTTGACGACCCCAAGAGGATCGGAGAGATCGACCAGAGCAACATGCGTGAGGATATTGACCTAATGCCAGAATATCTCAGTCAAGCTGTGAACGAATTCAAACCGACGCTTCCACTGCCATCTAGAAGCGATTTTGACAACATTGTTCTTGTAGGGATGGGGACCTCTGCCATAGCTGCAGAAATCGCACTGAACTGGCTTGCCGATCATCTGGACAAACCAGCGATACTGGTCAGAGATAGCAGGTTGCCAGGTTTCTCAAACACGAGAACAATGATCTTAGCTGTGAGCTACAGTGGAGACACACAGGAGACGCTTGAAGCACTTCTTGATGCCATCCGGAAAGGTTGCCAAGTGGTGACCATTTCGTCTGGCGGAAACATGAGAAGGATCTCGGGACGCCACAGAATCCCCCATTACAACGTGAAACCGGGACTTGAACCTAGAACGGCCTTGCCTTTCCTGTTAGCGGCTTCGTCTCTCGCGCTCTCCCCATCCAGCAATAAGACCGATGCGAATCTAGAGATTCTGGGGGCGGCCGACTGTCTGAAGAGCCTCAGGAATCAGATTGGATGGAGGGTTCCTCAGAAGAACAATCCGGCCAAACAGCTCGCTCTCAACATTGTGGCCACCATTCCTGTGGCCCATGCCTTCTATCGAAATAGTGGCTTGGCGAGGAGAATGAAGAATCAGCTGAATGAGAATAGCAAGATGCCGGTTGTGATGAGTATTCTTCCGGAGAGTTGCCATAATGAGCTGGAAG
>CAZGRO010000021.1:0-15595 GCA_964528315.1 uncultured Candidatus Bathyarchaeia archaeon
CAAGATCGAAGATGACCCGATAGGACTCTGGGATCCCCCGTGCCCGGAATGGTAGGAGTTGAGATGATCTTGGGGGGATTTGTAGAGCGCTCCCTAGGCCATCCTACCGTATTGATCTACCAGGTCCAAGTACCTGCTTTCCTCGAATTTCCAGCCTTCATTCCTAGAGTATAGGGAGATGGGAAGCCATCTTCGAAGGCTAGACCCATACCCGTACATACCGACCATATTGAAGGAGCAGTTTGCCAGACGGGTCTTTACGAGGCGGTCATCCAGAACCATGAATAGCTGGTTGATCTCGCCTGATGGGACTCCGACCTGGGCAAGGACTCCGTCGAATACTCCTTTTACTGCTGCTCCTCGCCAGGCTGGCAGTTTGTTCAGAGACTCAATCAAAGGTCCGACGTAATCATCCTTGCACTCAATCGTGACGAGAGCGTATTCCTCTGCGCCAATTTTGAAAGGTTTTGCGACCGGTCTGAAAACTCTGTTTCTCAGTAGCCTGTGGATCTTTCTGCTGACATACGCTCCCGTGATTCCCAGTGCCTTTCCGATCTCTGAGTAGGAGCTCCTGCCGTTATACATGAGTTTTTCAAGTATCTCAAGATCAAGCCTGTCGAAGGATATGCTTTCATTGTTCTGCGGGTGGCTTTGAGCATTGAGTGCTGCTTGCCTTTCTTTTATCGCCTTTGCAAGTCCAGCCCCCCAGCTATCCCAATGCACATGCCAAACCGATTCCTCTGGCTCGAAGTATTCAAAACTCATGCTTGTATGGTCGCTTGTAGCTTTGAGAAAGATGACCTGTGACGCTAGGCCACAGCCCATCATCACGGACTCGAGTTTGCGAGCAAATCCTGTCTTCTCTTGCGGAACATTCACAACGATGAAGTAGTCCATTGGACCATACAATCGGTAGACATCTCGGCAGTAGGGTATCCTCCAAACCACTGATGGCAACCTGTCCGGCTTGGGCGTACGCATCAAGATCAACCATTCGTCTAACCCCAGAGCACGATCATTCGCATGAATGAAGAAGCGTAGACATGCCTTCTGAGTCAACCTTTCCATGAGCTTCGAGGCCGTTGGAATACTTGTGCCGATCCGTTGAGCCAGCTCGCTCATGGGCATATTCGGCCTCTCGGCCAGCACATTGAAAAGAGCGATCTCATCCTTCGTAAGTTTCACCCGTGTCGGACGAGCCACTATCGCATCCAGAATCCTTCCATATTCCGCGACAGAACTGATTTGAAGAGATAGACGCTCCATTTCTGCAAGTCTGGACCAGGCTTGCCTGTAGAGGTCATCTCCCACGAAGTTCTCGTAGTACTCAAAGAATTCGGACACGCCAGTGATGCTTTCCTTAGCGTTTCTCGTTTCTTCTCTCAGCCCATGTCTTGCGAAAAGCCAGAATTCCTTCTCATATTTGTCCTCAAGAAGCTTTGTTACCAAGTACTCAGACTGCTCATACAGTCTTGGCACTGAGTCTGCGATCCTAGGAGTCAGATGACTGATCGCTTCCCTTGCCACGATGGAACGTCTCAACGCGTCGAAATACATCACAGGCGGGTTCACGTTCAAAATGGTCGGATTCGAATATCGGACAACCCCCCATCTCTCCATCTTCTCATCCTCCAGATGCCAAGGATCGAAAAAGGAGACTAGTGCCAAATGCTCATCGTATTTTTCGGATTTCTCCCATTCTACGCCCAAAAAGGCCTCGGCACGTTTCAGAAGATTAGAGAGCTCTTGTCGAGCGTATCCTAGCTTCTGCCTCATTTCCTCATTTGGGTCAAAGGAGCCCTTTGAAAGAGCTGCTGTCTCTCTCAATACGGCGTCCACCAACGCTGAGTCTCTGTTCTCGAACAAAGCTGAGATTCTGTCATCAGACGCGCTCAGATGAATTGCCTCGGTTATCTTGGCAAGTTCTGTGTAGAATTCCCTTCTGGCAGCTTCATTCTTGTATCGTTGTGTCAGGCGACTCATTATATTAGATGCTGCCTTTGATAGATAGCATCTGTAATAGTCGGAAGCAGGATGATAGCGATCTGAGCGACGCCTCCTGATTCGCCTATCGAAACGCTTTGGGTACTCCTTCTCGTTCCTAACGCCCTTGCACATCAGGAGGCGAATCTTCCGCTTCTTCTCTTCATCTATTTCAGCCTGAAATAGAGAGGCCTTCAAGTCTAGGCCAAATTCTATGAATCCTCTCTGATGCCTCGATTTTCTCTCGTAAAGATCAATGATCTCTCTGAGAGGACTCATGCCACATCATGGCCCATGGAGCTGCGTCATAGGTGCTGAAAAGGCGAATTAAATAGCTCTTTGAAGGCCGATCGTATGTTTAGCCCAGCTATATCTCTCCGATTAGCAGAACTGATGCCATACCAAGAACGAAACCGACAATCACCCTGACATTGAAAGTCTCTTTGAAGATGACAGCACTCGCCGCTGCGGTCGAGGCTATGGACACCACCGTGAGAAGCGCGTTCAATCGTCCGAGCCCGGTTACAGAAAGAGGTATTCCGATCAGGAAACGGGAGATGAAAAGCATCACTAGCGCTAGGAATATGGCCGGATAGAAAAGGTACTTGATCCCGAAGAAAGCTTCTCTTAGCATGTAGCCTCCGAAGAAAGTCATCGCCACGCCAATCGCAAGAATTGCCAATCCTATGAATGCCGCCTTCGAAAGCTCCATTTGAAGAAGACGGTCAAGAGTCAGAGTTCCAAAAGCATTTGTTCCATATTTGAAGAGCACGCTGCCGACTGTTCCTATGACTGTTATTGCAAGTATGGAGAGCCAAAATCGCGAGTCCATCATTTTCTCACATCTATCCTTGGTTCAAGCATACTGGGTGTGCACCACAACTAGTCGTGTCCTCAGTATAAGTTGTGTGTCTACAAGAATTCGAAACCGCTCGTGCATATGCAAGGTCGGAAAATGCGCATGCCTTCGCTGGTAATGGTAGCAGGAAAGCGCTAGAGATTTGGACAGTTACGCGTAAAGATCTTGAGTTCAGGTCTTGGTTTCCGGAGGCGGCACAATATCTTCAAGCGGAGGCGTTGTCAACATGGTCCAGCCGATCCACATCAGTATAACCAGAACGGCGAGAACCGCCAGCACCACCGGGATGGCGATCGCGAGCTCTTGCAGCTGTTTGAGAAACGCCATGCCAAGGTATCCCCCGATGAAAACAGAAACATAGGCAACTGCAACAATAAGAGAAAGCAGGAAGACCAGCGCGCCATACATTTGATCTTTGCTCATAGGCCATCGCTTCTTGTTGAGCCGTTATTCCATATAAAACTTGTACTTGTTCCCGCTATCTGCTATTCCCAGAGACTTCTGGCTACAGTTTGTACATGGGTCTTTGACTAAGGAGACGAGGCATCTTCAGGCCAGAACGCGGATAACTACCAGTCTGCTCGACTATGTCTCTGATTACTTCGTCAAGGGAGACAGATTTTTGCTCTCCAGTCTCCCTCTTTCTGAGATTTAACAGATGGGACTCCAACTCTTTCTCTCCTATGACAGCTATGTAAGGAACCCAATCCATCTCCGCATCTCTGACACGTTTCGCAAGAGACTCCGCTCGGTCGTCAAGGTCAACTCTGATGCCCGCTTCCTCAATCTTTGACAGAAGGCCATTGGAGTACTGGATGAACTGCTCGTTGACGGGTATCAATCTGACTTGGACAGGCGTCAGCCACAAGGGCAGATGCGGAACCTTGCCCTCTTTCTCCATTTTGACAGCTGTATCAAGAGCAGAGAATATGTATCGTTCAACTGTACCAATCAGCGCAGTGTGTATCACAGGCGGATACTGCTTGTTTCCACTCGAGTCTGTGTATGATATGCCAAACCTCTTTGTGTTGCCTACGTCTATCTGGAATGTTGCTATCTCCCTGGGCCTTCCTAACTCGTCGATGATTGTGTACTCTACATTGATTACCCAGTAGTAGATGGATTCAGGAACGAAGCACATGAGAACAGGCTTCTTCTCCACCGCCAGAAGCTCGTTGAAGAAGGCCTTATTCTGTTCGTAGAAGGACCTTGTCGTATTGTAGATTGAGACGTAGTCTCTTCCAAGCCTTCCGATTTCCTCATATATCTTCCTGTGAGTCTTCATGGCAGAGACCTTCGACTCCTCTAGGTCTTTGCTGAAAATGTGCAGGTCCGGCATGTGCAGTTTCCTGACCCTAAAGCAGAGAAGCAGCTCTCCGCTCTGCTCAAGTCTGTAGCTGTCAGCCACCTCGAAGGTTCCCAGGGGAAGATGTCGGTAGCTTATGGCCCAGTCCTTCAGCATTGCGAACTGCTGGTGGCAGGCGGCATATCTTAGCACATAGCTCTTCTCGTCTAGGTTCACTTGGTAGAGCCGGGCTCCAAACAGGTCGGCATGCTCCCTCACCGGTTTGACCGAGAGATCGAACATGTTGGTGCCTCTAACCGCGAAGACCGGCATACCTAAGGAGTTCGCTACCTTCCAAGAATACTCGGCGACGAGTTCGAACATCATGTTTGCTTCTGGCGCATACCTCATGTGCCCCACATCCGAATACGGTTCCCACTCCAATCCGAATTTCCTGCAATAGTCTAGAAAGCGAGGCTTGCCTCCCGTCAGCCCTATCTTGAAGGCTTCTTTCTCAACCAGCATCTTCAAGTCATTTTCATTTGGCTTGAAGGCGTATGTCTTCGGGTCGTGGATTCGCCCCTCCAAATCAAGAATAGCGTATTCGACCTCTATGCGCGGTTCTTTTGGTCGCTCCTCCTCAGCTGTAATGGTCCTGGAGAGTTCTGACAATGGATGCCCTTTACATGATATGTTGAAGCTCTTGTACCACCCAAAAGGGCTCTTCGTGACGACATATCCTCTCTTCTCCAGTTCCGCCTTCATCTCTCTGAGAATCTGTATTGCCACATCTGGGGATGCTAGGTTGCTCGACAGATGAGCGTAAGGGTAGATCACGATTCTATTTGTCTTAACCCAGTCAGCAACTTCTTCAATTGATTTGACCGCGTTTTGTGCCACATTCTTCGGATTCTTTTCATCTGTTTTCTCCACTGTGCAAAAGGTAACCAAGGCGTCCGTCACTGTGGTCGCTCTCTCAGCGTTCGTTACCTGCTCTGGTTTCTCGATCGCTTTCTCAATCACTTGATACTCAAAATGCTCTGAATGTATCAATAGTATTCGCATTAACAAAACCCTCTTTGTGCTCTATGGGTTCCAACGCCATTTCTGAAGTCTACGATTCTGTCTCAGATTCTTCTTCAATTCTCTGTAGTGCTTCTTGCATAGGTAGGCTCTCCTTGCGTCACCTATGTTCAGCTTCGCCTGCGAGGCGTCTTCAGCCGAGATTGACCGCACAGCCTTCTCCCCGCAGCCTGACACGTTGCAGCTGACCCCTTTATCTATCCTGCCCATCTAGACATCAAATCCAGTGCTCATGGGACTGATGATGCTGACTATATGTCATCTTGCCAGTTTAAAGGTAGACTGATCTAAGCTTTGGCTCAACCACACAAGAAGCCCACCTAGAATGAGTGTAATCCTACATGTAATACTGCCCCGCAAGCACAGAGATTGACCGAAATGCATACTAGAAGCGAGGTCTCTTGAGCCCTAGAGAAATAGCGCACGCGGAAAGGAAGATATGCAGGCTAAATCACTGAGACTCAAACAGATCCCATCATTCTTCTCAGTTTGGATTGTGATGCTGCTTTGTGCCATTTTGCTGTCAACCTTCCTTCACGAACTGGCGCATGGATTAGGCGCGAGAATGGACCGTGTCCATGTGAGCACAGGATTCAATAAGGTGGGCAATCCTAACAGGACACCGGACGACCCGGACTTTCGCACCAATATGGCCGAAAGCGTGTTGTCAAGCATGCTGGGGCCGGTCCTGAGTTGGGCATTGGCGATTGCATTCACTACGCTCCTCCATCTGCTCAGCCGGCCAAGACGAAGCGCGCTGCTGATCAATGCCTTTGCTCAGATCAACTGCACGTTGCGTGCCCTCCCAGTCTTGTTCTTTCTCCTTCCGACTTTAACGGGACAGCTTCATGTTGAGGACGAGGTCTCTTGGGGAATCTGGTATGTGAAAATGCTCCTGCGCCCAGAATTGGCTCAGATAGACGTTCACACACTGGCAGCAACCCAGTCGCAACTGTTGCTCTCGTATCCTGCTGTGTGGTTTCCGTCCCTGGCCTCGCTCTTCATCTCGCTGGCATGTCTTTCATTGACTTATGCACAGAGTTTCAAGCTGTGGAGCGGAGTGCTGAGCAATTGGAAGACACGCTGGTTCTTCTGCCTACTACCCCCTCTGGTATGGCTTTTTTCTTATCCGTTGCTGGACGCGCTTGACCGGGTCGTTCGTATTAACTGGTGACTCCAGAAGGATCGGGCTATTTGATGTGCGCACATGTTTAAACGGTTACTTGTACATCGTAGTTTGAGGAAGATTGGTGCTTACTCAGCTGAAAGAAAGCTCGAAGAGATTCTTTGACTTCTATGCCAGACAGCTTCATCGACTTGGCTTCAGCCCAGTCGCGACGAGTCTTCTCGGCTTGACTTTGGCTGTGGGATCCTCATTCTTTTACTACGTCTCAGCGGGCAACCGGCCTTCCTTGTGGTTGGCTGGTGCATTGCTATTGCTGTCCGGATTCTTCGACCTTTTGGATGGATCTTTGGCCAGACTGTATGGACAGGTAACCAGATTCGGCGGGTTCTGCGACTCTGTGATAGACAAGGTCGGCGAGATGCTCGTTCTATCGGCAATCACCTTGGCCGGACTGTGCTCCACCTTCTGGGGAATTTGGGCAATATCAAGCTCGATCTTGGTAAGCTACACGAGAGCGCGAGGAGAAAGCGAAGGCGCGAACATGACGGTGGGTGTAGCTGAGCGACCTGAGAGACTGCTAATCCTTTTTGCTTCGACGCTTGCTGAAGCGATCAATGTGGGGGTCATTGTAGTATCGATCCTTGCGTCAGTCACAGTTGCACAAAGGATCTATCGAGCACATAGAGAGCTTTCGTAGAGACTAAACAATATCTTGACATTCAGATCCAGTAAGAGCCTCGGGAAAATCATACATGGTCAAACACGCATATTCGTGAATGACTTGCTTCGGTTGAATGCAGGTTTCCGGTGCGTTTATTAAGTTGTTGATACGACTTAAAGTCGTCCCCACGACTAGATGACACGAAAATGTGGAGTTTCAGAGTGCCCAATGAGAGGCGTCCCATCAGTGCCATCCAATTCGCGATACTCACGGCGCTGAGAGAGGAAGCGTTCTGTCTCGTGGATATCGAGGAGCATCTGAGGAGGCCATTCGGCACCATTTGGCAACCGCATCGAGGAACAATCTCAAACGCGTTGAAAGAGTTGGAGGAGAGAGGATTCGTGGAGAGGCATGATGCCGCTGAAGGAGGGAGAGGGCGAATGAACTTCGAGCTGACACCAAGGGGCCGAGAGGCGTTGAAGAAAGCGTTCAAGGGATTCTCTGAAGCCATGGAGATCACGTCTCGTTTCGCTGAGGCCCTTTCACATGACCTCTCTCAATTCTCAGACATGGACGAGTTGATTCGACGATTCTCAAGCCAACCAACTCCCCGCCACATGTTCATGTTGAGAATGTGCATCCCGCACGAGAAGATGCTTCATGATGAACAAGCCGTGCAGACATATCACCGGTTTCTGAAGTCTGAGCTGGAACAGATCGAACAGAATCTTGTCCGTAGGAGACAACCCAAGGTAAGAATCAGAGTGGAATAGAAGGTCGAATCCGAAAATGATGAAACAAGAGAGATGCCGTCGACATCGATCTCAAGGCATTGTCGCATGTCGAACCTCACTATATGGGTGCGAACCGTTGCAGCGAGAGCCATTCGTACCAGATTTCTGGCCAGGAGAAGACCCACAGCCATTTCGGCCTTGGAATCCGTCAGAACTTGACAGAGATCTTGTTCTGCCTAGCGGGAATTGTTAGAAATGCGCAACTATCTTCGATACATCAAGCTACTGGGAACAGCGCACTGGAGCCAGAGAAGCATCGCAGACGCCGCACAAGCAGTCAACATAACATCTCCTCAAGCCATCTGCCTTGAACTGGACAAGCGAAGATTTGCCCACCTGAGGCGGACATGCTTCGACTGCCCAAGGTTCGGTAACTGCAATCGCAAGTGTGAGTTTGTGGCGGCTGTGGATGCGCTTGGAAATCAGGAGGCAGACATTTGGCTCATAGACATGGATGAACACGATATCGCCAGACGAGTACAGTCACAAGCCACACTGGAGGAGGTAGTGGCTTGGCAGAGAATAGAGGCCTACGTCGCCAGATACAACCAACAAGGAATCAGACTTTGGGAAGAAGGACTGAAGCAGGAAGCTCTGGCGCACTTCAATGGCGGAACCGAGCTCATGTGCAGAGCCTTTCCGACCCTCTGGCGAGTTCTCATCCAAGAACGAAACCTAATGATGGCTGCTAGACTCATCTTCATTACGGAGCAGTACATCCGGGGCGGAATAGTAGAACCAAACATCCTGACCCTAGTCGGCGCTGCACATGTTCAAGGGATAAAGGAGCTGCTTACAGACCCCGCGAGGCTGGCCCGTTCAACCGAGCAGACTGGAATTGAGTTTACTCCACCTGCTAGGATTCACAGGGTCAGGGTCCTCTAGGAAATGATTAGAGGTGGGTCTTGGCGCTTCACCAGAGGGCTAGTAGAATCGTCTCTCGTCTCTCGCTCTGACCTTGGAGACTCCGAAATGCACGGCACAGGACACGCAGTAAAACTTGACGACCCTCTGTCTAGCGATATAAGCACCCTTCGCCCTGAGTTCTCGAGCCAAGGACGGATCCACCAAAGAAACCCAGTGGGTCGACCTCTTCGCCTTGTCCCTAGGGACTTGCATCCCACAGTTGGAGCATTGAATTAGGTCAGATCTTCCTTTTCCGCCTTTGCTCCTTCCTCTAGACTTCCTTTTCTTTGCCATCTGACTTTGCCTTCTCCCCGTCCAATCTCGATTCGCCCCTATTATGGCTTTATCTTGTGAGATCATGTCAGCCATAATACCTGAAACACAGCCCGTCATCGATCTCGGCAGCCGTCCGTTGGCTCTGGTATGAACACACGGCTCCGAGCTCAGACAACGATTATCATATGAACCAGAGACAGGAATCTACGGTGAAGATGAAGTGGCATGCTGCGACTAGTCACGCTTGGTCATGTCACACTCGATCGCATAGGGATAGGCCGGTACAGGAAGACAGGTTGGGTCCCGGGAGGACCAGCGGTTCACACTTCGCTCACGGCAATCTCTCTTGGTGCAAGACCACTCATTACGTCCAAGGTTGGAACCGATTTTGGACAGAGGAGAGTAAGGTGGCTTAGGCAAAAAGGAGTCGACATCAGATTCCTTACGGTAGTTAAGGCTCCGACGACCAAGTTCGAGATTACCTACAAAAACGATCATAGGAGGCTGAGATTGTTGGGCAGGTGCGATAACCTCGAAACCCTAGATCTGAAGCAGAATATTCGAATTCATTGTCTTCACATTGCACCAGTCATCGGAGAGATCACGGAGACAGTTGCTGGATGGTTTGCAGACCGATCCATGTTCGTGTCCCTTGATCCGCAAGGATACCTGCGAAAAGTTGGACGAAACAGAGTCATATCGGAGAGACGGTGGCTTGACAGATCCCTGTTGAAAAAGATAGGCATCCTGAAGGCAACATCCGACGAACTGAGAGCAATGGTCGGAGACAGCGACTCAAATGCTCTGAAAAGACTGAAAGGAATGGGACCGTCTATCTGCATCCATACACGGGGATGTGAGGGACTCGATCTCCTTCTCCCAAGCGGTTTCTTCCATATCCCTGCCTACAGACCTGAGAAGGTTGTCGATCCCACCGGCGCAGGAGATGTCTTCACAGCCGCTTTTCTCTTGGATTTCTCTCGCTCAGGTGACGCGGTATGGTCGGCCTGCCTCGGCACGGCGGCGGCCTCCCTCAAAATAGAGCATATGGGACCCGCCTGTATTCGCGAGGCTAGCAAGATCTCTGAGAGGGCCAACGAGCTTCTATCGAATGTACGCCGCATTTGAGTCCTAGTAGGCTCTCGCGAAATACACGACCTCTCTAGCCTCACGGCCACACATCACGCATTTGCCGAACGGCTCTTCTCTCTGCAAGGGAACAGTTCTTATCGTTGCCCCCGTGTCCCCTTTTATTTTGGCTTCGCATTCTGATCTACCGCACCAGCAGGCCCTTATGAAGCCGCCCTTCGTCTCCAAGATCTGCTTGAAATCCTCATACGACTTCACGCTTCTTATGCTCTCTTCCAGTTGCTTCTTTGCCCGTTGATAGAGATCAGCTTGGACCGATTCCAAGATTCTCTTGATCTCTTGGTGGACGAGGGTCATCTTGACTGGGAGTTTCTGTCCTGTGTCTCTCCTAGAGACTATGACCTGATCCGCTGCCACATCTCTAGGACCTATCTCCATTCTTGTCGGAACTCCTTTCATCTCCCACTCGTTGAATTTCCAGCCCGGTGTGTACTCTGTCCTATCATCAAGGAAGGCTAAGATATTCTTCGCCTTGAGATGGTCAGCTATCTCCTTCGCCTTTGCTAGGACTCTGTCGCGATCCTCATTCTTGTAGTAGATAGGAACGATGACTACTTGGATCGGTGCTATTCGTGGAGGCACGATAAGCCCCTTGTCGTCGCCATGCATCATTATCATAGCTCCGATCATTCTCGTTGTGACCCCCCAGCTTGTCTGCCATACATAGTGATCCTTCTCATCTTTGCCGAGGTATTTGATCTGGAAGGGCTTCGAGAAGTTCTGGCCAAGGAAGTGGGAAGTGCCCATCTGCAATGCCTTTCCGTCGGGCATCATGGCCTCCATCGTTAGGGTGTAGACAGCTCCAACGAACCTCTCAGCATCCGTCTTTTTCCCCAACAGGACGGGGATTGCTATCTGTTCCTCCACAAGCTGCCTATAGTACTCCAATATGTCTCGGACTTCTTTCTCAGCCTCCTCGCTTGTGGCATGAACTGTGTGACCTTCCTGCCAGAGGAATTCCGATGTTCTAAGGAAGGGCTTCGTGGCCTTGATTTCAGCTCTAAAGACCGAGTTCCATAGATTGATCAGGATCGGCAGGTCTCGCCAGCTCTTCACCCATTTCGAATAGGAGTCACAGACAATGGTTTCTGATGTGGGCCTCATAGCGAGCGGTTCACCAAGCTCATTATCTCCGGTCCGAGTCACCCAGAAAACCTCAGGCACAAATCCAGAGAAGTGTTCAGCCTCCTTCTTGAGATAGCTCTCTGGAATGAGCGCCGGAAAGTATGCGTTTCTATGCCCTACAGCCCTCAATCTTCCGTCAAGAAAGTTCTTCATATTCTCCCAGATCTCATACGAGTACGGCTTGAAGACAATGAAGCCCTTGATCCCTGCGTAGTCACATAGATCGGCTTTCATTATGATCTGGGTGTACCATTCCGAGAAATCCTCACTCTTCCTTACAGTTATTCCTCTCTCAACAGACACCGTGAAAACCTCTTCCACAAACTAAAGGTCGAAGACAAGAAGAACTGGAAGCTTCTATCGAGGTGGAACAGATTCACCTATCACTTCGACCACTTGAACCGCATTTAGAGCTACTTCCCCTAATAGGCGTTATGCACGCCTTCGACACAAAGCTCTTCTCGCAACCAGGCAATCACTTCCAGACTGACCCGCTCGAACAGAAGACGACAATGGCATTTCACCAAGACGAAGCTAAGCTATTTCAATCGAGATGCCACTTACAGGTTCACTCCAAGGCATGACGGAGATGCTTGCTGCACATCTGGCGCTTGCATTCCTCGTGAAGATACTGCTTCGCGATCTTGATCTCTTCTATCTGCTGGTTGGAACCTCATTGTCAGGGCTCGACGCCATTCTTCCGATTGTTGGGCTAAGCGATGAGGACTACCATTGTGGGAGCATTTTCCATTCGATCTGGCCACCTGTTATGGGAGCCGTCATTCTGCTTCTTCTAGGCCCAATAGCATCGATCTCATTTCTGACTGGAGGAATAGTGCATCTTCTTGGCGATTCGACAGATGTGAGGGGGCGCCCTTGGCTTTATCCCCTCAGCAGGAAGAGGTTTGGTGTGGCCATCTTCCCGCATAATTTCAGAGATTACGTTTCGAATCCGGTTTGTCTTGCCATTGAGATCTGCTCGGTCATCTTTCTAGTTTGGTACGCTCTAGTGTTCGGGATTGATCTGACTTCTTGGCTTTGGATCGGCCTGTTGATTCCCTTGTTCATTGTTTTTGCGGTTCATCGCTGGCGAACCGAAAGGCTAGACTGTTAACGTAGAATCTCATTGACTTGCATATGACATTGTTCCATTCATGTTGAGAGGTCTTTTATCAGTTCGGCCATGCCATAACGTGTAAGTGGCTTTGAATGGTTGAGTTTGACGCATCAAGACTAGCGAACAGCCTAACTGAGAACCGTGGATCCTGCCTTAAGGCTCTTGATCTTCTTGTCCAACTGTCGCGAGTGCAGAAGGAAGAGAGGGAACTCTATGAGATGTACAAGGATCGCAATCCTGTGATGGTACTAGGAGCTTTAGACGTAGGGGGGCTTCGGCCATGAAGGGAACGTTCAGCCAGAAGTTGAAGGATGCGAGCCTGGCCGTAACCTTTCGGGATGTAATACTCGTTCCGAATTGGGTTGAAGTCGAACCGAAAGAAATTGATCTCACGACGCAAGCAACTGTCAACCACAAGTTGAACCTGCCGTTCATCTCTTCGCCGATGGACACTGTTACAGAAGCAGAAATGGCGATCGCTCTAGCCAGACTCGGGGGCTTGGGAATACTTCACAGAAACTGCTCGGTTGAAGATCAGGTGAAGATGGCGGCACAGGTGAAACGTGCTGAATCATTGATTATCCGAGAGGTAATTACACTCTCCACAAACCAAACGGTTGGAGACGCAATGGATCTGATGCAGAAACATCAGATCTCCGGCCTACCAGTCGTCGAAGGCGGCAAACTTGTGGGGCTCGTGACAGGGAGAGATGTGAGATTCGCTCACAGGACACTCAAGGTCAAGGATATGATGACGAAGAAACTTGTCACAGCGAAGGAAGGCACCACTCTAGAAGAGGCAAAGAACCTCCTTCATGCCAACAGAATCGAGAAGCTGCCAATCGTTGACAATGAGGGAACTCTGAGAGGGCTGATCACTTTCAAAGACATAATGTTGAGAGGACGCTTTCCAAACGCAGCTCGAGATGAGGAGGGCAAGTTGCTTTGCGGGGCGGCCGTTTCACCCTTTGACTTGGAGAGAGCCAAGAAGCTTGACCAACACATTGACGTACTGGTCATCGATGTTGCGCACTTCCACAATGCGAATGTCTTCAAATCAACCAAAGATATCCTCAAAGAAGTGCACGCGGACGTTGTTGTGGGAAACATCGGAACGTACAGGGCCGCAGAGGATATTCTTACGAAACTTGAGCGGGTTGCTGGAATAAGGGCGGGGATCGGATCAGGATCCATTTGCACCACTTCAGAGGTTGCTAAGGCCGGCTCCCCGACACTCTTCGCCACGGCCCAAGCTGCCGACGCTCTAAGAAAGCATGGAAGCGACATCCCGATCATTGCCGATGGAGGCATCAGAGGGCCAGGGGACATAGCTGTGGCGCTCGGCGCAGGCGCATCCACAGTCATGATCGGCAATCTCTTCGCGAGATGCAAGGAAGCGCCGGGAAACCTTGTGGCCATTGGAGGACGCTACTACAAGCAGTACAGGGGAATGGGAAGCGCTTCGGCCATGGCCAAACGATACTCCATGGACCGGTACAGCATCCCAGCGAAAGGCATAGCTGAGGGTGTGGAAGGCTGGGTCCCCTACAAAGGTGACCTGGCGACGGTGATTCAGGAGCTTGCGGATGGGCTCAGAGCAGCCATGGGATACGCGGGCGCGAGAAACATCTCGGAACTATGGGAGAAGGCTGAGTTCACAGTTATGAGCGCTGCAGGAATAGAGGAAGCCAAGCCGCACGACATACTCCTTCCAGGCGAGGCCTAGAATCAGAATAGTATGCAACAAGGATTTAGCGCACTAACGTAGCTCGGCTTGATTGTCTGCGGCGCACTCAAGAATGAGACCCGGCGATACTGGCTCAGGTATCACCGAGGCCCGTCCATGCTTCTTCTATGATCGCTTCGATTTGCTCGTTAATCCTGTCGGTTCAATGCCTTCTACTTGCTGATCGTCCACCTTCATTACGTCGCGGAGGAAACGTGCTCCATCATCTGTCAATCGGTAGACGCGGTAGCTGCCAGGGTTCTCTGGCTGTTCCATTGTATCACCCTCTATGAGGCCGGCCCCTTCCAGAATCTTCAGGTGATAGACCAAGGTCGACTTGCCTTTTCCGTCACTTGATCCTAGCTCCTTGAGTAGGCTGGAGAACGAGAGGCATTTGCTCCTTGTCTTCGACTCGCATGCAGCTAGCGTCAGAAGAATCGCGAGCCTCTGACGGTGAATTGCCGCCTTAACCCTCTTCAGCCAGGATTCGGGCAGTTGGATCTTGGAGGTCATCACGGTCACATTCCATTATGCGCCTGTAATGCAAATAAGCCTATTTCAGGAGCAGTTTGTCTTGTTCGTACACACTCTACTTATGTCGATGAGGGTGAAGTTAGAGAAGGGTTTATTAACCTAGTTCGATATTTTTCGAACAGAAAGAGCGGAACAGCCGATGGAGCACACCTCACCGAAAAACCAATCCGGCCCATGGGACCTACCCTCCCCAGAGTGGTGCATCTGCAGACGCCCCATAACCAACACCCTGACAGGCATCTACGCGTAAGCAGACCGCATTAGCCCAAACCACCTCCAAGCCCCCCTTGCAACTCCAAGCCATAGCCGCCCCGCTGCCGACAAGATCACGCGGTAAGCTATCGCCCTGCGGTCCAAACTCTTAAGAGCACTCTATTACACCGCTACCATTGGAGGACTTGTCCGGTTTATGGACCCGATAGAGCCATGGCTAGGATTGCTTTTCGAGTCGCTCATCCCATTCATCCTGTTGCCAGGAAGTGTGATAGTTGCAGTTTGGCTAGCCCTCAAATTCCCAATCCGCATGGCCAAAGCCGGCGTAATGGTCATTGGTTTTTCGGCACTTCTCTCCGTTTGGTTGGGGAGACTTGAGTTGTACTGGTTGCCCGCGTTTGCACTATTCGCGTGTGGCCTGATTCTCGGGGCATCGCTATTGATCTCAGGACTCGCGACAAAACCCAAGTTAGCATCCGAGGGCGGTAGACGCTGCCAGAAATGTGGGAACGGTCTCTCCTCGTTGCCATTCAACATTGAATTCTGCCCCTATTGCGGACACAAAATCGACTAAACCAGTACACGCGGGACCTATTCCAGTGTCTCAAGAAACACCTGTAGCGTTCGGCCAACTCGTTCGAGACTCTCGGGACCCACCTTGTCGGCTGTGTCTGCAGTCGTATGCCAGTATGGGTAGTCGAAGTCTATGATGTCGATGGCAGAAACGCCCAGTCGCAGGAATGGGATGTAGTCGTCTA
>CAZGRO010000022.1:0-15212 GCA_964528315.1 uncultured Candidatus Bathyarchaeia archaeon
AGCCGTCAGGAAATCTCTTCTCTGAGGTCGGAAGCTCGTATAGGTCTCTACCGGGCAGACCTATTCGCTCAAGAGCCTTGGAGGCATCCTTAATCAAGACTTCAAGGTCTCCCTACTGGAACGTATGCGTTTGATTTTATATAACGTTTAGCAAGTCTGAAGTCAACTGGTGCCAGAGACTCTCAAGAAGTAGAGACGAGAATCTCAGAGGAGATGCTTAGCTGCAGATGATGTTTCAGAAGGAACCCTGAGGTTGACGGGGGAGCAACACATGTTGTTAGAAATTTCGATGCTATTCGCTGGTCGCGTGAGTGCCGAGCTGACTCACGCAAATATGTCTAGAATGGGTTCTGCAGCTCTCCATTTATGTATGCTGTCAGGTTTTCGCGGGATCCATCGTCCTGGTCCCAGAAAATCCATGCTGCGAACACTCTCGGCTCGACGAGTGTGCAGCTCGTCTTGGAAAGAAGGTCCCTAATCGCGCTTCTCCAATCACTGGCGCTGACACAGTCTTCTAATCCTGTGATCACGATTTGCCTATGGAAGGTGCCTGCGTATCTGCTGATTTCCCTATTGCTGTAGAGCTCGGTGGCCACCTGAATATCCAGTTCCTTCGCGATTCCGGGTAACCCTCTGTCAACCATTCTCGCCACGAATTGACTGTCTATCCACGTGAGATAGAATCTCCTGATGTCTTGGGGTAGACTTGCATGAAAGCTGCGGATGTCCTGTGGGATCAGTCGCCCTCTCCACCCGTACCATACTCCAACGCCAAACGTGGCCCTTAGCTGGGACATGAGACGCATGTTGTCCAGAACAAGCGTGTGCATTGCTGTTTTGGGAGTTAGATAGTCTGTCTCCGCTCCGTATTTTTCCTTTGGAAAGATGCCGTAGAGTATTCTCAAGCTGCTTTTTACCGCCAGCTCGTCCATAATCCTAAGGTTCTGGTAGTAGCTGGGCAAGTCATCTGCAGGAACGACTATGATAACGAGCCTGTAGCGCTTGGCTATGATGTTGAAGTCGTATGTAATAGCAGTGCGATAGTCTTCGAGATTGGCATGGACGTAGAAGTAGAGTCGGTCACCATATTTCTGGTACCAGTACTGGGTGGAGGCGCTGGAGGGAAGTATGTAGACCATGCCGGCAAATGATGTGTTGTAACACGCAAGGCCACTACCGCTTATCGTCGTCATGACCGCATCGGGGGTCAAGGAGAGTGATTGTGTCGGGGAGGCTACTGAGAAGAAGACCGATAGGACCAAAGAAATTGCAAGGATACCGGGGAGAGCTGTATGGGAGAGTTGGTTTAGATCAACTTTTGGCTTAACCATTGTTGGCCTCTCTTGGTAGGCTTCCCTCGAATCGGGCCTACGAATATTGTCTGTGAGGCCAGGCAGTTGATTGAGTATTGGTTGTCCGATTCTGACAGACAGCTGGGAGTTTCGATACGTTCGCAGAAGGCCAGAGGAAAATGGATTAGTGAGAATGTGACACCATGTGGATTTGCATACCGTCACTCAGACGGACTTCAAGATGGATTGGCTATCCATTCATCAAGTTTCGTTCTTGCATCTTCATCGCTCATCTGAATCGGCGGATGTTTCATTAGGTAAGCGGATGCGTATGCCAGACAGCCGCCGATTCCTCGGTCTAACGCATGCTGCGCTAATCTGACAGCGTCTATAGCAGTGCCGCCAGAGGTGGACTTGTCATCAACGTCGAGTCGCATCTCCATGTTGAAGGGGACGTTCGCAAACATTCTTCCTTCTACTCTAATGAAGGCGAGTTTTCTGTTCCCGAGAAAAGGAATGAAATCGCTTGGTCCAATGTAGATCTTCCCGTTTTCGAGTCGGTTCTTCAGTTGGCTCTGAACAGCTTCTGTTTTTGAGATCTTCTTGCTTTCAAGTCTGTCTCTTTCAAGCATGTTGATGAAGTCAGTGTTTCCGCCGACATTGATCTGATAGGTCTGATCCACGACTGCTCCTCTGTCCATGCAGAGTTTCGTCAACACTCGATGAACTATGGTTGATCCGACCTGGCTCTTTATGTCATCTCCAATGATTGGCAGCTTCTTTATCTCGAACTTGCTGCTCCATCCTTTGTCAGATGCTATGAAGACAGGGATGCAATTTACGAACGCGCAGCCGGTCTCAAGGGCTACTTCCGCCCAGAACTCGGTTGCCTTCTGACTTCCAACCGGAAGATAGTTCACCAACACGCGCGTTCCAGTGTCCCGAATCTCCTTAACGATGTCTCTGCGAAGCTCATGAACAGATCTTGTCTGCTTTATGGGTTGAATCATCTTCTCAGCGAAGATGCCGACCCCGTCCAGAATTGGAGCTTCCATCACAACACGTTCGCAGCCCTCAACCCTGTTCACCCATCGCACCTCGTTCGGAGGACTATAGATAGCCGTTGCCAGCGGCCTCCCAACCTTGGTTTCGCTAATGTCGAACCCGCTGACAAATTCCAGATCTATCGCTGAGTAGTCGCCTACTTGATTGTGAATCAAGCCCGTTCGTATCTCTTCGTTCTGTCGATAGTATTGAACCCCCTGAATCAGGCCGCTTGCACAATTCCCGACCCCTATGATCCCCAACCTGATTTTGGCCATCGCTCTTTCCTCGTCGCCGTATCAAGACCTTTATGGCCATAAAAGTTTTATGTTTATGCACGTATTGTTGCGAGGAATGGACCATGGCGTACGAACGGTTGGTTCGTAAGACAACGAAGGAAACCCTCTGGCTGTATTTGCTGAGCATTCTTCAGCAAGGCCCAAGATATGCCTATCAGCTGAGAGACGACATACGACATCGCTTCGGTTTTGGGGTGGGTGAGGTCACTTCCTATGTGGTCCTGTACGCTCTGAAGAGAGAAGGGTATGTCAAGATCACGAGAACTGAGGCTGGAAGGGTGGGATCAGCGAGGAAGTACTATCAGATCACCCCTCAAGGAAGAGCACTCCTATCAAAGGGGATCTCGTATTTCGTTGAGCTCTCGGAGAAACTGAAACGGGAGAAAACACACGCAGACGGGTAAGCCAAGTCTCCGCGACTATCGTAGACGGCAGCAGCATATAGGAGAATCAGGTCAAGGTGGCGCTTTCAGAAACCCAGTAGATGCTCAGCAGCCCTGTCTCGCGAGAACACGTCGAAGTCCTTGTAGCCAAGGGCCTCAGCTTTCGTTTTCTTGCCGGAAGCAACTTTGATGACGGCGTTGAATATTCTTTCTCCGACCGCTTGAAGCGTTTCTCTTCCATTGATGATACCGCCTGCATCAATGTCCATATTGTCTGTCATTCGGCGATAGGTCTCGGAGTTGCCGGTAATCTTGAGGACCGGCGCAATGGCATGACCAACGGTTGAACCTCTTCCAGTTGTAAATGCGACAACTTGTGCACCCGCTGCCACCAAATGTGTCACTGAAGGAATGTCTCGTTCAGTTCCGTCCTGCAGCCAGAGGCCGCCGTGGCTCGGCTTGTCCAGCCTACTCCAGTTGTTCTCCAAAACGCCTTGAATAGGGCGAGTTCCGCCTTTCATTATCGCACCCAGGCTCTTCTCCTCGATCGTGGTGAGGCCACCGTCCAAGTTTCCTTTGGTTATGAACCGACTGTCTATGCCCATTGCTTTCATGCGCTGCTCCTCACGGTCAATCATTCTACGGATAGCTTCTGCCACGGTTTTGTTGACTGCTCGTTTGGCGAGAATATCCTGCGTTCCAGTCATCTCTTGTGGTTCGCTGAAGATCACTGTGCCACCCTCGTCTATGAGCATGTTTGCGGCTATGCCTGTTGCCGGATTCCCCGCCAGGCCTGAGGTCGCGTCCGAACCTCCGCATTCCAAGGCCAAGGTCAGCTTCGATACGGGGAAAGGTTCACGCTTTGTCTCCTTGGTCTCATGCGCCATCCTCTGAAGAATTCGAGTTCCCTTCTCAATGGCCCTTAACGTGCCTCCTTCTTGACAAATCACGATCTCAACTGGTTTCCCTGACTTCTCAATACCTTCGGCCAAGATTTCTGCGGTTAGGGTTTCGCATCCCAGTCCTACGAGTAGAACTCCAGAAGTATTCGGGTTGCAGCCAACTCCGATCAATGTGTTGATGACCATCTCGTTTGCTCCGCATCCGTGATGCTGGGTGACGGCGACCGCTCCTTCAACTCGATCGGCGATTCTCCTTGCAGGCTCATAGCTGCAGTCGATCGGTGCTATGACCAGCAGATGATTGCGGACTCCAACTGACCTGTCAGGCCTCTCATAGCCATGAAACTCTGTCATTTATCCTCGACCTTGAACTCTGACGTGGGGACAACGGCGCTCTCCGCGTTGTGCGTGTGCACCCATCTGCCGATCTTGATGCTTTTGGACGCAAGCCCGATTCGTTCGCCATATTTGATAATCGAGTTGCCTTTTCTCAGATCGGCCAATGCTATTTTGTGCCCAAAAGGGATGACTTCGAGAGATTTGGATCTGAGGATCACGACACCTTTTGGGGATAGTACCTCAATCGACTCCCCGGAACGCACATCTGATGTGACCGTGGCAACATTATCTCTCTCATCGATCTGAATTGCCTTCTTCATCCCGTTTCCTTCTGCATCTTCTTGATCAGTGCAATGACTAGCTTATTTAGTTCAACATGTGGATGATTTCTTCGAGGACGTTGGATATGTTCAAGCCCAGTGGAGTGATACCCGCGCTGGTCACACCATTTACGAATGACGGAAAACAGGTTGATGAGACAAGACTGAGAGCACTTGTGAGGTACGTTCTCGAGAAGGGCGCGACTGGAGTTGTCCCGTGTGGTACCACAGGCGAATTTCAGAATATGACAATTGAAGAGCGGAAGCTGGCATCAAGGATCGTCATTGACGAAGTGGGGCATAGGGTTCCGGTCATCGTGGGGACCGGTTGCTCAGGCACAGATCAAACCATAGAGATGACCAAGTCTGCCAAAGACATTGGAGCAGATGCAGCATTGATCGTGACTCCATACTACCACAAGCCTGCTGTCCGAGGAATCTACGAGCACTATAGGCTTGTGGCCGAGGCTGTAGACATTCCGATAGTGCTCTACAACATACCACAGGTAACGGGGGTCCAACTGCCTTGGCAGATGGTTGAAGATCTGGCAGAGATCCCGAACATAGTTGGCGTAAAAGACAGCAGTGGTGAACTTCGATACATACTGGCGTTGATCGAGAAGACCAGCCCAAGGCTTTCGATCATGTGTGGCCACGACGAGGTGGTGCTTCCTGCTCTCGCATCCGGATGCTCTGGAATGATTCTCGCAAGCGCGAATGTGATTCCCGACATCTGGCGACAGCTGTATGACTCATTTCAAAGAGGAGAGCTTGAGAAGGCGAGGGAGATTCAATTGAAGCTTCAGAAGTTCTGTCGAGTGATCATCAAAAGCGGAGCAGTCGGCCCCAAAGCGGCCTTAGACATGATTGGTGTAGAGGCGGGCCCGGTTAGACTCCCCCAGACCCAGGGAGGTGAATTGACATACGAGGACAGGGAGGAACTTAGAATCGATCTTGAGAAACTCGGGAAGATTCCCGCAAGAATGGTAAGCTTCGAAGTAACCTCGGGCAAACCTTTGGAGCAACGCTTTGCAGCCATCGATGTTACACCTGAAACGATTCGAGATTTCCATCTCAAGGTTGGAGAGGCACTGGTTGGAGAAGACCCTGAGCTTGCCCACATAGATCTGATGATCGGGAGAAAGGACGGCCCTCTAGGTGATGCCTTTGCGAAAGCTAAGGCCTCGCCGTCGCCAGGCCATGAGCCGCTCGTAGCGATACTTGAACCGAATCTCACTGCCAAGCCCCTCACACTCATCGTGCCGACGGTTACTGTCAAGGGAATGCGTCAAGCAAGCTTGGTATATGGACCTGCTCAAGCAGCCGTGGCCAAAGCGGTACTAGACACGGTAGAGGAAGGATTCATTCCGAGGTCCGCTGTCGACGATCTGCTGATAATTGCGAACGTGTTCGTTCACCCTTCAGCCGTGGATCGAAAGAGATTATACATTAATAACTACAAGGCGATGAGGCACGCGTTGAGAAGAGCGGTGGAGAACAGACCCAGCCTTGAGGAACTACTTCAAAACAAGGAAAGAGCAAAGCATCCGTTGCGATATACGCCCTAGTCTACTCCTGAACCGTTATTGCGCTTTGAGGGCATTGGGTCTCGCATGCCTTGCAGACTAAACAGGCGTCTTGGTTCACGACAACTGATTTGTTTTCTTTCAGTTCGTAGACACCTACCGGACAAACGCTGACGCATGTACCGCAGCCATCACATTTTCCTGCATCAACTTTTATCGTTGCCATTTGACATCACGTGGATTGCGGCATATGTTTTCTGGTAGAATATGAGGTTTACTCGGGCCGAGCCTCGCCTAGACCTACGAGAATTATCGGGTCTCTTCACGCAACGTGATTATTGTTGAATCAATCGTTTCTCTCGCGCGATCCTGACGCTTTCTAACATCAGAGACCATGCTTTCGTAGATCTGACGTGTCATCTTGCCGGATCTGTACTGACTGCGCAGCTGAGCCGCACTCGCTTTTGCGGCATCCATCTCAGCCTCAGCTCTCTCCACCTTCCTTATCATCTCACTGTACCGAGCTGATGCCGCGGATAGATCAGCCCTGACGACTTGCAGTTCCTTCCTGATCTCCTCCAATCTCATCTCGACCTCGCGAGTTCTCCTTCTGTACTCGTGTCGAGAAACCGCGCCGCGTGCCAAATCCTGCTCCATCTTGTCTAGCTCGGCTCGCAAAGCCGTCCTTTCATCATACAGCTCGACAAATTGCAGGATCCGCTCAACTGGTGCCAACGGAACTGCCTTCGCTGGCTTCTTGATTTTCGACATGGCGAAAACAGCAGCTATGGCCACTTGCGCAAGAAGCACCCACATCAACGGAACGAGCGCAGACCAGAAGGGAAGGTACCGGTACTTGAGATTCAAAGTCACATCGTGAAGTGGCGTGGCAGGCTCATAGGAATAGGCAAGCACGGTCTGATACAATGATGTCTCTGCTCCGGCGTTTGGAACACTGTTTGATTCAACTGCTACTCCCTTGGGAAGAACGATCTTGACCTCTTCCCTTTCGGCCACCCATGGTGAGTCCGCCAGGAGCCTCACAGCAAGGTCGTACAGACCCCACCATTCAAGCTGCTTCACGTTTTTACCAGGGGAGAGCTTGTATTCGACTCGGAATGCGAAACTCTCATTCTGTCGAACGTTTCTGAATCTAGGTTCAACAGATACGTCGAAAGTCTTCTTCGGAGCTAACCAAAGAGGACCAATGTCATCATGCGCCATCACCTCTACCGTCTCCTTTGGAAGAATCAGCCTTACGGAGGAGAATGAGGAGCCGAGATTGTTGATCCGATAGTAGTCTGAGAAGGAGACTTCGCCCTGAGGAGAGATGGAAATCTGTCTTCTGGCCCAGTCGCATGTAACCAAATGCTGGGAGGAAGAGCTGAAGTTGAACGAGTACTTCTCATCGGTCAATGGCTCAAGAGGCTTCTTTGAAGTGGCGAGAACCGGCTTACCGTCTATCCTTGTCGCAATGAATGTGGAACCGGGCGAAAGCTGATACTTCGCATCCAAAGATGTGTAGACAGTAACGTTGCAGGATCCGGCTCTGACCCTGAAGATTGGATAGGCCCAAAAAGCAACTCCGTAGAGTTCCTCGGTTCCTGCTTCCCCTTCAACCCTAAAGAACTTGACCACGTTGGAGTGAATCGACGCAACATTCACCGTGAGATTCTTCCCAATAGGCAACGGTTCCTTGAAGCGAATTCTCATCCAATAGAAAGATGGATCTTTCTCAACATCCCGCTCCACCTGCAACAGGTTTGATGATTCCTTCGCCATTACGAAGCGTAATCCTTCCGCATTGGATCTCGGCACCCCGTATAGGAAATCATTGGCGGTAGAGGTGCTATTATTGAGGACTGTGAAGGTGTCGTTGAAGACCACGACTCCCCAGTCACCTATCGTAATGTGCCGTTTCACATCGATCACAGACGGCGTGTTTGGAGCAGATGATGCGGGCAAGAGTGACGTAGCCAGAATCACGGATATGGCCGCGATCACCGTGAGATTTCGCAAGTTTCACCACTCTTCAAAGACCGGAACTACCTCGTAGACAAGATCACCGTTATTTATTTCTATTTGTGACATTGGCTGGCGGCTCGGAGCCCGATCTAAGGCATAAGAACCTCTTGCTACAATACCTCAAGCCAGTGTCGGCCATGTTTATCTCAAGAAGAGCAACAATGAGTCGGGTGCTTCTCGAAGGAGACAACACCATTTTCGGACCAAGCCACATCGGCGATAATTCGACTCTTGGAATAGGCGTAATCATAGGCTATCCATGCCGATCCTCCCTGAAGCAGGAGCTCGACTGGTCCAAGATCAAGGCATTTGAACCAGAGATCTACGACCGAATAAGCAAAGGAGCAAGACTTGGAGATGACTCAACTGTGAGGAGCGGAACAGTCATCTACGAAAGAGTGTTGGCCGGAAGAAATCTGGAAACGGGCCATAATGTGCTCATCAGAGAAGACACGAGGATAGGCGACAATTCCCGGATTGGGTCTTCCACAATAATCGATGGCACAGTAGCCATTGGCCATCGCGTGGTCATCCAGTCCAGAGCCTACCTGCCTCCAAAGACCATCATCGAGGATGATGTCTTCATCGCTCCATGCGTGACAGTTACCAACGACCAATATCCTCCAAGCCGCAAACTCACGGGCGTAAATATCAAGCAAGGCGCAGTGATAGGCGCAGGCGCCATTCTCCTTCCAGGCATAACCGTTGGAGAAGAGGCGGTCGTGGCGGCTGGCGCCCTAGTCACTCGCAACGTTTCGCCGAAGACTGTCGTTATGGGAATACCGGCACGCCAAAAGATGAATGTTGAAGAGTACCGAAGAAAGAAAAAGGAATACGAGGAGAGGGGCTAGATACGAAAATCATAAGGCGACCTCATATCTGCCACTATTGAGAAAGTGAAGACTGATGGGAACGAAACCAACTCACCCCTACCTCCCCTCATCTGCAGCTGAAGCCAAGGCTCAGATGATGAACGCCTTGGGAATATCTGATGTTGAGGAGCTCTACGCAGATGTTCCTCGAGAGGTCAGGTTGAGGAGAAAGCTCAACCTTCCAGGCCCGATGTCTGAGCTGGAGGTCAAGGGACATATTGAGCAACTGCTCTCGGTCAACAAAGGCGTTCCAGAGATTTGTAGCTTCTTGGGAGGAGGATGCTGGAATCACTACGTGCCAGCAGCAGTCTCAGAGATCTCCACCAGATCAGAATTCGTAACAGCATATACACCATATCAAGCTGAGATTAGTCAAGGAATGTTGCAGTCGCTTTTCGAGTATCAAAGCCTGATCTGCCAACTTACAGCCATGGACTACGCCAACTCATCACTATACGATTGGGCGTCAGCACTGGGTGAAGCAGCACGGATGGCCACGAGAGCGACCCAAAGAACCGAGTTCCTAGTACCACGTCACATACACCCAGATAGACTCGCCACTCTGAGAACCTACTCCGATCCTGCTGGAATAAGGATCAAGGAGGTCAGGAACGACGAAGACACAGGGCAGATGGATCTTGCGGATCTTGAACGCAAGATGACAGAGGATTGCTCAGCAGTTTATGTTGAGAACCCATCATACCTTGGATGTATACAGACGGGAGTTCAAGAGATTGCGGAGATTGCTCACTCAAGAGGCGCACTTTTCGTTGCAGGAGTAGACCTGACCTCGCTGGGATTGTTGAAGCCCCCTGGAGAATATGGAGCAGACATTGCAGTCGCCGAGGGCCAGTGCTTAGGCAGCGCGATGAATTACGGTGGACCACTTCTCGGTGTGTTCGCCTGCAAAGGAGAACGGCTACTTAGGCACATGCCTGGCAGAATTATCGGTATTACGACAACAAAGGACAGGACGCAGAGAGCCTACTGCATGGTACTTCAAGCTAGGGAGCAACACATAAGACGAGAGAAGGCAACCTCGAACATCTGCACAAACGAGGCACTATGTGCTCTCACAGCTGCCACATATCTCTCTCTTCTCGGAGCACAAGGCATGAAGCAGTTGAGCCAAGTAATACTCTCAAAGACATACTATGCGATCAGGGAATTGAGCAGGCTGAAGACGCTGCAAGTTCCTCTCATGAAGGCTCCGCACTACAAAGAATTCACGGTGAATTTTGACAAAACTGGAAGAAAACTCAAAGAGCTAGAGCTAGCCCTCATCAGGAAAGGCATACAGATCGGCGCTCCAACAACTGAAAGTATTCCTGAACTAGGCCAAACAGCCATCTTCAGCCTCACGGAAACACACTCGAAGGAAGACATCGATGCTCTTTGCACGGCCCTAAGGGAGATCTTGGAGGACTAAAGATGACTTTCAAGCAGGCGAACTGGAACGAGCCTTTGATCTTTGAACTTTCGAGAAAAGGCAAGGTGGGCCATCTACCTCCAAGGCTGACAGAGGAAGAAGACACGGCATTGAAAGACGCCATGGCAACCTTGCCATCAGACATTATGCGAAAGACCCCACTCGAGCTACCGGAAGTGTCGGAAGTGGAAGTTGTGAGGCATTTCACAAGACTTTCGCAGCAGAATTACGGAGTCGATCTGGGAACATATCCTCTTGGAAGCTGCACCATGAAGTACAACCCCAAGATATGTGAGGTCATATCATCATCCACGAAGCTCACAAACCTTCACCCCCTTCAGCACACATCACTTACACAGGGCATTCTGCGAATACTTTATGAATTGTCAGATTTCCTCGCAGAAACGACAGGCATGTCCAAGATCTCACTCCAACCGTCTGCTGGCGCTCAGGGCGAGCTCTGCGGAGCACTGATCATTCGAGCTGCTCATAAGGAACATGGTGAGCTCGACAGGAGGACTGAGATGATCGTTCCAGACAGCTCTCACGGCACGAACCCTGCAAGCGCAGCTATGGCAGGCTTCAAGGTTATTGTGGTCCCGTCCGACGGTGAGGGATGTGTGGATCTTGAAGCACTGAAGAGTGTTGTGAGCAATAAGACAGCGGGCATGATGATAACCAACCCCAACACCCTGGGAATATTCGAGAAGAAGATTCTCGAAGTTGCGGAAATAGTCCACGACTCTGGCGGATTGCTCTACTACGATGGTGCAAACCTTAACGCCATTCTTGGAAAGACAAGGCCAAAGGAGATGGGCTTCGATGTCACGCACATAAACATACACAAGACATTTGGCACTCCACACGGAGGAGGAGGACCGGGCTCAGGACCGGTAGGTGTGACAGAGGCACTCGCCAAGTTCCTTCCGACACCCACGATAGAATTCGACGGCAAGAACTACTACTTGGACTACAATAGGCCAAAATCGATAGGAAAGATGAGAAGCTTCTTCGGCAACATTTCCGTTCTTCTTAGAGCCTATGCATACATACTCATGCTGGGAGCAGAGGGGCTCGAAGAAGTTGCAGAAACTTCCGTGTTGAACGCAAACTACCTCGCAAAGAGAATACTCTCATCAGGCAGATACGAGATGCCTTTCGACTCTAAGAAAGCGAGAAAGCATGAAATCGTAATAAGCACAGAGAAGATCGCAGCAGACACTGGAGTGCGTGCATTGGACATCGGAAAGAGGCTGCTTGACTACGGCGTTCACGCACCAACAGTCTATTTCCCGCTAATAGTTAACGAGGCCATGATGATAGAGCCAACAGAGACAGAGAGCATAGAAGACCTTGACAGATATGCTGAGATACTCCTGAAGATAGCCGAGGAAGCATACAGAGAACCGAAGCTTCTACTGGAAGCCCCTCACAACACCACCGTCAGAAGGATTGATGACGTTGCAGCCTCACACCCCAAGACAATGTGCCTTGCATGGAAAAGCCGATGACAAACGAGTGAAGACCAGCCGCGGTGCAGACTTATTAGCCTGATAAAGAAATCGTTGAACAAACCACATTGGCTACAATGTACTGTCCTACCCATTATGGAGAGGAGTCTAGTTGAAAGTGACCGTCAGATACTTCGCCACACTGAGAGAGATAACCGGCGTAAGAGAAGAACAGATTGAGCTGCAGAACAACACAACAGCCAGACAACTTCTGAATCACCTCATCCACAAACACGGAACAAGATTCGAAGAGTACGTCGTAGAAGAGAACACGCAAGCAGTCAGATCCCACATACTATTTCTCGTAGATGGAACAAGCCTCAACAGTCTAGGAGGACTTGAAGCAGGACTCACTGATGGCTGCGTTGTCGCCATAATGCCTCCAGTAGGCGGAGGATAGCGCAACAGGAGCACGCCAGCTTCTTCTGAAACTTGTTTCTTGATGGCGTCTGTTCGTTTCTTCTTATTTGTGGGCAAGGGTGTGGGCCATGGTTTCTTTTCTTCGTCTAGTGGAATCTGTTCTTGCCGTGTTAGCGGATCTGGTTTGTGCTTCCTAGAGGGTGCGTGTGCGCTGATGATGCCTGTGTATGCTTCTGTAAGCCTTGGTAAGACGTTGTGGCTGCAGAGGCAAGGGAAGGCGATGGTCTAGGTGACGCAGGGTGGGACCACCCCCCCTACCCCCCTCCCCTACCAACGGTAATGGGGCAGTTTCAGGGCTGTCTCCGGTAATCCGGGTTTGTTTCGGCTTATTTGCATATGGAATAAGGCTTGAAAACCAGGGTATAATGCTAGGTTTTGAAGCTCTCAGAGGTTGAAGCTCAGGTCTACAGGAAAACTGTTTTCCCTGTATTCTTCAAGACACAAGAGCACCCGCAAAAGGAAACATCAGATTTCATTTCCAGCAAGTCTTGCAGGATGTTGAGGCGCGCAATTCTGTGTTGGGCCTAGGTTGACAGGCTCTTGGCCAGAGTAGCACGAAGAGTTCGAACCCTGTTTCTGAGGTTCGTAGGCGAACCGCAGGGAGTGGTCTTCCCTGATCGAATTGATTCCAAGACACCTTCAACTGTAGGCGAAACAACGTCAACTAGCGTATAGGCGTCGCCGATCGTTGATGGAATATGGGAATCGCTTCCAGCCACCATGGGGAGCCCCAAGGTTCTTGCAGCATTCTCAGCCTTCTTCTTACACGAATAGAACGGAATCATGGATGAGTTTATGGTCTCTATGGCGTCCATGTTGGATCCAAGGCGTAACGGATCTAACCCTGGGCTTGATCGATCGTACGGATGAGGGATCACCACTAGAAAGCCGTGCTCGTGCAGTAGCTCAATTGTCCGCTTCACGTCAAGACCCCTAGGAACCGGCATGGTTCCACCGAGCCCCAGTATATGGCCTTCCTTTGAGCTCACCTCGATTCCAGGGATGACAAGGATGCGGTCTGACTCAAGTGGCATGAAAAGGTCATGCTCTGTAACTGCCACACCGTCCAAACCGCGACTTCTGACGATTTCTGCAACAGCTTGAGGATCTGTTGAAGCGTCCTGTGATCGACTAGTATGAACATGCAGGTCGAGTTTGAGCAGCATCTCTACTCAGCTTTGGGTGGGGGCTTGAGCTTCGTCAACTGCTTCTCTATTTCCGAGTCCTCAATCTTCCTGAACAGGATCTCTGGCTTCCTGATTACGTGATCGGGGTTAATGTCTAGAAGAGAGGTTGACACCCAATTCTGTTCATGAACTGATCCGTTCAATCCCAGTATATTCCAAAGGGTCTCTGTTGAGTGAGGCAGGAACGGCTCTAGTAGAATGGCAAGAGATCTTATCGCATTCACGCATAGATGCAGGCAATTGGCAGCACCCTCTTTATCAGCCCAAGGCTGCTTCCTCTGAAAATACTGATTGCAGAGGTCTGAGAATTCCAAGATCTTCTTAAGCGCCCTATCAGACTCAATCCGGCCAAGCTCCTTTCCTACCTGCTCAGTCAGATCCTTAATCTCGCTTTCAAACTCTCGATCATGATCGTCGAACTCGCTGTGTTCTGGGACCTTTCCATTGAACCTTGTCCACAAGAAAGTGAGAGTTCTGTGCACGAAGTTTCCTATGTTCGCAACAAGCTCGTTGTTGATTTTCGCTTGGAAATCTTTCCAGTCGAAGTTGACGTCGGTCTCGCTGTATGGCGTTATGGAGGTGAGATAGAACCTGAGATAGTCTGCTGGAAAGTCTTTCAAGAAGTCTCTGAGGCCAACGCCCCAACCTCTACTTTTGGAGAACTTCTCTCCTTGAAGGAGGAGATGCCCCCTTGTTGGAATGAAGTGGGGTAGAGCGTACTCCTCGACCCCAAGACGCATTGCAGGTAGGAAGAGGTAGTGATGGTACACGATGTCTTTTCCGATGAAGTGGTAGATTCTTGCGGTATTCCAGAACTTCTTTCCGTCGCGACCCTCACGCTCGATGTACTTCTTAGTTGCGGAAATATAGCAGATGTGATTGTCGAACCATCCGTAGAGCACCTTGCCTTTTGCTTCCGGAAGTGGAATTGGGACACCCCAAGTGATGTCCCGCGTTATGTCCCAATCTCTCAGCCCCTCCTTGATCCAACTTGTGACGTAGTTCTTGACAGATGGTTGGAGATTCACGTTTTCTCTCAACCATTTCTCAAGTTGATTTGAGAAGTGGGACAGTCGGAAAATGAAATGTTCACTTGACTTGGTTTCCGGTTTGGATCCACAGACGGAGCAATGAGGTTCCAATACTTGGTGTCGTTCGAGAACCCTACCGCATTTTTCGCAGCCGTCGGAGTATTGCTCTGTTGCGCCACAATAAGGGCATCTTCCTTTTACATACCTGTCAGGTAGAAACTTTAGACATTTCGGACAATATGATTCTAGAACCTCTCTCTTTGAGATGAACCCTTTTTCATTAAGTTTGGTGAAAAAGTGCTGTGTCAGCTTCTGATTCTCTGCCGAGCTTGTCTGATCAAATATGTCGAACTTGATTCCGAGGCCAAGGAAATCCTGCTGAAATCTCTCGTTCCAGTAGGAAACAAATTCTTCCGGTTTCTTTCCCTGATTCTCAGCTGCTATCAGTATAGGTGTTCCGTAATCATCGCTGGCACATGTGAAGACGACATTATTGCCGAGTAGTCTCTGATACCTTACGAAGATGTCTGCGGGCAGATAGGTGGAGGTCACGCCACCGATGTGTATATCTCCGTCAGCGTAGGGGAGCGCGCAAGTAACAACAAGGCTGTTAGGTGACAAATCCGACCCTG
>CAZGRO010000023.1:0-15080 GCA_964528315.1 uncultured Candidatus Bathyarchaeia archaeon
GCGTGCTAGACATTAGTTGGGTTTATCAAGGCGGTAAAGAAGGGCATATTGCGAAATGGCTCGTAGACATGACCTGTCAGTCAACACAAGATCACAGGTGTTTGAGTTGAAAGAGAATCAGATCAGGAGAATCGTGCGGCACAAGTACGGCAAGCTGGCAAGAACCGGAAGATCTTGCTGTGAAGCTGCTGATAATCCCAGTTGCTGCGGTCTTCCAGAGGTTGTGAGCAGAAAAATAGGCTACACAGACGATGATCTTACGGCCGTCCCTGAGGGGGCCAATCTGGGTCTGGGTTGCGGAAACCCTGTCGCCATCGCCTCTCTGAAGGAAGGAGAAACGGTTCTTGACCTAGGTTCGGGCGCAGGATTTGACTGCTTCCTCGCCGCAAACAAGGTCGGCAAAAGCGGCAGAATCATCGGTGTAGACATGACGCCGGAGATGATAGAAAAAGCTCGACAGAACGCTGAGAAAGGTAGGTATGGGAATGTGGAGTTCAGGCTTGGAGAGATTGAAAACCTTCCTGCGGCCGACAACTCGGTTGATGTGATCATCTCAAACTGCGTCATCAACCTCTCAACCAACAAGAGCCGGGTCTTCAAAGAGGCATTCAGGGTATTGAAACCAAGCGGACGACTCATGATCTCAGACATTGTTCTATCAAAGGAGCTTCCGGCCTCGATAAGAAACTCTGTAGAGGCATACGTGGGCTGCGTTGCAGGGGCAATGAAAAGAGAGGAATACGTGGACACCATAAAGCAGGCCGGGTTCCGAGATGTAAAGATCGTAGACCAAACCTCCTTCCCCTTAGAGGGCATCGTCAACGATCCGGCAGTCAGGGACATTGTCAAGAAATCCAAGATGATGCGTGAGGATGTGACAGCTACGGCGAATTCAATTCTCAGTGTGAAGATTCACGGAATCAAACCATAGAACTCCTGTAGAAAGCATGTGCAGGGCGCGCTCCGGATTCAGGCGGACACCACTCACAGTGAACAGTTTTCGCACGCTTGGTCAAAAGAGATAATTACAGTACTCCTCCTGAGAAACAATTAAGCCATATCATCCATACGGAAGGTGATCGATAGCCATGTCTAATGTGGAAGCTGAATTCATCCGGAAAACTCGAGCGCGAGATCTCGGGATTCCTTTTGACGGAACTCCGGGGCCGCTCAACGCGATTACGGATGTGAAAGGCGTGGAGGTTGGGCATTGTACTTTGATTTCTGGTGAAGGTGAGCTGAAGGTTGGGTTTGGGCCGGTTCGCACTGGCGTCACGGCTGTGTTGCCGCTTGGGAGAGGATCCAGTGATCCTGTTTTTGCGGGTTGGTTCTCGCTGAATGGTTGTGGAGAGATGACTGGGACTATCTGGGTTGAGGAGTCAGGCTTCCTAGAGGGTCCTGTCATGATCACTAATACGCATAGTGTCGGACTCGTCCGGGATACGGTCATTGACTGGCTACGAAAGAACAGATTTCTGCCTTCTCACCGTGGCACGTTCTCGCTGCCGGTTGTAGCAGAGACCTGGGATGGGTATCTGAATGACGCGAACGGATTCCACGTGAAGAAGGAGCATGTGTTCGAGGCTTTGGACAGCGCAAGATCTGGACCAGTAGCGGAAGGTAACGTCGGAGGCGGAACTGGAATGGTCTGCCATGAATTCAAAGGCGGCATTGGAACATCGTCACGGAGATTGAGCGAGAAAAAGGGAGCGTATATTATCGGGGTATTGGTACAGGCGAATTACGGCCGCAGAAATCAGCTCAGAATCGCTGGTGTGCCTGTAGGCCTTGAGATCACCGAGAACGCCATCTACCGGACGGAACAAGGCTCCATAATCATTATCATCGCAACTGACGTCCCTCTCCTCCCGCATCAACTGAAGAGACTAGCGCGACGGGCAGCTCTGGGGCTTGCCAGAAACGGAAGCATTGCAGGCAATACTTCAGGAGACATCTTTATCGCCTTCTCCACAGCCAACCCCGAGGCCGCCAATCCAACAGGAGTAGCCCATCTGACGATGCTTCCTAACGATCAAATGAACTCGCTCTTTGAGGCAACGATCCAAGCAACGGAGGAAGCCATCATAAACGCGCTGGTTGCAGCAGAAACCATGACTGGCATCGACAACCATAGGGTGACTGCTATTCCGCACGACCGCCTAAGGCAGATTCTGAGGAAATACAATCGGCTTCTAGAGCCAAGGAACACATAGAGAAGCGCTTGCCTCTGTGATTCAGAGGGTCGAACGTGCGTTACTGTATCTCCCCGCTCTTGACCCTCTGGAAGAAAGCGTAGTTGTCTGCGATAATCTCTCTGATAGGCAGCCCGTAGGGGCATTTGGGTTCGCAGGCACCGCAGCCAACGCATTTCTTGGCTGTTTCCGCGGCGTCGGCGAACCATCCCTTGACGAACCTCTCGCGTGGCCAAAGCCTGTGAAGGTTCCGCATGTATGTGAGGAGCCAGATTTCGACGCCGTTGGGGCACGGCATGCAGTACATGCATTGGCGGCAGAACTTCTTCCCTAGCTCGTCTCGTATCTTGTCCATTCTGCGTCTCTCTTCAGGCCTGATCTTCCACGAGCCCTCGATAACGCCAGCGATCTCATCTATCTCCTCGACCCTCTCTATGCCAGGGATGGGTAGGACGCGGTCGTATTGGAGAAGGTACTTTATGGCGAGGCTAGCGTCGCGGATGTTTCCGCCAGCGAAGGGCTTCATGGCGATGAAGCCAACATTCTTCTCTCTACATAGTGGGACAAGTTTCTCCGCTGCCTCGTGAGCTACGAAGTCGAAGGGATACATCACCGTTTCGAATAGGCCGGATTCCACTGCTTGGAGAGCTACCTCGATGTTGTGGGTTGAGAGCCCTATGTGGAGTATCTTCCCGCGTTCCTTTGCCTCAACTGCTGCCTCATATGCTCCACCCGGAGCGAGAAGCTGTTTCAGATTTGATGGATCGTGGGGATTATGGAACTGCCAAAGGTCGATGTGATTTGTTTGGAGTTGCTTGAGGCTATCGTCTATGTTGCGAGAGGCCAAGCCCCCGTCTCTCCATGATCCCTTCGTTGCCAGTATGACCTCATCTCTCCGGTCCTTGATGGCCTGGCCTATCCGGATCTCGCTGTCACCATAGCCTATGCTGGTATCAATGAAGTTCACTCCCACATCCAAAGCGTGCTGAATCATCTTAACCGCCTCATCAAGGAAGGGGCGCTGTAATGGGATCCCCCCCATACCGAACCTAGAAACCATAAGGCCGGTCTTTCCCAACCTGATCTTCATCATAGCTATCTCGCCGTGCTATTGCCTTTCAGGAGGGCAGAGTTGTAAGGCCGAAGATATATGCCACGCGCAATCTGTCGAAACCGAAACTGGAAACAAGCTGTGAGCCTTGTAGGAAGAGTGAAATATCTTAGGCACGCAGCCAAGATGGATTCAGATGAAGATAGGTTTACAAATATACCATTTCAACTGGCCTGGCAGTCCGCATAACATTGGTGCGAAGCTTGCTGAGATAGCTAGAACTGCCGAGGCTGCAGGATTCTCCAGTCTATGGGTCATGGATCACTTCTTTCAGCTTGGAGCTGCGTTTGGACCAGTCGAGGCGCCGCTTCTTGAAGCATATTCAACGATCTCATACCTTGCGGCAATGACCAAGAGAATCAAACTGGGCGTCTTGGTAACAAACAACATATGCCGACACCCAGGAATCTTGGTGAAGATCGTGTCGACGCTCGATGTTCTGTCCGGCGGACGTGCATACCTTGGGATCGGACCCGGCGGGATGGTGGAGCGAGAGATGAAGGGCTTAGGAATTCCACGCCCGCCACTGAAGGAGCGCATCCAACGCCTCGAAGAAACCTTGCAGATCTTCCACCACATGTGGCGCGGAGAAGCCTCACCCTACACAGGCAAGTACTATCAACTTGCCGAACCGATCAACAGCCCTCAACCCTTGACTCAACCACACCCGCCCATAATGATCGGAATGTGGAAAGGAGGAAAGAAAATGATGGAACTGACCGCCAGCTATGCAGACGCTTGCAATCTCCAATTCGGGTCACCTCTGAAGGAGTTCCCCGAATGGATGAGGGAACGTTACGATGAATTCGAGACCTTTTCAAGGAATAGACTTGCGATATTGAGGCGCAACTGCGAGAAGATCGGGCGACCTTACGAAGACATTGAACGTACAACTCTTGGCACGGTAAAGATCGCGCGCGATGCCATGAATGTTGACGACATTACTGGGCTATGTCGCAGATTCTGGAAGATAGGCTTTCAACATGTCATATTCAACATGCCCAACATCCACGAGATCCAACCCATCGAGATGATAGGAAGAGAGGTCGTTCCGGCGGTGGCCGACCTAACCTAGAACCTGCCGCTGGCACTGGCGCTACATGTGGTGCGAGTCCCCAAAGGCCCTGCAATTGGTCATATGCCAACCTTTTGGTGCCCGTTCTTACTGGTAAACGCGATGGAGTTGTCTCTGGCGCGTATGCAGATTGTTTCAATAAAGCAATAATGTATATAAGCTCATCAGCCTCATGCAATCCCATGAACAAACCTCTGGGCCCTTACGAATTCTCCCGAACGGAACTTCAAGCGTTCAGTGAACTGGCTCAATCTCCGACCTCCATATCCCAACTCGCGAAACAAATTCGAAAATCTCAGCCAACTGTAACAGAAATAGTTGAAAGACTCCGGGAAAAGGGCCTCGTGACAGTAGAAAGGCTCGGCATGCGAAAACTGGTGAGAGTGGGCCAAGCAAAACATGCTCAACTTCTCCGGGAAATCATTATCGCGTATCCTCACGTGCCTTGGCAATCATTGTTGGCCTTTTCCCAGATCTATCCGTTACTCAGATTCGAAGGCGCCGCGCCAGCCACGGTATCTAGAACAACAGATTGGAGAGCGCTTAGGAATCTGATGGCCCATGGAATTATCATCAACGAAGAGAAAGGCGTCACAATCAATCCCAAGTTTCGCAAGTTGGCAGAATTCATTCAAGAGTTTCTGACTTTCGTCAACATTAAGTCGGCGACGCGACTCTCTGAGAATGCAGTGATTGTTTGGGCTTCCGGTTCTCAATTCATTGTTCGCGTAGCCGCAGGCACGAGGGTTTTGGACAAGCGATTTCAACCTACCGCCACAACGGCTCTTCCCCGGTACGGAATTCGTCTCATATCGGATGTTAAGTACTACTTCTTTTCCCCGAGAGACGGGGCGCTGAGGGCTGAAGATGTCGCACTTCACACCCTTCTTATCGACGGTCTCACCAACATCACATACGCTCTAGTTCTCTTGGCCAAGATCAAAGTTGACCGAAACTACTTGTTGAACAGAGGGAAAATGGTTGGCTTGTACGAACAGATCGAGGCAATGCTACGGTTTCTTGATACGCACAGACCCCAATCCAGCGCAGCACTTCCAACCTGGGATGAGTTTGTGGAGAAGGCGCAGGAATATGGTGTCGACATATGACTGAGCGTCCCAACTTCGACAGGCAATACATAGAGAATGAATTGCAGAAGCTTGCTGGCTCGCTCGTGAAGAAAAGTGCAGTTTTCGTCGGAGGTGGAGCTGCCATGGCGTTCTACGGACTCAAGGAAGCTACAAAGGATGTCGATGTCGTCGTTCAAACGCAAGATGATGTCAATTCCCTCGCTCTGGCGCTTCGGGCTTTGGGATACTCAGATCCTCGCCGAGGCGTGACAGTCAAATACGCACGTATGAGAGCCACGATGATTCTGGAGAACTCCGAAGGATTCAGATGGGACATATTTGAGCGAGTTGTAGCCAGGAAACTCTCCCTTTCGGGCAATATGGTTGCGAGAAGCCAGCTGCTCTTCGAAAGAGGCAACTTGCAGGTGAGGCTTCTTTCCAAAGAGGATATATTCCTTCTCAAGAGCGTGACTGACAGAGCCCGTGATCTTGAGGACATGGGAGTAGTTGCAGAAAGTGGCGTGGATTGGAGTATCATTGCAGCAGAATGCGACTGCCAATCTCTGCACTCAAAAGTGGTGTGGGAGGATGCGCTTTGCAGCAGGCTCATGGACCTAAGGGAAAGGCGAGGTATAGTCTCTCCTATTGAGAAGAGGATTTGTCGACTTGCGGATCAGAAGTTCTTAGAAGGATGGATTGTCAGGAGAATAAGAGAGGGCATCAGTACAATAAAGGGTTTGGCGAAAGAAGCTGGTGAACCTGAACATCTTATTCGAAAAGTAGTAGAAAAACTGGTCCGTACGAATAGGCTTAGCGTTGACCAGTCGACCAGGCCATACCGATATATGTCACACGATGAATCGATGGATTAGCGGCAGCTCGGTATGGGAGTGACTGCTGGCAAGTCGGGCGAAAGCAGGACTAGGCCACTCCACATGATGTTTCTAGGTACAGCTCCACTTGCATTTCCCGCTGCAAAAGCAGGGTCCTACCCATGTAAGAAGCAAATAAGCCACGACACTGACCACGGACCAGGTTAGGAGGCGCACCTTAGTTCCTGCTTCCGGTTTTCCTCATAGCATATATGGATATTACGGCAGGTATGTTGACAAGAGCGGCCATCAGGAATATTGTTGAGAACGGAAGCGCTCTGCCTGCGACTCCGGCGAAGAAGCTTCCGAGGCCGGCGCCGATATGCGAGAAGTTTTCCAGATAGGACACAGCAATGGTTTTGGTTTCTCTTGGAACCGTGCTTGTGAGGTGTGACCATTCTACTATAGCTCTGACGCCCCAGCATGCTCCGAAAACCGTAAACATTAGGATCAAGCTGGTAAAGTTCCTTGCAACAGCCATCCCCACATAGTTCAATATGATCGCACTGAACGTGATCAGGAGTACGGTTCTTCTCCCTACGCGGTCCGCGATTCTTCCCGCAGGAAACTGGATGAAGGTGGTGATGAAGCCTTGGACTGAGAACAGTAAAGCTATCAGAGAAGGAGTAAACCTGAGCTCCTCAACCGCGTAGATCGCGAAGAGAGTTGTGAACATTGTATTCGAAACGAAATACAAGGTCCTTATGATCGACAGGATCAGGACAGTTCTATCATTCACCAAGGCTTTGTAAGAGCTGAATGTCTGCGGCCTCTCAAGTCCCGGTTGACCTTCCTGAACATGACGGGAATCCCCTATCCTATGGATTGTGCGCAGAAACAGAATCATCCCAACGATGGGGAACGGCGCCGCGAACAGGAAGAGCTGACGGAAAGTCATGACTGTGACCAGTGCGCTTGTAATGATCGGGCCAAGGAACATGCCCATCAACATCAGCGTCATCGATCGCCCGAGAGCGTCTCCCTGCCTTTCCTCAGGCGCCATGTTCGACACCATCGAAACAGCGAGCTGGAAGAAGGAGGCTGTCGCAATGGCCTCATACACTGGTATGGCGAACAGCCACAGGTAGTTTGGCGCCAAAAAGTAAAGGATCGTGGCTGAGAATCGCACAGCGAATCCAATGAGAATCATTCTCTCATGGCCTATTCTCTGAGCCACAAGAGTCAGCGGAATTCTCAGCACCACTATTGAGAGCATCTGTAAGGAGAGAATCAGCCCCACTTGGAATACTGTGGCCCCGAGCTCAAGAACGTATAGAGTGAAGATGGGTTGAGTGACATTTCCGACAAGGTTGAATAGAAATGCTGCTAGGGAGACCACGTACAACCTTCGAAATTGACTGTCCATCCGGCTATCTTTCACACATACCACTGCACAGTTGGGCCACCACACTGGAAGGATGCTGATAAGAGTCTTCGCATCATTTCTTGAATCCCACTGTTTTCCTTTTTTTTCTTCTTGTAGGTTCATTCTGTGTTGGCTCTTGCTACGCCCGCGTCCGCTTGAACTTGGATCTTACATCAGGCCAGCGCACTTCTCTTGACGCAGAAAATCAGTACAAATAGAGGTGCATCCGAAGATTCTGTGAGGAGGAGGAAGTGTGACGGTGGAGCCTGTTGCTCTGGTAAGGTGTGAAGACCGTCCAGAGGCCGCTCTCCGCGAGGCCCTTGAGCTCATAGGTGGCTTTGGGTTCTCAAGGCCGCAACTGGTCATAAAGCCAAACATTTGCGCAGGTGTAGACCGGACCGGAGTTGCCAATACGAAAGTGGGAGTGGTGGAGGCTCTGATATCCTTGATTCTGGAGGAGAATGAGCATCTGCCGATTAGAATAGTGGAATCGGATAGCATGTCCAAATTCGCTGACGAAGCCTTCATGGAATTCGGCTACGCGAATCTTGTGGACAGACTGAATCGTCGAGGCTTCGATGCCTCTTTGATCAATCTGAGCAAGTCAGCTGTCGACAAGGCTAGATTGGATGGCCTCTACTTTCATGATCCTGAGCTTCCTGCGATACTAACCCAACCCATCTCGTTAGCTTCGGTGGCTGTTCCCAAGACTCACGGTTTGACTCTCGTAACGGGTGTTTTGAAGAATGGTTTCGGCCTTCTCCCAAGGAAGGATAAGGTGTTCTATCACCCGAACATCAATGAGGTGGTTGTTGACATCAACAGAGTCGTGAAGCCGGATCTGTGTCTTGTCGACGCCAGAGTAGGATTGGAGGGCGTGATATCGGGAAGGCCGAAACAAATCAATGCGCTTATCCTAGGAAGAAATCCTGTCTCAGTAGACGCCACCATGGCTAGGGTTATGGGCTTCCAGCCGGAGAGGATTCGGCATCTGGTTCAGGCAGAGCAATATGGTCTGGGCACACTGGACCCTGCGGTTGTGGGAGAAACTGTTGAGTCTATGAAAGTCGACTTCGAATTGCCTACCGACTTGAAGGCCTCGGCCCTCGTCAACTGACCAGGCGCATCAGTTCGGCCGAAAGGTTCTTCATTCAAAGACGATTCGGTAGGATTGGGAAGATCGTTGTTCTCTGAGACCCACTGTCACTTGAAAGATGACGGCAGCGGTAATCTGGACCTGATAATGAATCAAGCTAGAGCAGTCGGGATTGAGCTTGTGTTGAATGCCGGATCGAATCTAGAGTCCTCAAAGCGGGCTATTCTCATTGCTCAGAAACACTCAATCGTGAGGGCTTGTGTCGGGCTGCATCCGTGGAACTCTGGCGAGTATTCCAGTGAAACATTGAGCGAACTGAGGGCGCTGGCTGGGGAGGAGGGCGTTGTTGCAGTAAGCGAGATTGGACTCGATTATGTCGGTCGAAGAATGCCTGATGGAAGATTCACCAATGAGTATGTGGACAAGCAGATTCAACGTGCCGCGTTTCGTGAACAACTGAGCTTGGCTGTTGAGCTGGGCCTTCCGGTGATTGTTCATGATAGGACTCCGGACTGGGAGGTCTTGGACATGATTGAGAAGGAGGGAAACGTGGAATCAGGTGTGGCTATTCATGGCTTCTCCAAGGGTGTTGAATACGCTAAGCGATGCGCGGAGATGGATATCTATCTCTCCATAGGCTTGAGAACCGTGACGGCGCCTATGAATGCGGATCTTGAGGAGGCGATTAAGCGGATTCCGTTACAGTGGCTTCTTACTGAGACTGACTCCGGAAACCCTGAAGGAGTACTGACTGTCGCCGAGAAGATCGCGAGGATGAGGGGCATGTCAAGGGATGATGTTGGGCAGGCGGCGACCCGAAATCTGAGGAGACTTGTTCAGCGATAGAGCTGAGCTCATGGCTTACGCTTGGTTCACAATGTTCGGATTAGCGTGAGCTGACCACAAAACCCAAAGAGACATGTGCCAGTCTAGCTAGGGCTAGCTGGCAGTCTGCGGATGACCGGTGTGTCTACTATGGATGCGAAAAGCTCTCCGAATCGAAAGATTGTACTACTGTTCTCAGTGTCTTTTCTGACTGTACTCGCGCTCAGCATGCAATCGCCGACATTCCCTCTGTTTGCCGCAGAATCAGGCGCCACACTGATTCAGATAGGAATGATCGTTTCCATCGGGTTCATGGTTCGCTTCATTTCCAGAGTGCCAATTGGATTATTCTCAGATAGATTTGGCAGGAAACGTCTGTTTTCCTTTGGCGCTATCTGTGTCATGTCAAGCTTTCTCGTTCTGTACCTTTCGGTCTCGCTGCTCCACATAACAGCAAGCCAAGTCTTTACCGCATTGGCTTTCACAACAGTATTCCCAATTGGAATGACAGTAGCTGCGGAGATGTCTCAAGATTCATCGGGAACAGAGTTTGCCGCGTTTGCATCTGCTTCATCACTGGCCGGTTTGGCAGCGCCATTGGTTTGCAGTGCGCTGCTTCTATCAATGTCCATACGGGAGACATATCTAATAGCAGGAATCCTAGGCTCGGCAGGCGTCGCAGCGTCTTTGCTTCTTCCGAAAGGACACACCATCAGAAAATCATTCGAGGTGCGCGCAAGTCTTCAGAATGTACTTGCCAACAGAGAAGTTCAACTGGTTTCCACTGTTCAAGTCTTTACTGCTCTTAGCGACATAGCCATTTCAACCTACTTCCCGCTTCGCGCATCCTCTGAGATAGGGCTTTCACCATCAACGATAGCGTTGCTGATGTCGTTCTACCCGCTTGGAATGACATTGATCCGATTTCTTCTACCAAAGATATTTGAGAGAATGACTGCGCTGAGACTTCTCATCGCAGGTCTTGCGGTATATATGATATCTATGCTCACTATACCGCTAGCTACAGAGGCTTTCTTGCTGGCCATATTCATAGGCATCGCTGGCGTGGCTCACGGTGTAATATGGCCGTCTGCATCATTACATCTCTCCCATTCCGTGGATAGACGAGATCTGGGATTGGCAAACGCTGCGTACGGAGGAGTTGGAGATCTGGTAGGTATAGCAGCTCCCGTGGCTCTAAGCTCGATCATAGCCTCGATGGGTTACGGTGCCCTATACTATACGACGTTCCTCTTTGATCTGGTAGGCGTAGTTGTGATGGTTCTTTTGACACAGCGCGTGCTACAGCTTGGATCGGGACGTGCGGCAGATCACACTGCAATATTCATGAGTTCCTCAGCGAAGATTACCTTACCGTCATAGATGCGAGCTATGTCTGCCACACCTTTCTCTCTGGATCCTGCCGCAGAAAGATGGGTCCCGGTGTGTGCCAGTATCAACGTTTTCGCTCCAGACTCCTTCGCCATATTCGCGGCGTCTATGGTTCCCGTCTGCCCGGGAGCCTCACCGTTCCTATCCATAGTCTCTTGGTGATCCCAGCAATTGGCTACAAAGACATCAGCTCCCTTCGACAATTCCATGACAGACTCGCACGGCTCTGTGTCACCGGCTATCACGATCACTTCGTCTTCCGTGTCGATCCGGTATGCGAGTGAGATGAGCCAGGGCTCAACATGCTTCGCACTTCCAGCAACAACCTTCCAGTGGTTTCCCTTCACGTTATCTCCAGGACCAATGTCACGCACCTTGATGGAGATCTGTGGACGTGGCAATGTTCCGCCTCTGTTCACATGCACCTTTTGACTGGCTGGAGCATTGATTCGCGCAGACAAATCATCGATGAAGACCCCGTTTTGACCAATAAGACCGTTGGTCATCTTGGAGGTAGGCGGAGGCCCACAGACCTGTAGCTCCGATTCTATTCCAATGCTGTGATTCCAACGGCATAACAGAAAGCATGGATAGTCAGCATCGTGGTCATAGTGATGGTGTGTGAAGAATAGGTGATTTACTTGTGTCGGAAATACACCAATCTTCGCCATCTTGTAAGTTGTGGCAGGGCCACAATCGAACATGACATATTCTTCGCCAATCTGCACGATGAAAGCTGTACCGAATCGAGTTGGTGTAGGCGTTGGTGTCCCTGAACCAAGAACCAGTATCTTTGCCATTTCTTAAACCTCGCATCAACCATAAAGGCATTCTCATTCAAAAGAACGATGGAAACTAAGAATGCGACCATGCTTCTTTAATGATATGCTGCGCGCCATCACTATTCTTCCTTGAGTTGTCGAGTTACATTGCCGTGAGAGCAAGGAAATGATGAGGTACTAGGGAGATATCAGTCTCATGGTAGTTCCAACTCCCAGTATGATCGTGACAACACCGATGACAAGTCTGAGATGCTCAGCCTCAACCTTCCGAACTATGAGGGCAGCCACTGGCGCCGAAAACAAAACGCCAATACTCAGATAAATGGCGAGAGGCCAGTCCGGCACTCCGGTGGTCATCAGATAGGTTAGGAAAGCGGTAAGGCACACTATGCCTTCTGCTAGTGAGGTAATTCCTACAGCATTTTTCACATCAACACCAGTAACGATCTGACCCGAGACTACTATAGGGCCATAACCACCGCCGCTAAGCCCTTTATTGAAGGATGCAAAGAGCCCTAAACCGAGAAGTCTGAGCCAAGAAAAACTGAAGGGTTTCTTACGAATCGTAAGAGCGAGAACTATGAACCCGATCGCGGTAATCAGAAGCCCGATGTAGAGATTCAGGTAGAACTTCGAGATTCTTACAGCCGTGAGAACAGCCATAATCGCACCCGCGGCGCTCATCACACCTAGAGTCAGCGCAATCCTCAGATCTTCCGAAGAGCCACCGTGAGTGAACCTCACATTCTTTAACTTGTGATGAAAACCAGCGGCCGCAAAATCCCCACCAAGTTGCGATATTATTACTGCGGGCACCACATGAGTGACGTCAAAACCCGCCATTAGCAATATCGGCGTGAGGACGGTTCCATACCCCATTCCCAAAGATGCGTCGACAACCTCCATTAAGAATGCTGAGAATGCTATGAGGGCTCCGGTAGTCAAATCGAGCATATCTTAGTGCCTCTGGAACACAGTATACACAGTGCATATTTAGCGCGATGGTATGGAAGAGCGCTTGTTGGGCGGCAACGCTCAGGTTTCGTTATGAGCGCTTCTGTCTGCGGGTTGGATGTGCATAGGGAGCGCACGCTCTGGTTCTGATGTTTTCTAGCGAATTCCTTCAAAAGGTTCGTTAGAATCTGTTTCTGTGGAGCCAGCTGAATTCTGTTCGTCTGCTTGGCGGCACGCCCTCTTTTGCTGGCACTCCGATCTTCATCACGGCAACCAGTTCATGGTCCTTTGGAAGACCAAGAGCCTTCTCTGCCTCTCTCTTTTGCCTGTCCCAGTAGGCGACGATTCCGCTTCCCAGGCCTTCCGCCACAGCGGCCAGAGACATGTTTTCGATGCACAGCCAAGCACTCGGTTCCCCTTCTGACTCGCAACAGACGGCAACGATGCTGGCGTTTTGGAACGACTTCTTCTGGGAGAGAGCTCTTTCCTCAACCTCCTTCCGTCCTTCCCCTTTCCGGGGCGGAAACTTGCGATTCAGGCTGTACTTCAACTCTGCAAGCCGCTCAATTATCTTCGGATCCTCAACAATTATGAACTCCCAAGGTTGACTGTTTCCTCCAGAAGGCGCCTTCGTCCCAGCTGAGATGATTCTCCGCAATTGCTGCTCGGAAGCAGTCTTGCTGAAGATACGGATGGTTCTCCTTCTTTCGATCGCCTCATACACTTCCATGCGCATTCTCCTCTTTCAAAGCTGAGCTTTCAAAGGGTTGAGATCAAGTAGTCCTCTTAAGTCCTCTGCGCAGCCACGACCTAGGCTTTTCCATCCGTAACCGTGCCATATGTCATAATATGGGAGAGAAACAGCACGCGTCCATTCAGAACTTGTCCACTGAGACGATCTCATTCATTTGTTTTCGCGCGCCGGGATTACCGAAGCCCTGTTTCGGATACCCCAGCGGAGATACTGCGACGACATTCACATCCTCAGGTATCTTCAGCAGCTTCTTCACTTGGTCGTTGTCGAAGGCCCCGATCCAACATGTGCCAAGCCCTTCCGCTCTCGCTGCGAGTATGAGATGGGTGAAGGCTATGCTCACATCCACAAGCATTCCCATATCTCCCATGTAGTCACCCCTGTCGATCGGAATCTTGAATCCACACGCCACAACCACCAACGGCGCCTCTGCGACAAAGGCCTGCTTGTTGCATGCAGCAGCCAGCCGCCTCTTCAGCTTCTCATCCTTCACAAGAACAAACCTCCAAGGTTGCCGGTTTGATCCAGAGGGAGCGATGCGAACTGCTTCCAACACCCTGTTCAACGTCTCATCATCTATCGGATCCGATTTGTAGGCCCTGACGCTTCTTCTAGTCCTAACGACTTCGTAAAGATCCATCAACAGTCTCTCCTAGATCCCTTGCCTGCGGAGAGAGCATCGATATTAGCCTTTGGCACGCTTGACTATCCTGTATACAGGTGCACCTTCAGGCACGAACTCATCCCCTGACCACCTCAACTACGATGAGGACCAAGGCTATTATGGCCGCAACCACCGCAACACTTGGCCTGATCGAGTCCGGCCAGATTCCTCCGCTCTGTGCAGACGCACTTGTTACAGGGATTGTAGTTCTAGAGTCACGCGCTAGACTTATCTCGACATGGCGTAAGAGTCACTTTGAGGTAGATCGATTTGAGTGTGAAGAATCCTTGGCAGATCTTCAGCGACGAGTGCAAAGGAGTCGCTGACGCGTATCAGCAGTTGATGAGAGAGGTGAATTCTGGAGCAGTGCTGGATGAAAGGACTAGGTGTCTCATTCTCGTCGGAATATTCTCAGCGGTTCGAGACGCTGGCGCACTGCGACACTTCGCAGGTGAAGCTTTCAAGGCCGGAGCCTCCAAGAGACAAGTTGAAGCAGCAGCTCTGTTGGCCTTCTCAGTCGGTGTGTCTTCTGCGGAGCTAAGCATACCAGCTATACTCGACATAGTCAAGGCAAAGGGGCAAGAGCGTGCAAAGTGACACGTGAGCTTGGTCGAAGTCCAGGGTTCAAGGGAAATTGAGTATTGAGAAAAGAATCGTCGCTCACCCTAGCGTGCAACTTCATGCAGCAGTTCCAAGGAATGGGAGATCTTGAGGTATAGTTATGACTGAACCTGAGTCGCCTAGGAAGAAAGGGGGCTTGAAGATTTTCCAATGTCCGTGGTGCGGAGGAGAGACACGCGAAGGGGAAGCAGTCGTTAACCTCACAGCTTCCCCTGGCCGCATCCCCTCTGTATTTGGCATCGGACGGGTGAGCATGCCACGGTTTGCCATCCCGACCGCTGAAACGACGAGTCAGGAGAAGATGCT
>CAZGRO010000024.1:0-14869 GCA_964528315.1 uncultured Candidatus Bathyarchaeia archaeon
GTTCTGAGGGAAATGAATCGGATCGATCGGCCAGCTTTATCAGGTTGAGGAGTTCGGCTACAAGCGCTCTGCTGTCCTCCGGCCTGCGTCCTTGGACTCTGGGCCCGTATGAGACGTTTTCCAGTATTCTCATGTGGGGGAATAGGGTGAGCTCCTGAAAGACGTAGCCTATTCTGCGGCGTTGAATCGGAGCATTCGTTACTGGCTTCTTGTCAAAAAACACTTCCCCTTCATCGGGGGTGAATATTCCAGCTATGCACTTTATCAACGTGGATTTTCCGCATCCGCTGGGCCCAATGATGCCTACGTACTCCTTGTCGCGGATGTGGAGGTTGATGTTCTCAAGCGCTGAGAAGGCGCCGAATCGCTTTGCTAGGCCCGTTATTCTTAGGTCAGGCATCTACATGACCCTCAGTTCTCTCGACAATCCGATCGGCGGGTATGAGTACACCATTGTGTCAGACGGATCGAACCACACGGTGACTTGGTCTCCAGCTCGAAAGGTCTTTGATCCACCGACCGTCGGGCTCTTAGAGGATATGTAGTCTCCGTTCGATAGCCGTATCTGGCTGGCAAAGAATGCTCCTAGGAAACGTGAGGATTGGATTTCTCCTTCAAACACATTGTAGAGGCCTTCATCTATCGCCTCGCTGGGATCAGCGATCTTCACGTTATCCTCCCTAATCGCCACGACGACTTCTTCGCCTGGAAGATAGGAAGCGTCCTCCACCTTGACTGTGAGATCTTCATGCAGCTCGAGAATTGACCCCTGCGGATGTCTTCTTCTCACTGTGGCTTGAAGGAAGTTGGCTCCTCCAACGAAGTGGGCGACGAAGAGTGATTGAGGCCGCATGTAGACATGAAAAGGTGTCGCGTATTGTCTTATTCTTCCGTCGCGGAGGACTATTATCTGGTCGCCGATGGCGGTGGCCTCGGCCTGGTCGTGTGTAACGTGGACGGTGGTCATGCCTGAATCTTTCGCCAGTCTTCTCAGTGCCCCCCTCAGTTCTACGCGCAGTCTCGCATCCAAGGCTCCGAGCGGCTCATCTAGAAGCATGAGTTTCGATTGTGTGGCTAACCCTCTTGCCAATGCCACTCGTTGCTGCATTCCTCCGCTTAGTTCATCAGGCTTCGAATCGGCTCTGTGAGCCAGTCTCATCATTTCCAACATCTGCTTGGCTGTGCGGAGAGCCTTCTTCTCTTCGACCCCGCGAGCCAAGGGGCCGAAGGCCACATTCTCGAGAACGGTGAGATGAGGGAAAAGCGCGTACTGCTGTGGAACATAGACTGCTCCTCTCTCCTCCGGGGGAACGCCAATCACCGTTTTCTCGTCAATGTAGATTTCTCCTTCGTCTGGCGTCACTAGGCCGGCTATCAGTTTGAGGAGTGTTGTCTTCCCGCTTCCGGTCGGGCCCAGCAGACACACGTATTCTCCGTCAGAAATCTCGACGCTCAGCCGGTTTATCGCCGTGATCGTTTCATATCTCTTGACCATATCCACCAATCTGACAGACGGCATCAGGTGGCCCTCCCTCTCCTAACAGTCAATCGAAGCGCGAACAATGCTATGAAAGATATCACGACAAGTAGGCCTACTCCCAAGCTCTGCGTTGAACGGGAAACCTGAACTCCCCCTTTGATCCAGTCGACCAGCAGGACTGGCACGGTCTTCAGCTGCGAGGAGACTGCGGCGGAGGCACCGGTCTCGTCTACGCTTCTTGTGAAGGTCAATATTGCTCCGGCGAAGATTGAGTACTTGGTTAGGGGGAGTATGATGCGTCTGAACACGGTGAGAGGTCTTGCTCCCAATGTTCTAGCAGTCTCTTCCAAGTAGACTGGTACCGATTCTATTGCCGCGGACATGGCTCTCACGAAGTACGTGTAGGTTATGGTCATATGCGAGAGCGTTAAGACAAGAAACTCCGGCAGGGCTCCTATGGTTCTCCAGAAGAAGGCTAGTGAGACTCCTAAGGCGACGGATGGAACGACGATTGGAACATCCACCAACGTGTCCACGAGCGATGTTCCCAATCTTCCGAGTCTTTTCCTAGCTATTAGCACTGCTATCGGCATTCCTGTGATCATGTTGATTCCAGTAACTATTACTGCAACCAGATAGCTGAGAACCATGCTCTGCCAGTATGTCGCCCATATTCCTCTTCCTGATACAGCTTCAGCCAAGGTTCCATCGAATATGGCCTGGGTGATAGGGAGTGCGATGAAGAGTGAGGGGATTATCGCGAGGAAAATGAGGATAGCTAGTGTTGCTGTGTCTCTTGCGAGCACAGCCTTGCGTTCGCTCAGCGTTCTTTCTATTCTGGGCCAAACCCTTGAAGCGGGAAGTCTGAGTTTCAAGCCTAAGTACTTGATGAAGATGAATGCTACGATAGATCCCAGGATGAGGGAGAAGCTTGTGAAGGAGAGAGCCCCCTCCAGTCCTGCACCTTTCGCGATGTTGATGAATATTGGTCCGTTCTCGAATGTTCCTGCCACCATGATGGTTGCCCCTGTCTCCGAGAGTGATCTAGCAAATGAGAGGAGGAATGATGCCACCAATCCAGGCCTCAGGATTGGAAGGGTCACAGTTCTTATTGCCGTGAACGGTTCAGCTCCTAGGGTTCTCGCTGCTATCTCAAATGTCTCCTTGTACCCTGACAGTGCACCTACCATAACTCTCACAACCACTGGAAGTGAGAACGCGAAGTGAAGTAGGATGACGAGGATAAATCCAGGCTCCAAGGATCCCTGTCCGAACAGTGTCTTGATCAAACCTTGCGGCCCCCAGAAGAGAAGCGTTGAGAAGCCTAAGGCAACGGTTGGTATGATGAACGGTATGTCCGCCAGAGTATCCACGACACTAGTCCAGCTTCGTTTGCTTCGAACGATAAGCCATGCCAGGGGAAGCCCAGCTACTGTGTCCAAGCTTGCGACTGTGAATGCAAGTATGAAGGACCAGTAGACCGCGGATTGGGATCGTGCTAGTAGAGTTGGGTCGCTGAAGACCTCGCCTATCTTATCCAGTCTTAGTGCTGTTCCGAGTATCGGTGGAAGCAGGATGAGAATGAAGAAGAAGGTTACGCTTGACGCGTAGACTGTTCGGGCAACTCCTTTACTTGCGGATACCCTGTCCAGTCTCTTGAGAACTCCGGCTGAACTTGCTGAATCGGGCTCTGCCAGTTGCCGCAACGGGTCAGGCCCCGCAACAATCAGCCTCCAAACCTAAGATCTCCGCCTGTCAACAGTCTCTTCCGTCGAAGGTCCAGTCCCTATCAGTGTCACAGGTACTCCTATTTCGCCTTCCACTTGGCGTATGAATTTCTTTGCCTCTCCTGAAAGTTTCGCGAAATCCTTCACTCCCCTACATTCCGGGTAAACTATATCCAGCTTGGTGATGGCTGCCTGGGTCGCCCCGTTCAGCATCGCCGCTCTCCTGGCGAGTTTGAAGTCGAAGGGTGCAGCTCTTCTAGGCCTGCTCGTCACGGTTCCGTACTCTAGCCATCCTCTCTTCTCCAGCTCCTCCGCAGATAGCTGGTTCTCTAATGGGCCTTCTCCAACCCTGGTGACAAACGCCTTGAACACCACCACCACATCATCAACTGCGGTCGGTCCAATTCCCACATCGGAGCAGATCGCTGAGGCGCAGACATCCTTGGTTGTGCAGAACGGATACGTGCCATGGTACAGTGAAATATATGTTCCCTGGGTTCCTTCAACAAGGACCTTCTGCTTCTTGGCCAGGGCTGTGTTCACCTCCAGTGGGACATCCGCCAAGTACTGAGAGAGTTCAGGGAATTCCTTGGCCAGTCTCGCCTTTCGATAGGCTCTATCTGCTTGGCAGGTGCCGACACCTGTCTTCGTGGTCCCTACCTTGCTGATCAGATGCGCATCCTTTAGCTCTTCCTCGATATGTCGCTCCTCAATTACCGCACATTGGTTGTCAATACCAAGACGGTTCTCGGTAGCAGTTAGCTTGACCTCTTCAAGTACCACCTTCGGATTCACGAGCACGCCGGGACCAATCAGCAGTCTCGACCCCGGATGCACAAAGCCACACGGAACCATTCTCAAGCCATAGGTCTTTCCTTGGTACACGACCTTATGTCCCGCATTCGGGCCAACTCCTCCTCTTGCCGTGATCACTGGTCTGTCCTTCATCGCCAGATACGAAACCAGGTGGCCCTTCCCCTCGTCTCCAAAGAAGCCGCCAACAACGACTGTGCACGTCATGAACTTTTCCCAAAGATCAGGTCCGAATGTTCACTATAAACGTTTTCAAGACCATCAACTCACCCATCTGTTATCAGAACTAGTTCTTCCATGGATGGTGAAGATGGGCGAGTTCAGTTCGCCCGTCGAAAATCCTCATAGCGCAGGCTGAGAACGCTCGGCAATCTTATTCTTCATCATCAATAGCAACTCTCGCCGATGTCGATTTAAACACTTTTCCTGTTGGCTCAAAACAACTTTTAAGGCCACGTAACGAACGGCATGAGCCTGCGAGGACACATCATGAGAGGGCACGAGCGAGCGCTGGCCCGAATAGTTGGCAAAGACAATGTTTCAGCGGATAAGACCGAGCTCTTCTGCTATTCATTCGACGCCTCAATTCACTCATCAAGCCCCAACGTAGTCGTCAGACCCGCCTCAAAGAAAGAGGTCTCAAGAATAGTCCGATATGCCAACAGGAGGCGAATTCCTGTCGTGCCTAGAGGGGCTGGCACTGCTCTTTGCGGCCATTCCCTACCCTGGCACGGAGGCATAGTTATCGACACGACCAGAATGAACAGAATACTTGAAACGCGAGTCGAGGACCTTTACGTGGTTGTAGGTCCTGGAATAGTCTACTCGGCGCTGAACTCAGCCTTGAAGCCCCTTGGCTTCTTCTTTCCCCCTGAACCAGGGAGCGCAGACGTGTGCACGATAGGCGGAATGGTGGCAGTTAATGCAAGTGGCACCAAAGCAGTCAAGTACGGAGCTACTCGCGATTATGTGCTAGGCCTCGAAGTCGTGTTGCCTAATGGAGAAATCGTGCGAACTGGCTCAAGAACCGTAAAGAACTCCTCTGGCTATCAACTCTGCCGCCTCTTTGTGGGCTCCGAAGGAACTCTCGGGGTCATAACAGAGGTGACCTTGAGGGTTGCGCCGCTTCCAGACTACACTGCGACGGCGCTGGCCTCATACGAGGATCTCGAAGCCGCTGGCAGAACCGTTACCAAGCTGATCAAGAACCGCCTAGTTCCAGCAGCTCTTGAGATCATGGACAAGACATGCATTCAAGCCGTGAACAAATCTCTGAGTCTGAACCTGCCCGAGGTTGATGGGCTTCTGATCATAGAGTTCGATGGCCACCGCAGCACCGTTGAGCAAGACATGAAGAAAGCGGAGCAAATATGCAGAACTGAGAATCCAACAACATTCACATGGTCAGACGATCCCGCCAAACGTGAGAGATTATGGGCCGGTCGAAAAGCAGTCTTGCCGTCAATGTCACGTCTCAAAGGTGGGCAGGTATCCACTTCGCTTGCCGATGACATGATTGTTCCCATCTCCAAGATTCCTCAACTAATCCGATCAATCGCTAAGACCGCGAAGAAACAGAACTTGACCATTGGAACATATGGGCACTGCGGCGACGGAAACCTGCACGCCAAGGTCCTTTTCAATGTCCGAGAGAAGGGCGCTTGGGTGAAGGCTTGGAGAGCCTGCAACGAGATATATGGCACGAGCATTGCCTTGGGAGGTTCCCTCAGCGGAGAACACGGGATAGGCTTCACGAGAGCGCCCTTCATGGAAATGGAGCATGGAACCGAGCTGAATCTAATGAGAACGATAAAGGCCGCGATAGATCCCTGCAACATTATGAACCCGGGAAAACTGTCCCTCGATCATGCTCCCAAGACATTTGTCACCAAACTGCGATACCCTGTGGGGCGTTAATCTTGCTTCGTCGATTCGAAGATGAAATGATCACTTGTACAATGTGTGGTTTCTGCCGCGAAGTATGCCCGGCCCTGGAGGAGCGTGGCTGGGAATCCTACGCCCCAAGAGGACTAGTGAGTATTGGATATGGGCTTCTGAGGAGGGGACTACGCCCGACCAAGGTCATGATCGACTCGGTCTTCGGATGCACAACATGCGGCAGATGCGTGGCAAAATGCCCTCCACAGATAAAGATCAGAGACATAGTGCTCGCGACCAGAGCCGCTCTATTTCAAGACAAGTCTGCACCGAAATCAGTTACGAACTTGCTCTCCAATCTTGCCAAAACTGGAAACATCTATGGTCGAACACGCAATAAGCTGGCACAGAAACACTCAGGCGCTGTCTATTTTCCGGGCTGCAACATAAGATACCGGCATCCAGAGATCCTTGAATCCTCGGTAAAGCTCCTGAATCACGTAGGAGTCAACGCTGTCGTCATGGAAGAGGCGGATTGCTGTGGCGCGCCCGCTCTTCTGGCCGGCAATCTGGGACAGTTTCACAGCATAGCGAGAGCCAATTCAAGGTGGATTGATTCAACACAGCTGATCTTCTCATGCCCCATAGGACTTCAGACGGTCATAGAAGGGTACCGCGAAACCAAGGGGTCTCCGTCCGCCTCGCATCTCACGGAAATCCTCTCCAAAGGAATCGGTTCCATCCATTTTCACGAGACTCGCGAGACCGTTACCTACCACGATCCATGCTATCTTGCTCGGCTATTGAAAGTGGTAGACCCTCCGAGGAATCTTCTCTCGTCAGTTCCCGGTCTCAAACTTGTAGAAATGGCAGATTCGAAGGAGAACACGAGATGCTGCGGTTCAGGTGCGGGCATCACTGAGCAATCCACGCGAACACTTTCCCAAGAGATCGCTGCGACCAGAATCAAGCAAGCACGGGAAGTGGGAGCAGAACGAGTAGTCACTTCGTGCCCATACTGCCTCGATCAGCTACGAAAGGTTTCAGGTGGACTGCCTGTCGACGAGATATCCGTCTTTCTAGCTTCAAGATTGCAGTCCTCTCACTAGACTGCACTCATCATGTCAAAAACCTAGATCTAGTCAATACATCTAGTCTTAAATAGAAAGTGCGCTGTCCGTCCAACTGTTGTGGGTGCTGCCTGTGACGAAGTTCATCTTTGTCTCCGGAGGTGTGATGTCCGGAATCGGTAAAGGTGTGACCACAGCCTCAATCGGAAAGATTCTGCAAACGAGAAGCTTCAAGGTAACTGCTGTGAAGATCGATCCGTATCTCAACGTAGACGCGGGAACCATGAATCCGATCGCACACGGTGAGGTCTTTGTGACTGAGGATGGAGGAGAGATCGATATGGATCTGGGAACTTACGAACGTTTCTTGGACATCAACATCTCGAAAGAACACAACATGACCACGGGGCAAGTATACCTCTCAGTGATCGACAAGGAGAGAAGAGGCGATTTTCTTGGAAAATGCGTCCAAATAATCCCGCACATCACCGACGAGATAAAGAGCAGAATACTTCACATCGCAAAACGAAATGGCGTCGATGTCGCACTGGTCGAGATCGGCGGCACAGTTGGAGACATAGAAAGCCTTCCCTTTCTGGAGGCAGCGCGACAAATGAGGCTTGAGCAGGGCCACGACAATGTGGTCTATGCACATGTCACTCTCGTCCCAGTCCTAGACGTTGTCGGAGAACAGAAAACAAAGCCAACGCAACACAGCGTTCAGGAACTGAGAAGGATCGGTATCCAACCAGACATAATCGTTGCACGAAGCAAGAAACCTCTACTTCCCGACCCGAGGAGAAAAATCGCACTATTCTGCAACGTGGAAGAACGAGCGGTCTTCGCCTCTCCAGATCTCCCGACCGTGTACGAGACGCCCCTGGTGCTCGACCAGCAGGGTCTTGGAGACTACTTGACTGACAGATTGAGGCTTCCAAACAAGAAACCAGACTGGGCTGATTGGGAGAGGACTGTCAACTCTTTCATAAGTCCACAACACGAGGTCAAGATAGCTATCTGCGGCAAGTACGCAGAACTTGCAGACTCCTACGTAAGCGTGAACGAGGCTCTGCGCCACGCAGCCGCATCCTGCAACTCAAGATTGTCAATTGATTGGATAGAAACTGAGGTTTTCGAAGAGAACAAGAGCAGCGTGCAGACACTACTGAAGTATGACGGCGTACTAGTACCTGGTGGGTTCGGAGCGAGAGGCACAGAAGGTAAGATCGCAGCAGTCGGATACGCCCGTTCCAAAGACATACCTTTCCTCGGCATATGCCTCGGATTTCAACTCGCGATAGTGTCCTTTGCCAGAGACATTGGTCTCGAGGCTGCAAACAGCACAGAAATCAATCCCGACACTCCACATCCAGTAATTGATCTCATGCCCGAACAGAGAGAGGTAGGATATATGGGGGCAACGATGCGCCTAGGTGCCCACGAGATCATAATCGCGCCGGGAACAGTCGCGGAGAGGCTCTACAGAAGTCGAAAGGCCTACGAGAGGCACAGACACCGTTACGAGCTCAATCTGAAATACGAAGAACAGCTGACAAAATCAGGGATGACTTTCTCAGCCAAGAGTAATGACGGAACCAGAATGGAGATCCTTGAGCTTCATGACAGATACTTCCACTTCGCCACACAGTTTCACGCCGAATTCAAATCGAGACCAGCCAAACCCTCACCGCCATACTACGGATTCATAAAATCCTGTCTGGACAAAAAACTCGGGAAGCCAAAGCCGGAATTCTGGAAATAAGCCGCTCGCCGAGCCAGTATCCTCTTCGCTGCTGCACGGTGTGGACTGACATGCGTATCAAAGAGGTCGCATCTGAATGATCAGAATCAGAAACAAGAGTGAGCTGGTTCAGAGCGGAAAAGGTCGACTGAACAGGAAGGCCAGACGTCTGGCGCTCGAAAGCCTCGAAGCTGGGCTCAACGCCGCAGACCCCGGAAAGATAGTCAGATCAAGAGTCCTGCTGAAAAACTTGAACATCAAAGTTGACGGATACTCTCTTAACCTGAGAAAATATAGGAATGTGTATGTGATTGGTGGCGGAAAGGCAGGCGCCTCAATGGCCAAGGCCCTCAACCAAATCCTAGGCCGCAAGATAACCCGAGGCCTCATGAATGTCCTGCCCAGCGTTGCGGGCAGGATTGGCATGATAGAACTCCACCAAGCAAGTCACCCAACACCAGATGAATCTGGAGTCAGAGGCACGCTTGAGATGCTGAGGATCGTCGAAGAGGCGGGAAAAAGGGATCTTATCATATGCCTGATCTCCGGCGGGGGGTCGAGTCTCATGCCCCTTCCGCGGGATGGAGTCACACTTCATGACAAGAGAGAGATTACACAGGCGTTGCTACGATCTGGAGCGACGATAGATGAGATAAATGCTGTCAGAAAACACATCTCAGACTTCAAAGGAGGATGGCTGGCCAAGAAGGCCTATCCTGCCACAATCCTGAACCTCGTTCTCTCCGATGTCGTAGGAGATGCTATCAGCTCCATTGCCTCAGGCCCCTCCGCGCCTGACCCCACGACCTTTCATGACGCGATAATGATCCTCAAGAAATACTCTCTCTGGGATAGGACGCCTGAATCCATCCGGAAGCTCCTCTCAGAAGGAGAAAATGGTGTGATTCCAGAAACACCTAAGCCTGGAGACAAGGTCTTCAGGAAAGTCCACAATATCGTGATCGGAAACAACAGGTCAGTGACCTCCGCCACTTGCCGATACCTGAGATCAGTTGGCTTAAACTCAGTAATTCTTACATCAACTCTGGAGGGAGAGGCGAGACACGTAGGAGTAGTCCTATCGTCTATAGCAAGGGAGATCGAGAGGGCTGGAGATCCAACATCAAGACCAGCAGCAATAGTGGCCGGAGGCGAGACAACCGTAACAGTAACGGGAGAGGGAACCGGTGGACGGAACCAAGAACTTGTCCTAGCAGCCACGCCCAAGCTGGCCGGTTCGAATGGAGTTGTCTTGGCCTCTCTGAGCACTGATGGTGTGGATGGACCGACCGATGCAGCTGGGGCAATAGCTGATGGAGATACACTGGCTAAGGCGGCAAGAATGGGACTGGTGCCTGAAGATTTCTTGAGTTCGAACGACTCCTACAACTTCTTCTCGAAGCTCGGCGACCTGATTCTCACAGGCCCGACAGGTACCAATGTCAACGACATAACTGTCCTGGTGCTCGTGTAGGCAAGGATTTAGTCAACCTCTGACAATCTCTGGGCATAATGTCACCCAGGATTCCTGCAAGTGTCTTTCGGGCCCTCAGCCCTGAAGACTTCAGGGTGCTGACCGGGATAGAGTTAGCGCTCGGTAGCCACGCCTTTCCACCAATTGAGGACATCCGAAAATACGCCAACAAGCCACTCGATGAGGTAAGGTTCAGACTGAATCTTCTCGAAAAGAAAGATCTCCTACGAAGGGCCTCTGCTGACCAAATAGGTTACGAAGGTTACACTTTGAACTATGACGGGTATGATTGTTTGGCTTTGAACGCGCTTGTAAAGAGCGGGGCTGTGGACGCCATAGGCGCTCCTCTTGGAATGGGAAAGGAATCGGATGTCTACCAAGGCTTAAGGGGCAAGAGACGCGTGACCTTGAAGTTCCACAGAATAGGGAGAATCAGTTTCAGACAAACTCGTAGAGCAAGGGGGTTTGTTGCCGACCGAGCACACACTGCTTGGATATATCAGTCTAGACTTGCTGCAGAAAGAGAGTTTCAAGCCCTAAGGCTTGCCTACCGATGCAAAGTGTCTGTTCCGCGCCCAATCGCACAGAACCGGCATGTCGTGGTGATGGGGTTGATTCGTGGCGTGGAACTCAACGATGTCGGAGAGATCGACAGTCCCCGGATTGTCCTCAACCATGTCCTGTTCAATGTGAGAAAGGCCTACCTTGAGGCGAAGCTAATACACGGGGACCTCAGTGAGTTCAACGTATTGGTCCGGACGAACGGGACTGTGCAGGTCATAGATTGGCCTCAATCAGTTCGAACGGATCATCCCAACGCGGCAGATCTTCTGAAGCGTGACGTAGAGAACATACTCAGATTCTTCAGAAGGAAGTTCAGAACTGTGTATGATTTGGAAATGGCCCTTAGCTATGTGACAGGCCACTCTGAGAAGTTGCAGACTGCAACTCGACGGAAGTAGATGAGCGGAGTGGTGCGCTGGTTCAGCGCGGCGGTTCCACGCACACGTAGAGAATATTGCTTCCGCGCAGGATGACGCTGCCATAGTTTGCCGCCGGAGAATCCGAGCGGTACTCAGTTGCGCCTTCAAGTATTACGTTCATGTGGCTATCGCAGTCGATCATCTTTCCTCGAAACTCAACATCGTTTTTGAGCTTTATGCTGACTTCACTGTTCAACTTCTTCACCAAGAGGTTCAACGGTTTCTTTGATGGTTCCACCTGAATCCCTTCACTAGTCGTTCTGACCGTCTTGGTCTCTATAAAAGGCTTTTCGAGAAGGCAGTCCGATCTCGCGGGAACGCTCTCGTTTCTCCAGCTTTTTCGCCGATAATAATCCAGTCGCGTAAGTCATTATCGTCAATCAGTTTCTCCGGTATGAGACTGGCCGCCTTCATGGATCTGGCAACATCTTCAGGCTGAAGGTTCTTCTTGACGAAGGAGAGAATGACTTGAGCTTTGGCCTTCGCCACTCTCGCTATTTCAATGACCGTTGTCGCATGACTGGGCAGGTTGCCTAGCATAGTGAATGATACGACAAGATCGAAAGCTTCGGGTTTGAAAGGAAGGTTATCTGCGTCAGCGCAGATCAGCCCGACTGCTGGCGAAGCCCCAACTTTGCTTCTGGCAAGAGTCAACATCGCGTGAGAGCAGTCCACGCCTACTAGCAGGTTTCCGTGATCTGACAGCAACTCCAGCAGCATCCCAGTGCCGCAGCCACAGTCAAGCACCAGTCTGTTGATGCTCGTTCGCAGGTGAGCCAAGCATCGCTGGTACTTCTTGAGTTGTTCTTCACGATACAGCTCGTCGTAGGCATGGGATCCCGCATCGTACCTGGACAGCACATGCTTCTTATGGTCCCAGCGCTCTTCGAGTTGCCTGGTCATGTCGTTCTATCCTTGATGAATTCGCTGATCTTTCTCGTTCGGCGTTGCCCCAGGATTTCAGCGCATCTCTGGGGAGAAACCGACCGAAACTCTAGGTTCATGCTTGCCAGCAATCCCTGAGTGCCCTTTCTCATCTCCGGAGCAGCAATGATTCCTCTTAGACCTCGTCCGAGATCCTTTCTGATTGTTGTCAAGTATCTGTTCAATTGCATCGTGGATTCTTTTCCCGCGGGGGTCCTCTTTATCTCCACAACAACGAGATTTCCCTTTGAATCCTCTCCCATTATGTCGGTGAACCCTGATTCGCCAAGATTCTTCTCGGTGACCAATGGGTGAAATCCTGGCTCTATGAGTTCTGGTCTCGCCAGAATTGCATTCTTCATCTGCTCCTCGGACACATACAGATTGAACTGTCCTTTATCAGAAAGGTCGTAGGAATCTACGGAGAGCACACGGTCGAAATGCAGGGTGAGTGTCTCTCGCGGCTCATATCTCGTGGCGATGATCTTCACATTTTCCTCTTCTACCGCGACTCGAAACAGGCATCGCGAAGGTTGCCAATTCACAGGTTCATAACCTGTCGATCTATGAACGAGCACCGACCCATCAGTTTTGACGATCAAGACTCTTTCTCCCCAACCTAGCGAGGAGCTGGCTCTTCCTTGGTAATCTACACGACAATTTCCAACCACGATGGTCAACAGCCGCGTGGAAAGAGATCGTTTGATGGCTGATGCAGCTTCGTCAAGGCTGGGGGATTTAACCGACAATGACTTACAGGAGTGGTGGTTAGACATCAGCACCGACTCAATATGGGCTCTTGTGACAGTTCACTTCTCATTTCACCAGCGCGAGACGTGCCATTTCTTATACTGACAAACGGTATAGTCGTTGCGGTCCTTGAGGGGACATGAATGGCGGGTTTGTCAGATAGAGTTCCGCTCCTGCGAATTTCTCCCATTCGTCGTGTCGCTGCGTTGCTCGACGAAGCTAGGAAGAAGAGTGATATCGTATCCTTTGGAGGAGGCGCACCAAGTCTTCCTCCTGCGAAGGAGGTTCTTGAGGAGATGTGTCTGTGCCTCAGGGAACAGCCTCTCAGATCTTCGACATACACCAGCACAAAAGGTCTCCCTGAGTTAAGAGAGCTGATATCTGAGGATGTCAAGCGACATGGAAAGCTCGACTACGCTGCGGAAGATGAGATCATAGTAACCGACGGTGGAACCGAAGGAATACTCGATCTTTTTCTGTCGATACTGAACAAGAACGACGAGGTGATTATTCTTGATCCAACATATCTGGGATATAGCGAGGCCATAAGTCTTTCAGGCGGGAGAGTCAGGACTCTTCTTGTTAACGTGGAGAACAAATATCAACCGGATAATGAAAGCCTGAAGAATCTGATAACTGAGAGAACGAAGGCCTTCGTACTTCTTTCACCGGACAATCCCACAGGCAGAATAATCTCCAGAGAGTTCGTGAAAGGACTTGTAGACCTGGCGAATGATCATGATTTTTGGATAATCGCAGACGATACGTACAAGCACATAATGTACGAAGGAGAACATGTCTGGGTCGCACAATACCAATACGCACGGGAAAGGACAGTTATGCTCTGCAGCTTCTCGAAGGAAGCTTCAGCTCCAGGACTGAGACTAGGATATGCCTTAGCTCCATCAACAATCATAGATGCCATGGAAAAGATGAAACAATATACGAGTCTTGCACCGAACACTCTTTCTCAATACGGAATGATCAAGTTTCTGAGTGATGGGGTGAAAGAGAGATACCTCAAGAATGAAGTGATTCCAATCTACAAGGAACGAATGGAGTTCATGGGTCAGTGTATCGAGGAATATCTGCCTGAAGCCAAGACCATTCGGCCTGCAGGAGCCTTCTACTATTTCGTGGATATGACGTCTTACCTCACGGAGATGCATAGAGGCGATGAAGGATTCTGCAACAGGCTTCTCTACAGAAAGAATGTAGCGGTGATCCCGGGTTCATTCTTTGGAAAGGGAGGAGAAGGACATATCAGAATGACCTTCGTCAGCGAACCTAGAGAGAGAATAGAGCTGGGCATCAAAGCAATCGGTGAGCATGTCTTCTCCTATACGTTCTGACAGCTTCTCTACACGTCAGCAGTTCGGTACTTGTTCTAGCTACCAACATATGTCCCTCGGCTCTTGTCTCTAAACCCCCTCTCATGCATTTCCTGTGGAGGAATTTGATGATATGGCCTTGTTCTATTTCATGCGTAATTCTGGGAGAAACTGATTCCTAAAAGATCTTTCAGTGGAAATCGATACAAGTCGCTAAGCCTCGCTCACATTCTTTTTATGTGGGGACACATGTCGGTAGCTAGCACGTCAGCAGTTCGGTACTGGAAAGCCCTTTATAATAAGGATCTAACTCTTAGTGGGCTGAGGATCTACTGATGTCGAATGTCGATGAACTCCTAAAGAAAGCGAGGAAACCAGTTGAACTGGCAATGAAGTACCACCCCTTCTACCAAGGTAAGATCGAGGTGGTGCCAAAAGTCCCTGTCAGAAGCTTCGACGATTTTGCAATCTGGTACACACCTGGTGTGGCTGAACCCTGCAAAGTCATAAACAAGAACAAAGACGCTGCCTACGAGATGACAAACAAATGGAACACTATCGCAGTCGTGAGTGATGGAACACGAGTCCTGGGCCTTGGGGATATTGGTCCCGAGGCAGGCATGCCCGTGATGGAAGGGAAGGCACTTCTCTTCAAATACCTGGGCGGGGTGGACGCGTTTCCCTTATGTCTTGGAACA
>CAZGRO010000025.1:0-7514 GCA_964528315.1 uncultured Candidatus Bathyarchaeia archaeon
TGTTTGGGCCAGCAGCCTTGCTTAGCAGGCGATAGCCTATTGCGGGGCCGCAGCCCGCGCATGTTCTCCGCCCGGAGGTGTAGTAGTCAATCGCTGGAACATCTCTTACGGTTTTGATTGGAGAACTCACACATCTTCACCTCTCAAAGTCAGCCAATGAGTAAGCTTGTGCGCCTTCTTGGCTGATTCTTGCGTTAAGCGGATGGCCTCTTCAAAATGTCTGACAGTTGGCTCTCTACCTCCAGCGAAGATGAAGTCAACCAGCGGAGGTTTCGAGTTGCTTTCATACAAGGCAGATCTCACATCATTGAAGAAGGCTCCGGTAGAGTCAGGGGACCCCATGGAATATGAAAAGTCGATGACGCCCACGGCCTTCATGCCTAGCAGCACTTCCCTAAGTTCTTCAGCTGGAAAAGGTCTCCAATATCTTAGGCGTACAACTCCTGCCTTTACTCCCTTTTCTCGTAGCTTCTTCGCTGCGTAGATCGCGTCCTTCGTGTAGGCCCCCATTGAAACCAAAGCTATGTCGGCATCATCCATCAGGGTGGTTTCTATGAATGGAGAATGCTGTCGACTCACGTACCTTGCGTAGTCTTTCCAGGCTTCCCGAATCACCTCTTTCGCGTTCTTCATAGCCACATCAACCAGCTTCCTCTGCTCCGGTCCTATCAGCGATGGAGCGATGTGCTGCGCCTTGGTCACCGGACCATAGGCTGGGTCAAGAGGATATGGCGGCTTGTAAGGTGGCAAGAATTCGGTTACGCTTTCCTTAGCCGGTGCCTCAACAGGAGTCGATACGTGTGTTATCGCTGCTCCATCGATGGCTGTGAAGTGGGGAAGCAGGACTCGGTGGTCTTCAGCTACCCGGTAGGCAACCAGGGCCATATCCAACGCCTCCTGCGGATCCTCCGCCCAAGACACCAACCATCCAACATCTCTGAAGAGGAACACGTCATTCCATTCCATACCGAAGTTGCCCGGATCATCTAGGGCTCTGCAACCAGCAACCGCGACTACCGGCAACTGTCCCAAGGCTATAACGCATATGGCTTCGGCTGCGTATGCTAAGCCCACACCTGAACTTCCCACGAATGTTCTTGCGCCTACCGCTGAGGCATGTTTAGCTATCTCGAACTGGGAGTGTTCTGAGTCGGCAACGATTATCTCGGCCTGAAATTCGCCGTCAGCAACCATCTTCGCCAAATCATTCATTATGCCAGTGTATGGCCTGATGGGGTAGGCAGCAATCACATCGACATCCGCAATCTTGATGGCTTCAGCGATAGATCTCGTCCCAGTCCACACATGTTTCTTGAGAAGCGTGACTGTTTTGGGAACAGTGACTTGAGCGCTCATTTTCACATCTCACTCCTAGTAGCCGTATACTCGCAACGCCTCTGCCACAGTCATTACCTCCTCCTCACTCAGGCCTTCCTTGGCCTTCAGCTCACTCACCATCTCTATCGCCTTTGCCGGGCATACCTGCGCACAGATGCTGCAACCTTGACAGTAATCGTAGTCAACCTTGATCTTCTCGAAATCAATGGCACCATCGGGGCAGTAGATGTGACAAAGTTTGCAGTCGGTGCACTTCCTAGCATCTATCACAGGCCTAAGATGTCTTGAGAAGGACGTCTTGAACCCGATGTTTCTCTTGCCTGGACTGGGCCCGAACTCTATCAGGCCTGGGGCCAAGGCTTCCCATCTCGGCATGGCTTTGATCCTTTGAGAATAGGACTCAGCCTCCGCTACTGCGCTCTGATACCTTCTATATGTGGCTTGGTCCCACCACTCGCCTCTAGTCGGCACCGGGAGCGTTACTGTCTCGCCTGTCCTCCTCTTAGCTAAATCAGTGTCTTCCGCTTTGATCTTCACTGGCACTGGTCTGGATTCCTCATAGGCCCTTCGCACACTGTCAGCGTTCTTGCTCTGGCCGAGAGAGTCGAGAGCGGCTAGAAGATCATCTAGGTTCACGATTCCAAGTGCCTTTGCTAACGCGCCGAGCAAAGGATATGTGATATCCTTGCTGTAACTGCTGGCTCTTATCGTGACAAGTTTTCCGTCCCAGTCATCCGCGAGAGCATATTTCCTGACCAATCGGACAATCTCATCAGGACTAAGAGAGGTATTGACAACAAGAACAGCATCCTTTTTCGCTCCGTCAAACAACAGCGCCCTTTGAGATGTTTGGTGAAGCAGCATCGAAGAGTCGAGTACGACGATTGCGTTGAATACTTTGCCTACAGGTTCAACTTCCTCATGCAAAACAACATCAATGGTCGGATTGCCTACGACCACGTAGAAGAGATGGGGAATATGGTCTCGCTCTGGCGAGTCGTCATATCGCATGTAGTAGTATGATTCTTTTCCGGAGAGAACTGCCGCGGTAGCGAAGGCCCTGACCAAGGCGCCTGCGTGGCCTGTATGTATGACGCCACGGCCGTGGACCACTACCCAGCTCAACTGCTCATATTCCGGATAAGATTCCAGACCTGAGATCTGAACTTCCTTTGTCAAGCACCTTCACGATTGGCTATCAGCCTCTAACCTCCCAATTTAAAGCGTTTCTCCAGCGAGGCTGCGCTAATCCAGCCGCCTACATCGCACGCTTAGTTCTTTTCCAAATCGAGGTCAAAAAGCAGCGCAACGCGCAGCACTGTCCTAACATTCGCATTTCCAAGTAAGTCATTGGGGCCGTGCGCCACAGGACAAGGCTGCGCGCTCAGCCAATATCTTTGGCTGCGAATTCCAGCCCAAGCCCCTTGAGCTTCTCTTTGGACGGATTCCCGGTTTTCTTGTCCCATCCTCGGTACTCGTAGTAGTCGTCTTTCATTCTCTCAAGAACCGGCCTCGGTACTACGCTTCCCTTCATCGGTCCTTCTGGAATTGGTTCCTCAGTGAACCTCCATGGCAACTGGTCGTCCTCTCGCGTGAACCCTTCACGAGCGGAGAAGCATCGGATCATGTTCCACTGTCTCTCCGCGATCTTCCGCGCCTCATCATAATCTAGACTCCACCCTGTCACGGCGTTCAGAACATCTATGACGTTCTGGCTGATCTTGATCGGCCCCCACACCGTTTCGGGCAGGTGGCATAGGAGCATTGAGTCGCAGAGAATCAGCCAGTGGTTGATTTCCGCTGCGTAAGCTCCCTTGCCCTCAGGATTCTTCCTGTCAACCAGCCCCATCTTCTCGCCGGTCGGTCGAATATCGTGGTGGCTTCCACCTCGTGGACCCGTGGCGTATCCGACCGCGGCTCCAAGAAAGGGCCGACATGAGTGGCCGGGAAACTCCATGCTCTTGTTTTGGATGGCGAAGCGTTCGCTGCCTTTGCCGATCACCTCTGACGCTGCTTTTGTACCCTTGGCGAGAAGCGCACCAAAGCCATCAAGCCTTCCGATTCTCTCCAGCATTTGGAGCATTGCGTCGGTGTTTCCAAACTTTAGGTCGATTCCGTCAGTGTCCGCCTTTGTTATGAGCCCCTTCTCGTAGCACTCCATGGCCCATGAGATTGACAGCCCAGCAGAGATTATGTCTATGCCGTACTCGTCGCAGATCTCGTCAGCCTTGCACAGCGCTTCGATGCTGTCTACTGCACAGCAACTTCCAAATGCGTATATGGTCTCAAAGTCTGCGCCGTTGATTACAGATTTGTAGGGGCCGGAGGGCACGACACTGTACTTGGTGCAGTTCACTGAACACGCAAAGCAGGCCCTGTCTCCTTTGACAACCTTCTCGCGCATGGTCTCTCCAGAGATTCCTTGCACCCGGTCGAACATCTCAGTCTGCCAGTTTCTAGTAGGCAGGATTCCTGCCTCGTTCATAGCGAGCACGTTTCGCGGGGTTCCGAAGCCGCTTAGCCCTTGGACGGCCGGAGTCGTCTTCAGCAGCTTAACGAGCCTCTGTGCCACTTCAAGGATCTTCTGGTTATCAGGCACGGCGATTGAGCCTGTTCCCCTTACGGCAACCGCCTTGAGACGCTTGGAGCCCATGACAGCACCCATGCCACCGCGTCCTGCAGCTCGCATGTCGCACAATATCATAGCGTAGGGGCCCCCGTTCTCCCCGGCTTTTCCGATGGTGGCTACGTGAATCTCCTCGTCTCCAATTTCCTTTCGAATGACTTTCTGGGCCTGGAAAGGATTCTTACCCCAAAGATGAGAGGCATTGCGAATCTCGACCTTGTCGTCGTCTATCCAGAGGTAGGAGGGTTTTGTAGCCATCCCTTGGATGATGATGCCATCGTATCCAGCGTATTTGAGCTCGGCTCCCAGGTATCCGCCGAATGTGGAGTGGAAGAAGGACTTGGTGTAGGGAGAATTGCTGCACACGCAGGCTCGCGAGGCTGTTGGTATGAGGGTTCCGATCAGAGGGCCCGTCATCATCGTCATTGTGTTTTCGGAACCTAGGGGCTCAGCTTTCGCTGGGATCTCTTCGTACAAGATTCGAGCTGAAAGCCCCACACCACCTACGAAGTCTCGAACCCAGTCTTCTTTCAGAGGGTCTTTCCTGATTCGCTCATTTGCCAGATCAACCCTCAGAAGCTGTCCGACATATCCTCCGTACGTGAATCTCCCTTGTATGACGTTATCCTCCTCCCAATGGAAAGATGATCGCTATTTCGTCCCCGTCTTGTATGGGCGTGTCTAAGTCGTAGGTCGATCGAATGATCCTTTCATTTAGTTTGATGAGAAACGGCGCGATCTCGCCGGTATTCCTATCCCATATCTGGTCTTTGAAGGCTGATCCATATCTCTCGCTCAAGGTCTTGAGCAACCCGTCAATCGTTTCAGATTCTTTGACCTCAACCTCGACAGTTTCCGCCCCAAGTACTGCTCGTATGGATGAGAAGGTCTTGACCTTGACGTGCGCCAAATTTCCCATCCTACCTATTGACGGACGCGAACCAGGCTTCTGCAATGTCTTTTGCCCTAGAGACTGGCGGACGAACAGGTGCTTGCTTCATCTCTTTCCAGAGCAGTGCTTCCGGAGCACAGAACTTGACGCACTCCGGGTCGCCCTGGCAATAGTCGCAGGTGTCTAGCAGCAACGGTACCGGGATCTCCGGCATGCCCACCAAGGTGACCTTGATCAGGGACTTCCGAGGATTGAACTCTGATGCCTTCTCCAGAGAGCAGGCAAGCTCACACATCCTGCATCCCGTGCATTTCTCCATGACGACCTGAATGTGTTTCTCCAAACCGGAGACGCTCCGAGACCGGTCTCCCTATGAGAATCTACAGCTTAAGTCTTCTTTCTTGTCATGCGAACACGAATTCAGATTTCTGTGTGTCGCAGAAGGCAATGGCAGTTTGCCTCTGACCAGCGTCTGGTCAGGTATGTGCTGGCTCTTGCGAGAAGCTTTTTGGCCCGTTCAGCATTGAATACACGCACGCAGCACTATTTCACTCGAACAACTGCGATAGTTCGCGGTAGGTCTGCAGCGCTTTTTCTTCATTCACCGTTCCTTTGATGAGCATTCTTCCGTTTCTGAAGAGGCTCACCTCTGTGTCGTCATATCGAAAGACCGCGACAATCGAGGATCTCGCTAGGACTTCGTGTCTTTGCCTCAGCCTTTCCACAATCCTCTCCATGTTCAGATCGACAGGGTTGGTGGGGTTGACGTTGACCGTGTCTCTGCCACATAGCCAAACCAGTCTGCTGGAAGGCGCAAGCTTTGCGGCGACACCTGCTCCGCAGATCTTGCAGTCCTCTCTCTTGAAGATCTGTATCTTCTCGAATTCCATCTGACGGAAATCGCAAACCAAGAGCCGCCCTTTCAACGAATCATCAATGCCAGCCAGCAGCTTGATTGCCTCCATTGCCTGTATGGACCCGACAATGCCTGCTGTTGCGCCTAGTACTCCTCTCGTGTCGCATCCGGGCAGATGCCTGTCGTCGAAGGCTGGAAGGACACATTCCAGACATGGTGTCTCGGGTGGATGGAAAACTGACACATTGCCTTCCATTGCGATCGCTCCTCCGAAAACATAGGGAATCCTCAGTCGGTAGCAGGCGGAATTCACCATGTATCTCGTTCGCATATTGTCAAGCCCATCAACGACCAGGTCAGCTTTTTCAAGCGTTTCTTTGATGTTTTCCTCGCGAAGATTGTCTGGAACCTGTATCAGGTTGACCTCTGGGTTCACTGTCTTCAGCTTTCTTGCGGCAACCTCTGCCTTTGGCAACCTGAGGTCTTCGAGACTGAAGAGGATCTGTCTGTGAAGATTGTGGAGCTCGACGGTATCTTGGTCAACAAGAATGAGGCTTCCGACGCCTGCTAGGGCTAGGTAGAGGGCGGAGGCTGTTCCAATGCCTCCTACGCCTATGACTGCGACTGTTGATTGTCTCAGTTTGCGCTGGCCTTGTTCTCCAAGCTCTTTCAAGACGATCTGACGACTGTAGTAGCGGGCAGGATCGAACAGGGCTGTGGTCATCTGAATCTCTCTGGTGACTACTGTTAGGTCGGTGTGCTAAAGCCCTTGTTGTTTCGCCTGGTAGAACATAGCCGAGATTTCTGATGAATTCTTCAGTTGCCTCTCATGATCTTGAAGTCCTCATATACTTGAGAGCAGCAGACGTCGGAGAAGTCGCAGTTCAATGAGAGATTCTTGGCCAGCTCTATTGCTTTTGGATGGGGATAGGCTATGCCGTTGACTCCAGCCTGGACGGCAAGCATGTCGATTTGTTCGCGCAGTCTTCCTTTTGGTCTCGCGCAGCCTAGCGCAATCGGGGTCTGAGGCATCAGGCTTCGAGCTTGGGCGATCACAGACACCATATCCCCAGGAGAGACAGCTGGGCAATCAGCCATCGAAGTGTCTCTGAGAGGAGTCAAACCGATTACTATGACCGCGGAAGGGTTGTGGCGCGCGATGATTTCCAGCGCCTTAGATTCTCCTTTCAGCGCTCCGTAGTGAAGCCCGACAAGAATGTGTGGGACAGTCGGTATGCGCTCCTTCTCGAGTGCGCTCAGGGATTCTTCGTAGTCTTCCGTTGTACGCTTAAGCCCGTATATCTCTTTGATTGTCTCGTCAGAACCGATCACGTCAATAAGCGCAGCATCAATTCCTGCTCTGCCGAGGCTTTGTGCCAGCGTTTTGGATACGATGCCTGTGTGCACGACCACCTTGAATCCGAAGATCTTCTTGGCGTAGTCTATTGCATCTATGAAGGGCTCCAGCGGAACCGCTCCGTCGAGCCCGCACCCACCGCTGATGAGACAACCTGCAGCGCCTTTTTGGCCCAACCCACGAAGAATTTCGATGAGTTTGTCAGGGGAGCCAGCAGGTATCATTGTCTGTAGGAGTCTTCCACCGCAGTGCTTGCATCTCAGCGCACAATCTCTTCCGGTGATAGAGATCGAAGGAAACTCCCGCGTGACCTGTCTAGGGGGGCGGTTTCGGTATGGCATGAAGGAGGGGGTGTAGAATCTGATTCTTCTGACGAAACTCCTTCTGGTCATCTGTTCACATGTCCTGACAGTTTCAGCGATGTCTTTGGTGGGCTGAAGCTTGT
>CAZGRO010000025.1:7614-13049 GCA_964528315.1 uncultured Candidatus Bathyarchaeia archaeon
ATCTGTTCACATGTCCTGACAGTTTCAGCGATGTCTTTGGTGGGCTGAAGCTTGTGGGCTTGGTTAGTCGTTGCTTTGCGCGCTCCTCTAAGCGTTGAGCACTGGTGTGACCGGGGGATTCAGCCATACATGGCGATTGTTTGAGGATACCTTCTGATCAAAAGTCTCTCGAGCTCGTTTCTCAGCTCTCTATCCAGCTCCGCCTGTCGCTTGGAAATCAGGCCGATGCCTTGAGGTGCATGGATGACCGGCCCTTGAAGAATGGCGGGCGAAGTTACCTCGGAGGAAGGGATAGGGTCGGTTTTTAGGAATTGGGAAAGAACCCTTGAGAGCCCTCGCCCGGACTTTAGGGCATTGGCGACTCTGATCATCTGGGTGTCTGACAAGGGTCTTAGTCCAAAGGTCACTGGAGAAAGCCTTTCGATGGCGTCGAGGCTTGTGGCCTTGTCTCGGAGTCCGAAGCCTACGGAATGGAGCGGGTTGATCTGCTCTTCCTTCATAAGCCACACATCAGATCCATGGGATACCACTAGGTCGTAGTATCCTCGTCTGTCTCGTCCGACGAGTACTCTCCACCCGCTGGGATTCGAGTCATATCTCTTCAGAATCTGTCTCTTGATCTCCTCAGCGGGCTCCAATTCTGTCACGCGGAATACCGATCTTGAGAGAACCGCTCACATGGAGGAATATTAGTTTTGCTTACCGGGTGAGACCCAAAGCCGTTCAGCACATGCAGAGATCCTTCAGGAAGACTGTAAGCAACATGAATACTAGGCCCAGGATCAATGAAAAAGGAAGCCCTGGAAAGGTGCTCCGCCTCTCCAGCATCTTAAAGCCCAGATACGTGCCCACAATAATGCCTGCAAAAGCCATCACATAGGTTAGGAATCCGAAGGACAACATCGCGTGACTTGCGAGCATGGAGTAGAACACCAGATCTCCCAGTCCTACGGTCAGATCTCCAAAGGTAAGTGTTGCGCCTGACAGGTTTTCTAGATCGGTCTTCTCCGCAATCTTACCTATCGGGCCTTTGAACACCGCGAAAATGTCATAGCCAGCCAACCCCAGCAGCAGCACAATTGTTGTGAGGGTCGGTATAGACGCCCCGAGAAAAGTGCCCACCATCGCGCCTAGGAAAGTGATCGAAAGCAGTTGTGGAATCCCTTTGGTGCGATTGATCGCGTAGGTCATGATCGAGGCGAGAACAAGAGAGAACACGATTACTGGCATCTCCGCCAGCGCCTCTGGGATTCTAAGGAAAGAGGAGAAGGCATTGAGATACCAGACAAGAAGAACGAAAAGCACCAAGACTATGGCCACTTTGAAGATTGCTCTGAAGATTTTCTCCAAGCCATACTTCACCAGTAGGTACATGAGGCTTGCCATCAGGGCCATCATCAAGACGAAGAGACTCATGTTCATAGTCGCGCCGGTTGGGGTTTCAGGAAACTGTGTTATGACCTGCACTTCGACCTTGGATTCCAAGATCATTACTGCAAGGATGCCCGCCATTATCAGGGTCCAGGCTTCAGGAAGTATATGCATGGCTTTAGCGTTGAATTCCTTATTCAAGCGTCCTCTCGACCTCGGCAAACAACTGGCTTAGTCTCATATCCTCCCAAATCACCAGACCGCGCGTCATGCGAAGTGACAAATGATCGTCCTTGACCTGAAAAGCCTTACCTGCGCTATGAACGGAGCACGATCTCCCTCAAATTGAGAAGGCTGGTCGGATCATGTATGATCTGTCTTGGCCCCCTGTGCCCAGGTGTTGCAACGTCAGACTTCGATGGTTTGCCCGGTTTTTGGCGCTTGGGCATCCAATCCTACCTCTTTGGAGGCCCATTCCGCTAGATTGCTGCAGTTACCTTCGGCTCCGTGAACCACAAAGGCCTTAGCCCTGCCATTGACCTTTGATAGGACTTGCTGTAGTTCACTTTTTCCGCAGTGTGATGAGAAATCGAACTTCTCGACCGAGGCCTCCACCTTTCTCATCTTTCCGCGCAACATGAACTGGCCTTTCTCTTGAAGAATTCTTCCGGGGGTTCCTGGAATCTGGAAGCTCACTAGGAATATCGCGTTCTTTCTGTTCATTGAGATAGATTCCATGTAGAAGATTGCCGCGCCTCCTTTGAGCATACCTGCAGGTGAAACGATCACGCAAGGGGTTTTGGTTGCTCTTCTTCGGTCGTGCCATTGATCTATCCACTCGGCTCGTCTTATGGCTCGAGAGAACAGGTCTGGGTCTCTCAGCGACTCGGGGTGATCCGCAAGTATTCTGTTTGCCTTCAGAGCCATCCCATCCACGAATATTGGATGGTCGAAATGGTGTGCCTCCAGAACGCAGAGTATCTCCTGCGAGCGGCCTACACCGAACGCTGGAACAAGAACTGTTCCTCCATTCTCAACCGTCTCCAAAGCTCTGCTGATGAATCTCTTCTCCATCTCCTCTCTGTCAGGATGATCTTGGTCCGCATACGTTGACTCTATGATAATGGCGTCCAAATCCTCATAATTCTGTTCTGCACTGGGCAGGAGCTGGGTTTGTGAGGCATTGAAGTCCCCCGTGTACAGGAGCCTCTTTCCATCGTTCTCTATGAGTACCTGGCTACTTCCGGGGATGTGTCCGGCATTGAGGAGAGAGATCTTCGCATTGCCAACCGTGATCTCCTTTCGGTATGGAACGCTTATGCATTGCCCCATCATTGATTGTAGGTCTATGTACTCGAACGGTAAGTAGTATCCGGTCAGATTAATGAAATCCTTAATCAGCAACTCAGTCTGCTGGAAGGTAGGTTCGACTCCGTACGTCGGGACACTACCTGTCACGTAGAAAATAGGAGTCGACCCAGTATGGTCTAGGTGAGCATGGGATAGGAAAACCGCATCTATCTCTTTTGGAGGGATGTGTACTGGAAAGCCAACCTCATGGTTCATCATCACGCCGTAATCCAAGAGAAGGCTCTTTTCGCTACATTGAACCGATATGGCTGATCTTCCAACCTCTTCACAGCCACCAAGGAATCGTATCTTCAACACTTCGCACCGATGAACTGCAGCTTCGAATTCTCAATCAGCGCCTGTTATGACGACGCAGAGTTCGTTGAACTCTTTTAGCAGAGAAGTCGTCTGCCTTTGCGCACTGATGCGTGGTCAATCTAAAAAACATTACTAGAGAGGTTTTTATTATCCTGCGCGTCAGTTAGCGCGTGGCTCCTGATGCCGGTACGCTTTGAAGCTCCGAAAGGCAGATTCAAGAACTGCACTCTGGTCGCGGGGTTCCATGGCATAGGTGAGACAGGGTACATAGCAATATCGTACATAGTTAATGCCCTCAAAGCGAAGCGAGTGGGATTCATCCGAACACCAAATTCACCTGCATTTGTGACCACCACACGAAGTGGTCTGCTCACGCCATTCGAATTATACCGGAAAAAGAACGTGGTGATGGCGAAGCTGGAGTTTCCCCCACAGCGAAACGAGGAGTCGGAGATCGCTAGAACGATGGCATCTTGGGCGGTTGAGGAACGTTTTCGAGAAGCTTTGCTTCTGGGTGGACTTGACATGGGCTTCAAGAATGGAAGACATGAATCAAGAATCGTTCCCACAAAAGCCTATCCACCAAACGCAAAGAAACTGGACATACCGGTACTGGAGCAGGGATTGTATGTTTACGGGCCGTTGGCAATAATGCTGACTGAATTCGAAGCAAACAACTTCCCAGCCTTGGCCATACTTCCTTACGCTGATTCATCAAGATCCGATCCTAGAGCCGCCTCAATCGCAGTTCGGACTGTGGCAAGGCTATCAGGACTCAACGTCAATGTCTCAGATCTTGAGAATTACGCAAAAGTAATAGAAGCAGATTTGGATCAGAGAACAAAGATAGCCACCAAATCAGTTCAAGGGCTTTACGTCTAGCCTCTTCCACCGATACCGGCCGGTACCTCAGATCAACCATTGGTACATTCTCTACTTGGCAGATGTTGGTGCCAGCTTCAATTGCGACCTTTCGCATGCCGCTTTCTCGCCGTATTCAAGAGAAGCATCGACGCATCCATACTCCACGACGAGCCTTCTCCATGCGTGACCTGAACTCTTCTGCGGACTCTGCCTGGGAGTCTTCGCAAGAGAGATACGAGGCGTCTGCTGAACGAGTCCCCTGTTGCGTAAACGATCACAGCCTTCCAGCTTGAGGCAGTAACGTATTTTCGAATCTGATCTAGGGCGTATTTCTCGGTCTCTGAATCCATCGAATCGGAGAACTCTGTCTGGGCTAGTGGGTAGACATCGCTGATCTCAATGGGAATGAGCCCGTATGGGGTGCCGTAGAGGCAGACATGGATCTTGCTATCTGTGAGAAGCTTTTCCAAGCCTGGGCTTTGTTGATCTGGCGCGCGAAGGATCCCCCTGTTGAAGGGCAAGAGAACGAGAATGGTTGCACCCCTGGGTCGAGAGTAGTTCTCAGTCATCCGTATCCTGTGCCTCAGCAACTCCGGTCTATGAAGCCCACATGGCCCAACATACAATAGACCGCGAGGCTTTGTCGTTGGCGCATGCTTCTCAATGAAGTGTCCGTATTTCTTGACAGTGTTCAAGGCCTGGAGAAGTGAGGGGTGAGATCTTGCTCGAGCCTCGAGAAGCTCCCATAATCTGCCTTCCAGAATGGCCTGCTTCACTCTTTTTATCTCTTCAAGGCAGACATGGAGATTGTGCTCAGCTAGCTTTCTCTCGATAGTTGCTTGGTCAGACATTTTGACTTCAGCAGGGGTATGTGTCTGGCATATGGGGCATGAGCAGGGAAAGTATTCGATCTCGCTCAATTTCAGGGTGCCAGCCTCCGTTAAATATCTGCCTTGTCTGGCAAAGATTGCGTAGGAGGCTGAGTCAAATAGATCGCATCCAAGAGCCGTGGCCAGCGCCAACATCATTGGGTGACCTGCTCCAAAGAGGTGCAGAGGCTTGGATAGGGGCAGGATCATCTTTGCGGTCATTATCATGTCCACAAGCCTGTCGAACATGTACCGTTCCATGATGGGAGTTGGGCTACCAAGAGAGTATATGTCGAATGGGCGTCGGCTCATTTCTCTGGCTGACCTGGCGACCAGGTCAAGATAGATCCCGCCCTGAATCGGACCTTCCCATAGGATGTCAGATCTTGTCAGAAGCTTGAGGCTCAAGTCAGCTCTACGAATCGTCTCCCTAACAGAGTATTCTGCCACCGACTTCTTCTTGGACCAGCCGGTTGGGATGTCGAGGATCACGCCGATGTCGGTTCCAATAGCCTCCTGGAATCTCACTATTTCCTCAGGTTCCACATCCACATGCCCATACTCAAGAATCTGATAGGCACCTGAGTCGGTAACCACCACCCCGTCATATCCAAGCAGCCGATGAATACCTCGCGCCAGGGCCTCATCCCTGAAGTTCTTTCT
>CAZGRO010000025.1:13149-14858 GCA_964528315.1 uncultured Candidatus Bathyarchaeia archaeon
GATCATATGCCATGAGTGGACGAGATAAGTGTTCGGCAAAGTGTCCTTCACAGAGAAGCCTCAGCTTCGACAACCGATTCTCATAGAGGGCCTTCCGGGAATAGGATATGTAGCCAATATTGTGGCGCTTCATCTGATAAGTGAGTTGAAAGCCAAGAAGTTTTGTGAGATATTCTCTCCTTCCTTTCAAGCATTCTCATTGATATCGCGGGAAGGCGGGATTCGATATCCGATCAACGAGCTCTACTATGGCTCACCGAATGCAGCAGACAAAGATCTCATAATCCTCTTCGGCAACTCGCAAGGAGGAGACCCGAAAGGACAGCATCGCCTCTGCAATCAAATCCTTGACATAGCTCAGAATCTGGGATGTAGGTTCGTGGTGACAATCGGAGGGCTGAGAAGAGATCTGGCTCCGGCAGAATCGAAGGTTTTCTGCGCTGCAACAGATATGAAGACCATTCGAGCGGCGGAAGAGCAGGGAGCGCAGGTGATGCAGGGGCAGATCTATGGTGTGGCAGGGCTTCTGCTGGGGCTCGCAAAGCTGAGGAAGATGACTGGGCTATGCATATTGTCGGAGACATTGGGGCTTTTTGCCGATGTCGCTGCTGCGCGGTCGGCTCTACAGTTCATGTGCAAGTTTCTAGGCTTGAATGTGGATTATTCCCGTTTGGATCAGGCGGTGGAAATCAATAAACGGATTCTTGGCTCCTTCTCTGAACCCTTGCCTCCGGAAAAACGCAGATATCCCACTGCGATTTAGCCGCCTCGCTCTTTCCTGAATTCGTCAAAGACCTTCTTCACCCTCTCAGCCGCTGGACCAGATCCCTCGAGCAAACCTTTCTCAGTCACCCGGATCTTGTCCATCACCACAATCACCCCAGCCTCCTGAACGATCCTAACCAAGTTAGGAAACACCCGCTCCAGTCGATCAGCCAACGCCTGCAGATCGAATGGTTTCTCAACACTGCGGACCTGCTGCACAGATCTGCCGCTCAGAAAAAGCCTGTGAATCACCTGCCCTGTCTCATCCTTGGCATCTGCCAAACAAACGCTCAACGTATCAGTATCAATCCCAACCAACATGCCAACATAGCTTTTCCCTTGGTCCGTCTGAACAGCCACCTGTCTCTGAAGGAGCGAAGCCAGCTCCTCCATGAATCTCCTATCTGCCACTGACGACAATCGAACCACCGCGCCATAAAGGGCCATTCACATATTAAAAATGTGGAGAAGACGAAACAAAGACGAGTTAACGCAGAGAAGACCAGAGTAGATTTGTTGAGACAGCACCTTGAAACGCTTAAATTGATCGGACGAGGCTGAAGGAACGGTGGCCGCCGTAACGTAGAGAAGAAAAACCTTCGCGGAGCTTGGTAGCGTATAGGCCTGAGAGCCCTAAGCTCGGCCAATGGAGCCTAGAAAGCGCTGATTCATCTGCGCTTGGGAAAAGGCCGGGTTCAAATCCCGGCGGCGGCCCTCAACGCAAACAGGTTCCTCAAATCCGCTTTCTGAGAAGCTGAGAAGAAAGACCGCAGCTTCCCAATCCATAATAGTTATTTCCTGTCTTGGCGCTGTAGTGCTGGAGTTGGGCCGGTAGTTCAGCCTGGTATGCCATACGCAGAATGGGCCAAAGAATATCCGGTTTGCAAGGCTTATCAGCCCACAATACCGGAAGGTCGCGGGTTCGAATCCCGCCCGGTCCACCA
>CAZGRO010000026.1:0-14377 GCA_964528315.1 uncultured Candidatus Bathyarchaeia archaeon
CAGCGCCTTCACCCAACCAGATCAGCTTACCTTCCACCTCACCTTCGATGCTGTGTGGAAGACTTATGCAGTCTATCTCCTTCTTCGCTGGAGCGGTCATTGTGAGCTGAGCTGGGCCTCTTTTCCAGCCTGGAATCACATAGGACTCGTAGCAAGCGTTCGCGATACCATAGCTCTTCAGCCGCTCAACCATGAACTTGACCGACTCCAAGTCTCCCGGGGTTCCGGGGAATCTGCTCCCATAGACATCGCATAGAACTTTCAAGTTGTCCAAAGGCTCAGATGAGGTGTAGATCTCGGATACGATCTTCTTGTCGACATCGATGAACGGATTCTTCAAGTCAGACACCGAACTAACTAGATCTGAGATGTGGATATAAGAGCTTGGAGGATTGTGTCGACGCGGTCTCCATATCATACTTTGGCCCACGCCAACTCGCATATCATGTAACGCTTTTATTGACTGAGAAATCACTCATGAGTTGAGGTCTAGATTCTTGAAGCGTGTTAGGGCGCGTGATCTTGGTATTCAGATTGGAGAGATGGAGACAGGAAGCTACAATGCCATTACAGACGTCAAGGGTGTAGGAGTAGGCCATTCCACAATCATCAAAGGCGAAGGCCCTCTAATCCGCGGGAAAGGACCAATCAGAACAGGCGTCACCGCGATCACTCCTCATGACAGAGATACCTACCGGGAAAGAGTGAAGGCAAGTGTGCACGTGTTCAATGGCTATGGAAAATCACTGGGACTGGATCAGATCAGGCAGGCTGGCGTATTGGAGACGCCGATTCTGTCGACCGATACGTGGAACGTCTGGAGGGTTGCAGACGCATGTTTCGACTACATGTTTGAGATATACGATGTGAAACCGATCTCAATCAATCCTGTGGTAGGAGAAACCCAAGGAAGCTTCCTTAACGATTCCTGGGGCCGTCACGTCGGCAGAAAGGAGGTCTATGAGGCTTTGAACAAGGCCAGAAGCCCTGAGGGAAAGAGAGAGGTTGAGGAGGGAAATGTCGGAGGCGGAACACCGATGTCTGGCTACGAATTCAAAGGAGGCATCGGCACGGCCTCAAGGAAGACCGACTTCTTCACGTTAGGAGTCCTCGTCCAGCTCAACTTTGGTCAACGCAGGGATCTGATGATAGACGGTGTGCCCATGGGAAGAGAACTAGCAGAATACGGCATGGGTGCGACCAGGCAAGAAGCCCCCTCCAGAGAGGGCTCCTGCATGGTCTACATAGCCACAGACCTAGAGCTTAGCTGCCGTCAGCTCGGGAAGGTTGCGAGAAGAGCAATGCTCGGCTTAGCCAGAACCGGCTCACACGGAGGAGACACGAGCGGAGACTATATCATCGCCTTCACCACAGGCGAGAGAGGTATAGAAGACCTCCACATGCACAACTTCAGAGAGATGAAGAAGAAGAACCCTGAGCTTACGATCGAGCAAATGCCCACGACCCAAGAGTCATGGCTGAACTACGTCTACCGAGCCTGTATTGAAGCCACCGAGGAATCAATCATCAACGCCCTGTTCAAAGCCGAGACAATGACGGGAAGAGATGGAAACACTCGATATGGAATCCCGCTGGACAGGGTGAAAGAGATATTGAAGAAATACGGGAGACTCAATGGATGAAGAACAGGACAGACCAACCCTGAGGCATTCTAATCAATCTGTTGGAGGGAACAATAATCTCCCTCTATTGGGCTCAGAAAAGAGAGACAGTCTCCAGAAGGGGCATGGTCACCTCTAACAATCATCATGGATCGGAGGCCGGGGTACGAATACTGAAGAAGGGCGGTAATGCCGTCGACGCAGCAGTGGCGTCGGCATTCACCGATGCAGTGGCGCAATGCCAAAGAAACGGAGGAATCGGCGGCGGAGGATATGCGGTCATCTACAACATCGACGAAGATCGTTCGGCTTCTGTCTACTTTCACATGAGAAGCTCTGAAAATGCAACTTCAGACATGTTTGAGATAGATACCCAACGGGGTTACGTTGGAGGATACGGATTCGCGGCAACGAAGAATGATGAGAACACAGTAGGCTACAGATCGATCTGTGTTCCCGGCTTCGTTCCAGGTTTGTCGGAAATCTTGGAGAGATGGGGAACTATGAGACTGGGAGAGATCCTAAGACCAGCAATAGAATTGGCTCAGGACGGGTTCTGTGTTGAACCGACAATTGTGGATGCGATAAGCTCGAAAGCCCGAATGCTGGCGAGGTTCCCAGCCTCCGCAGAGATCTATCTGATAGATCACTATTTCACCCCCCAGATTGGCGACAGAATCGTTTGCAAAGATCTAGCTAAGACAATGACGCAGCTTGCTGAAAATGGAACAGAGTCATTCTACAGTGGCAAACTCGTGAAGACAATCACAGCGAACGTTCAGGAAAACGGCGGCATACTGACCCAAGAGGATTTCGTGAAATACAAACCTATCATCTTCAATCAGCGCAGAACCACATATCGGAGCTATGAGGCCCACTTCGGATCCTACGCCGGAGGAACCACCTGCGTTGAAATGATGAACATCTTGGAGGGCTTTGATCTGGCGAGATATGGCCAGAACTCTGTCCAATCTCTGCACCTTATCGCTGAAACTATGAGACTGGCTTATGCAGACAGGCAGACCTTGATGGGCGGCGACTTTGACCAAGTTCCCGTTGGCAGACTGGAATCCAAGAAATACGCAGGAGGACTTCGAAGGAAGATTCATAGAGAGAAGGCCATGGAAGACATTGGAACAGTCAACCCAAGTCGCATCGACGAATCCACGGCACACATATCCACAGTGGACAAGAAAGGTAACATGGTCGCGCTGACCTACACCAACGAGAATACTTTCGGATCCGGTGTCACAATCCCTGGTACAGGGATACTGATGAACAACATGATGGCATCATTCAACCCCTTGCCCAGAAGAGCAAACTCCATAGGGCCAGCCAAGAACGCACTCAGCAACATGACGCCAACCATTCTTGTTAGAGACGGTGAATCATTCATGACCATCGGGGCGGCAGGAAGCAGAAAGATAGAGACAACCACTCTTCAAGTGATATTGAACGTGGTCGACTACGGGATGGGCATACAGAAGGCTATAGATTCGCCACGCATCAGAAGGGAGATGGATAAACCTGTTTATCTCGAATCCATGATGCCATCATCGCTTGTGAGAGGCTTACGGGACAAGGGCCATGAAGTTGTGGTTGAGGATACCCGTTTCGCGACGCTGAATGGCATAGTTCGAGAATCAAAGACTAGAAAGCTTCATGGCGGTGTTGATCGATTCCTCGTGAGCCAATGGCAGGCAAAGGCCTCGGGGTGGTAGCCTCCAGCTCTAGCTGGCCACTTTTCGATTTTGAGCCGATGGAGATTGAGCACGGCGCATGTGTGGCTAGTCTTTCATGGTTATCGGGTTAGAGCTTTCCGGGACATTCTTGTGTTCGAATACGCTTAGGTCGGCCGGGCATTGGCCTGGTGCGTCGCGCGCGACAGCCAGACATGCTTGCGATTCACATGACACAAGATAAGACCACTATCGACCCACAAACGGTTCAGATTTTGAAGACGGATTGTGGAAACAGAAGTGGTGTATGGCAAAAGACTAGATTGTGTATGTCTGGAATTGGTTCTTGCATGGGTTTCCTTTGCATACGTGTATAGTCTTCTTCGCAGGTTGGGCTATTACGCAGGCGACGGTACTGATTGTTTTCTTTGGAGGTTGCAGGTGAGCGCATATCGAGTCAGGCGTGTTCGCGTGATCAGAAAGCATCTTCTTCGCGTCCTCAATACCCATCTTGTCTCCCGTTTTGTCCCACTCCTGCAGGAGTTGCTTGATGCGGGTGAGCCTCGTCGCTGAATTAAATACTCGGTCTCCGTGTCTGCCCTCATACTTCAGCATGTCTGGGTGTAGAAAGTGGTTTGTGTGGAAGAAGTAGCCTCGGTTCGGAACACTATCATAAGGCTCTAGGATGCCTAGATCGTCAGGACAGAATTCTACAAGCGCAGCTCGACCTGAATTATCAGTCATTATGACAGTGTTTGACTTGCTTCTCCTTGCCCTTCCTATACAACCCACAGCATCCTGCACAGTGTCCTGCTCCAAGCACAGTCGGCCTACCCAATCTGTGGAAACTCCGAAATGCCTGTCCAAGACGCTTGTTAGAGCATTTCCTACCCGAGTCATTCCTGCAGAGTTTATCCCGTGGGGGTAGAGGTTTCCTGCGCGACAGAACGCAAGGATCTCCGGTCCGTTGTCTGGAACTGTGTGAAGAATGATTCCGCGATCGATGGTTCGACTTGACACGTCGTTGTCTATGTTCTGTGTAGCAATCATAGTCTCCTCTTGGGTTCGTTCAGGGAAGACGACAAAGGTCGTGCAGCCTTCGTATGTCTTGGGGTGGGTGCTGTTCAGGTAATAGATCTCCTCTCGCGAGATCTTGGCGCCGTCAGCTATCCCGTTCAGTTCCTCTACAAGATGTGGTGCATATGAGGCGGCGAAGCCTATAGATTGCCTGGCGTATGCAAGAGCTTTCTCCTTTGGTGTACCGTTCTGCTGAAGGTTTCGGAGCGATATGGCGAGGTGATCCTTGATCAGCTGCGCACATTTCTCGCCGTGTTGACATCCCATTTCGTAGTTGGAGCCCTGAACCTCTATAAGTGGGAAAGCGTCTATTCCGTCACCTTTCTCTGTAGGTCTCTGCATGAGTTTTCAATCTCTTCACATCATAACATACGTCCTCTACGCTGAGGATCTAGGCTTCTTCTTTGATGAGAGATCGCGCATGACGGAGATCGCCACAATGCCGAACGCGGTCAGGACCAGTATCCACGCAGGCCATTCGAACAAGGTCTGGAATCTTCCGATGACCAATGAGAGTCTTCCCATGAAGCTTTGCCCAAAAGCTGCGCCGAAACTGGCCATCAGAATGTATTTTCCGTATGTTGTCAGAACTCTGATAGGTCCTTTCGGTTCCCTTGAGAAATAGAAGAACATTAAGGCCCCTAGCACTCCGAAGACGATGATAATGTTGTTGAAGCTTCCGTAGAGATCCTTTGCCGTGAAGAGGGGAAGTATTGTCATTCTTATCTGTTCTGTGAAGCGGCTCTTGAAGTCAGCTGCAACAATAACCCCTGTTCCGACACCTATTATTGCCGCCATGGGGATGCGATAGATCCAAGAATACCTCTTCGAGAAGTAGAAGTAGAGAGGCAGACTGAAAAGAAAAGGAAGAAGCCAGACCGTCTCTCCTTTTGTAACAGGGATCCAAACATTGTCGTACACGTATTTAGCGGAGAGAACCGCTCCGTAACCGGTTCCAGCACCGACATACATGTACTCTGCAATTCTGAAGGCACGGTTCTCTCGGTAGAGGATGCTGAAGGCCATCAAAGTTAATCCGGCTGAGATCAGAATGCTAACAGATTCGGAAATCATGCTTCCTTCCTCCTAAACCTACCAACAAGATACCCAGCGTTTCCTGCGATCACCAATCCTATTATCAGAAGATGCGCTGCTGATTGAGCGTCCATTCCGCCGAGGGCACTGCCTGGCCGCTTGACGAGTAGTTCGTACTCAGCTGCTCCTCTCAGGCCGGTCAGATAGCCCTTGATCTTGGCAGGGTAGAAGGCCATTATGCGCGGCACTATTGTTGAGGTCACACCTGATGCTATGGGGACTCCGTGAGGATCTCCAAACTGCCTTACGTACGGTTCCATCCAATCCCCACTATACACTATCATCAACTTGAAGTCCTTTGGACTGGAGACCTCTTGCAGTATCTGCATGTCTTTCGTGTCTCTGCCATAGAAATCCTTCTCGACCATTCGTGGATTTGTCGCAAAGACTTTCATCGCGGCTTCTCCTCCAGCAATGTATCCGAGATTCACGAAGCTCTTCCCATACAATTCATGTTCTCTTGATGCTCCGAATACATCCCTGAATGCATTGTCTGCGAACATGGGGCCTGTTACGGAGAATCCTAATGCGACTATCTTGAGATTTCTGCTCTTCAGGTGCGCGGTGACTGCCACTGCCTGAGGATACACTTCCGGCGAGACTGATGCAGAGATCTCATACACGCAAGCGACCAAGCTACCTGAAGGCAGACCCTCAACGTACTTGTAGAAGCTTGAGGTGCCAGTGCTGATTCCGAGCGGCAAACCTATTGGGATGAGCAGGGGAAGTCCTAGACAAATCGCCAGAAGCAGGAATATCACCCTGTTATCGATCTTCGAAAGCCTTTCACTCAAGTTATCTTTCTTGGCCAATATCTTTCCCCCTTATTCACCGCTTGCCAAGTAGCCCTTCTCATGACCAGTTATCATTCGAATGGTTAGAGATAACATTCCGATTGCTATGCCCATAATCAGGGCCCGCACGCCTGCCGTGTTCGGTACGTCCATAATCCACTGAGAGAGCGATGGGGTGGCCGACCATAGGACCTCGCCTACCGGCGCCTGCCCAAGCATCACGACTACACCAGCAAGAAGCAAGACGAATGCTTCTTCTGATCTTGCTCTGAATGCGCGGTATGCGGCCGACGCCATATAGAACCCGGACAATGCAAACATTGTCGAGTCCAGAGGTACTATGATAGTATTGAACATGTATGCGTAGTTTGGATGCCCTGATCCCAAGATTGCTCCAACGATCACAAACGCTGCAAATGCTATGAGAGTAATTGCACTCTCCAAACGGTTCGTCTTCCTGACTGTAATTCTATCTACATTCAATTTGATCAGACGGATAACGCCTATTCCAACTGCACACGCAGTCATTATCAATATCGCTTTCGTGAGATCACGAACAAGGGGGTTCAGTAGAGGATCCTTCACAAAGTAGTCGGCCACCATCAATACGAGGATGATCGTGGTTATTGCCAACGGTAGCTTAATTTTCATGATTTCAACCCTTCTAGAGTTTCAGGATGTCTGCCACCCAAGTTACGCCAAGTGTCGCAAGAATAGTGCCAATGCCAATCAAGACGACCCCAACCAGTCTAGCCCAGTCTTGGCCAGCAACTGCTCCGAGTTGGAGAGGGTCTTTCGACAGATAGGCGCCAGCAGCGTACACCTCCTCTGAGATGAGGGTATAGTCACATGCTGCCACAAAGAACGGTAGCTGTATCGTGTTGGCGGTTCCACCGATCTGAACGGCTCCTGCCATGTAGCCTGCTTCGGCGATTATCATGGCTTCACCCATGAAGTGCCCAATCATCACGTTCGCCGCCACTTTCTCACGATTGAGGATTCCTATTACTCCTGTAGCATATGCGAACTGCCTCTGTGAGATGAAACGGATCATGTCTGGTTTGAACGCATCTGGCCTTCCTGCAGCAAGATACGCCTGCTTGACGACATCTGCGACTACCGGTTCAACTTCTGGCGACATGAAAGTGACTATCAGTGGAGTATTGTACTGCGCGATTTTCTTCGCTACATACCCGAGAACGCTTATGCCAGCGATCGTTACCATGGCGTCATATCCGTAGAAGTCTCCTGTGCCAGTGCTGTAGTGAACAGGACGACCCATCTCAGTGGCGCGGCCAATCGCCTCATCGATCGCATCAACCGCAGGGATCTTCCTTATCTTTGGAACCCGTCCTTTCCTCGCCGCATAAAGCATGATAATCATCAGAATCGAACAGGCCGCAAGAAGAACAAGACACGACAACGTGCCCTTGGCAATCTCCAACAGATCATCACCGACACACACTGTGAATAATTGATATATAAGACCGCATGGCGTCTGCTGCATGAACGCAATAATGCGGAGCTTTTTTCAGTCAGGGCATGTGGCCTCCAGTAGCTACGCATACGATCTTCTCTGAAGACATGGGAAAACCAGCGTGTTTCATTCGACGTGCGTCCGGATGAATCGTCTATATCTATCAGAGCCGCTTCGACGAAGAGTATGCAATCGCTCCTGCTGTTTCATCCCACACCGTCCAGTGAATCGTCAATAGTCTTAAATCGCCCTTGAATCAACGGGTTAGAAAAATGCTAGGGCATGGATCAGGGAGCTGGGGCATCTAGTGAGAGGAGCAGCGCGGGCGGGATTCTTTGTTGCAGGGATCTGTGCAATAGCCACGGCGTACTGGTTGGTTATGCGATTTGTTGACAACCCGGAGATCCTGTCTCTGCCTTACTACACCTTCAGGACTCTTGTGCGGATATCTTTGACTTTGGGAATATCTGTGGCTTGGGGTGTTCCGTTTGGGATACTGGCCTCAACAAATAAGACTGCTTCTATGATACTCATCCCCATTATCGACCTGCTGCAGTCCATCCCCATTCTTGGCTACTTTCCTGTGATAATACTGTTCTTCATATCGCTCTTTCATGGGGGCGAGATGGGAATTGAACTATCCGCCATTCTGCTACTTTTCACCTCTATGGCGTGGGCGATTTTCTTTGGTGTTATTGGAGCGGTGAAAGGTATTCCTGTGAACATAACGGAGGCTGCACAGGGTTTTGGAGTCACAGGACTCAAGTACACGCGCCATGTAATCCTTCCCGCGATCGTTCCAGCACTGGTATCCGGGTGCACTCTGGCTTGGTGCGACGGCTGGTTCTTCATGATAGCGGCCGAGTACGTGGTCTATCTCGGCGCGACTTATTCTGTTCCGGGGCTTGGGTCCTATTTGGCGAAGGCCGCGTATGTGTACAATGATCTGAACCTGTCTGTTGTTCTTCTGATTCTGATCACTGCCATAGTTCTCTACCTGAACTTCTTGACTTGGCATCCGCTTTTGGAGAAGGCAGCGACGGGCACCTATAAGCCTGTTTTGAGAATTGGCCTTTCTGGTCTTGGGAAGCTCGCGGTAATAACCCCGAGAATTGCACCGAGATGGCTTCGTATAGGAGATAGGGTTCATAGGCCGAAGTCGATAGTCTTGGCTTCCAAATGGCTGAAGAGGTACACTTCTCAGGAAAAGGTGATTGCGCTAATCCTGTCCTTGATCGGGATTTTTGTAGTGATGTATTTTGAAGTGGGAAAGATTCCAAGTGCCGATGTGTTTGAACAGGCTTTCAAAGATCCGGAGTTCCTGAATCTCCCCATGTATGTAGCCTTGACCATGGGAAGACTTACGGTTGCATATGTCATCTCTCTGGGGGTGGCGCTGGGAATGGGCGTCTTGGCTGCGGAACACAAGAGGTTTGCAGCGGTATTCTATCCCATCTACGATATTGGGCAAGCGGTTCCAATATTGGCCCTGTTTCCCATATTCTTCGTCTACTTCAGTCGGCTCTTCGGTGGAAGGATCGGCCTTGAGACTACAGCTATTCTCGTACTCGTGCTCGATATGATATGGTACATGTTTCTCAATGTTGTCGGAGCGGTGAAGAGCATCCCAAGCGAGATTAGGGAGGTGGGTCGCCTACTCGGATTCAAAGGCTTAGGACGCATCATCCACATAGTCATCCCGGCAATTCTACCTGCTATTGTCACAGGAAGCATCTTGTCCTGGGGGACAGGATGGAATACGATAATATTCGCCGAATACATGCCATATGAAATGGAGGTGTATGGAGGGCAACCGCTTGAGCTTCCTGGATTGGGAGCGTACCTAGACAAAACTGGTTACCTTCCGCCTCCGAAAGGCAATCCTGTGCGCCTTCTCTTCCTGCTCGGCGTGGTCGCCACGATCGTGCTTGCAATGGAAGGCCTTGTCTGGAGGAGACTGCTCAAGAAATTCGAGAAATACCGAGTTGAAATCTAGACCATGGGCGTACTTGACATAGAGCATGTCACCAAAGTGTTCGAATCGGAAAATGGCAAAATCCCGGTTCTTGAGGATGTGAGCGTCTCAGTCAAAGAAGATGAGTTTCTATGCCTAGTGGGCCCTTCAGGTTGCGGCAAATCGACCCTTCTCAGAATAGTGGCAGGATTAGAACGCGCCGATTCCGGACAGATCCTCTTCCATGGACAACCCCAATTGGCTCCGACACCAAGAATCACGATGATATTCCAACTGTTCGGCCTGCTGCCGTGGAAGACCTCACTGGAAAATGTGACCGTGGCGCTGGAAGTGCTTGGCGTAAAAGAGGAATCTGCAGAAGAAACAGCCAGATCCTACCTCAGAATGGTTGGATTGGAAGGCTTCGAGAACACCTACCCTCATGACCTGTCAGGCGGGATGAAACAGAGAGTGGGAATCGCCAGGGCGCTGGCTCTCCAGCCCGAGGTGTTGCTCATGGATGAACCATTCTCCTCACTGGATGAGCTGACAGCCAAGAATCTCCGATCGCTTGTGATGGACCTTAGAAGACGATCGGAGCTCTCAACAAACACCTTCATCATGGTCAGCCATAACGTCGAAGAGGCAGTATTCATGGCTGACCGAGTGGCCGTGATGTCACCTAGACCTGGAAAGATCATTGGAGATGTCAAAGTCGACATCCCCAGACCAAGATTGAGCTACCTCAGAGACCCGATATATTTCAAGTATGTTGATGAGGTCGTCAGCGTTCTAGAGAGAGGGAAATGAACTGCAATGAACTTGTGGCGCGACATATCTGCAGGAGACAAACCACCAGATATAGTGAACGTGATTGTGGAGGTCATAAGCGCGCGCTAACAGATAGGATGGCTGGTCACGAAGGATAAAAGGGGAAGCCAGTGTAAGGAAGCGATTCATCATCTGCGAGTAACGCCTAGAGGAGAAGGATCGGCCTCACTTCGTTCGGGTTAAGGTACAATGCGGCTGTTGCTATGAACCAGCCTGAAACGTGGACATAATTGTTGACATCTTGGAAGCCGCCGTTCCCATCCTGGTGTTTTAGGAGTTCCCTCAGATAACTCTCTGAGTTTTGCAGATCTTGTTGAGCTAGAGCGGCCAAGGCTAGATAGACCATCTCAGGTCCGATCTTGGTGTAGGCTTGCTCTGGATTGAAGTACTCCTGTCTCAGGGCTGTGTAAATTGCTGATCTTCTTTCAGGCTGTATGAAGTTGAAGCAGGCTGCCCAAGTGTTAGCCATCTTGTCAGGATACCATTTCAGCCATCCGGCTGATGTTGTGCCGCTGCTGGGCTCTCGCGCCCAAGCCAAATGCCCACCGAGCCAGTAATACTGGTTGAGGGCCGCTGCAACCTTTTCTCCAGGCTGCTTAGACTCAAGTAGTCCTAGCCGATTCGCAGAAAACAGGCCAGCGCACACCTCCAAGTTATCCATAAGGTACTGCACTTGGTTGCTGATCTTGGCTATGGTTAGGCCGTCGTTCTTCTGCAGCGTAAGAATCAAGTTTGCGGCTCTTCTGAGATGAGGCTCCATACTTCTCAGGAATGCGTTGGCTTTCTCTTTGTCGAGAAGTTGTGTGACGCTGTAGTGTATGTATGCACCCCACAGGAAGACCCCTGCGTAGGCGTCATGGGAGTCAGCGTCGCCGCTCGATTCCGGAGCCACAATCGTGCCCTTTGTGTAGTCATGTATGGATCCATCAGGATTCATATGAGCCGCATACCACATGTAGAAATTCCCCGTGACTCGCACGTATTCTCCTGCCTTTTCTGAATCACTGTTCCTTGCGATAAGGGCTGCCATATCCAGACCGATGGCGGCATATGTTGCGAAGTAGGGGCATATGCATGCCGGGTCGGCGAGTCTCGGTATCGGCGCCATGTTGATCGCACCCTCAGGTGTAACGCTTCGCATTATGTTCTCGGCTTCTCGAAGGATTGACGTTTCAAGTGTTGATCTGAAGCCGCCGTCTATCATTCTAGCTTGAAGGGACGCGAATAGAATATTCAAAGATCCGATCAACGGTAACAGCAGCCCCGCGAGCAGTACCGCAGCGATGATCTTCCGTGGGTATGTTTGTTTGCGAGACATCGCCCTTCTCGAAAGTCAACAGAGAGCTGGCGATGTGATAGGACCGTGTGTGTCCCTCCATGACATACAGCGTATCCAGCCAAAAGCAACCGCTCATTGATGAGCTGACTTTCTCAGCATAGTTGTCCATGATCCATTGCTTCGTGACTTGGTAGACAGACTGAATTAGGGTGGTGCATGATGAAGATGGAAGTAGAGTTAGGCTTGATCACATGCCTTTGACTTCCCTGGGCAGTTCTGCTTCTGGGATGGCTCCACTCTGCACCTGTGATCGTGAACGCGAGAGAACGGCATTGAAATCAGGGAGATCTGAACACTGTCGCAGGAAGGGGTACAGATTCGATTCATACTCCGCCATACAGATAGAACGGGGAAAAATGAGCTAGAACGGTCCTAGTTGTGGTCCTTTTTGGCCGATAGGGAGCCAAGGACGTAGCTTCACAGTGAACGGCCAGTGAATTGAAGCAAACTTGGGATTGCAGGGCGACAGCTAGCCGTGGGTTCTCATTGGCTCCAGAAATTGTGACGGATGAGTGATTCGAGTGAATGTCTTTCCTCCTTTAGCTTGGGATCTGCCGAGTACCCTATCGGCAGTATCGCTTCAAGCTTGTATGACCTTGGAGGGCTGAAGGCTGATTTGACGTCTTCCGGGTATGATGGCGTGTAGGTTAATGTCGAGAGCGATTTCTCTTCCAACGCGAGTATGAGATATCCTATCGCCAGCCAAGTACTCTCAGTGGCATAAGGCATCTCCTGATTGGAGAATACTGCGAGAAGAATTGGCGCCTCGGTCAGGAACTGTTTTCTTGAGGTGATCTGCTTGGACGTAAACCATTGCTTCAGCTCAGCTTTCGCATTCTTGTGGAATCGCTCTTCTGCGTTTTCACATGCTGTGCGAATTCTCTGTTTGACGGCAGGGTCATTGACTATGAGAAAACGCCAGGGCTGCCTGTTGGCACCTGACGGAGCCTGAACAGCAGCTCTGACGCCATATAGAACATCTTCAAGATTCACGGGTGTGAGGCTGAATATTCGTGCGGTTCTTCTTTTTGTTGCTAACTCGAGAACAGAAGAGATTGCCATTGTTCCCTGCCTTTGAAAGGATTTGGCTTAGCGCGTACTCTTATTGCTTTTTCCGGACGTTCGAACACCAACATTTCAACGATGATGCGTCTCTGAAAACAGTGAAATCCACCTGCGCATACTGCTTAGGCAAGGTTGCGGCTATGCAAAGGAGATTCGATCTTATCATATTTGATCTGGATGGCACGCTGATTGACAATCGGGTCGCAATACGACAGAACCTGAACTATGCTTTGGAGTTGCATGGGTTCCCGCGGCTGAAAGATCAGGAGATTGATGCAATGGTCGGTACACCGTTGGCAGAGATCTTTGAGAAGATTCTGCCAGAGTCAAGCAGACATTTGGCGCCGCAACTGGTTGATGCCTATGTGACACGCTACCTTAGGACCAGCCATATGGGAACAATTGCTCTTGAAGGCGTGATTCCGATCTTGGATCAGCTGCGGAAGGAAGGATTCAAACTGGCGGTTGCGACAACGAAGAGAAATGATACCGTGGCGCCGTTGCTTCAGGAGATAGGTCTGCTTCAGTATTTTGATCTGATCACTGGTCGGAGGGAAGGCATGAGGAACAAGCCCAACCCTGACATGCTACAGTACGTTATGAAGAAGCTAGATGTAACGCCACAAAGAACTGCGATGGTTGGCGACACACCGATAGACATTATGACTGCTAGGAATGCCGGGGTCTATGCCATAGCTGTGACCAGCAGCATCCAACTCGGAATGACCACCTTGGACAGAATTCGTGATGCGAAGCCTGACCTCATAATTGGCTCACTATGGGAACTGCCAGACCATTTGCATTCCAAGTGAGCTCACATTCTCCCGTGGTCTAGCGTGCGCTATTTTCCAACAAGGAACAAGTAAATCAAGACCCGCAAAAAGCTATTAGTGCTCTCCCAAGTATTTCAACTCAGATGATTGGCTACGTTCTGCTATCTCAAGTCTAAGGGGTTCCGGATAATTCTGGCGATCATTTTGATAGTTCTCTCCGTGATCAATGTAACTGTGACCGCAGTTCAGGCTCCAAGTACGTTGTCTGCTGGAATGGTTGTAGGAAGAGTCGAGGGAACCGTTGCCAAGGTGTGCCAGTTGGTAGGTGACTTCGATATGGAGAGGAATCAGCCGACAACTAGCCTGACCTATTCACGGTACGGTGTTGAGGGTACCGATCTTGGCGTGTCTTTCGAGCATGCTGGCAGACTAATCTTCTTGTTCGGAGATACTAGAGGCAGATCCGCATTTCTGCCCACTGGCGCTGTCCCAGGCACGGCCGATAGCTGGGCGTACACAATGGATGAGAACCCGGATGAGTGCCTGAATCTCAAATTCTATACTGGCCAGGCCGGTTCCCAGGGGCTACCACGCTTCCTGCCACCGTTGGTTCCGCGAGTTTCACAAGGCGCGTTTGAGGTTCCGATGGAGGGAATTGACATCAACGGTGT
>CAZGRO010000027.1:0-14257 GCA_964528315.1 uncultured Candidatus Bathyarchaeia archaeon
GGGAACGCTCGAATATCCATGCATTTTGGGCGACCCAAGGAATCTTGAAAGCAGCACCCCTTATCACTGCGAGTGCAGGTATCGCAGAAACAAGAACGTGAATCCCGTTGAACACACCGGTAAGCAACAATGTCCATACCAACACTTCCTGATTCGATGTGGTCACATAACCCAGAGCACGCAGCATGCTACCGGCAAATCTAAGGAACTCCGGCGCAATCCAGAGCAAGACCACGATGTTCATCAGCGAAGCCGCCAAGATCCGAGAGATCCCGCCCACAACACTTCCAAAAGCAAAAACCATCCCCGTTCTTTTTCCTTTGAAAAACCGTCCCACAACCACGACTCCGATCCAATAGCCAAGAATCATGGGCACAACAGCAAGAAACTTCATCGCCGGCCCAAGAACCCAACCCCGAGCAATGGATAAGGCAACCCAGCCGATTATCTCAGCTACAAGACTCGGTACAGGCCCCATCAACAAAAGAAGAACCATGATAGGGACCTCGGCCAAGTCGAATTTCAGATATGGAAGGAGGGGAAAGGGTATCTCCGTGTTCACAAAAGTGAGAATAAGAGCCAATGCGGTGAAGACGCTGGTGTTCGCTATGACAACAGTCTGTCTTCGTCTCATGGCGTGCACAGGAAACTTGATACTCATTTAAGGGTTTCTACCCAACATCGAGTACTCTGATCCAACCCTTCCCGTTGAACCTCCTCCGGAATATTGAGTTCGCAGGGCAAGTTGTGGCCGAGTCAGCGCGAAGCTTTCACCCGTATCCCTCGAATGATCTGTACGGCATACCTCAGCTTCTCGTAGGACAGCTTCGGATCGTTTTGAAGGAGGTCATCAGCCTCCTGGAGAAGGAGCTTTGCTTGAGTTAGCTTCCCGCCAAGATCAGGGTTGAGAGAGTGCTGACCGGTGAACTTGGGGTCGAAATCAGTGAATCCTTGGGTCAATGACAGAATTGCGGAGGCATATTCAGTTTCCTCGGCAGCGTGCCAAAGTGGATCCTCTACATCATTGAGTTGTTCTTTCAGTGTCTGATCGAGAAGAGCTATAGCTCTGCGGATGGCTTTTCTGGTTTTTGGGACATGTTCGTTCTTCATAGCTGATGCCATCTCGGCCCTGCAAAGCGGATTGCGATGATGAGTCTAGGCTCTTATTCAACAGTCACAGATTTAGCTAGATTCCTCGGCCGATCTGGGTCTAACCCTTTCTCCACAGCTACATAGTATGCCAATAGCTGGAGCGGAACCACGTAAGCTAGGGGCGTCATCATGCTGGGGATGCCCTTGGGTATTTCGATGAAATCGTCAGATATGCTCTTGATCTGATCGTCACCTTCTTCGATGATAGATATTACATGCGCTCCCCTAGCTTTCATCTCCATAATGTTTCCGATTATTTTGCTGTGAGTCTCATCGTTCGGAGCCACAAAGATCACTGGGTATCCCGGCTCTACTATGGCTATGAATCCGTGTTTGCTCTCCCCGGCTGCATATGCCAGAGAGGGAACATACGCTATCTCCAGAAGCTTCAACCTTCCTTCTATTGCTGTTACCTCGCTGATTCCTCTCCCGAGAAAACAGAAGCTCGGAAGACTCTTGCATCGCCTAGCCACATCCCTGATCTTATCGTTCTGGTGTTCAAGGATCGAGGAGACTAGGTCTGGAACATGCTCCAGATCTCTGAGTAGCCGCTCCGCCTCTTTGCTACTGATCCTCTTTCTCTTCTCCGCGAGAACTGTGGCCAGTCTGATCAAGACTGCGACCTGAGCGGTGAAGGTTTTGGTGGCGGCAACTCCAATCTCTGGACCAGAGTTCTGCCCTATGTAGACATCTGACAGCCTAGTCAGGGTTGATCCCATCACATTTGTGACACTGATGACTGAGGCATCCTTGCTCCTTGACTCCCTGACAGCGTTCAGCGTATCCATCGTTTCCCCTGACTGGCTGAGAGCAAACACAACCGAGTCCTTCGTTAAGAGACTGGTGTGGACTTGGTTGAATTCTGAGGCGATCACAACATCTGATTTCAGCCCGGCCAGTTTCGCCAAGGCGTAGCTTCCTGCCAGGCAGGCATGGTATGCTGTTCCACATGCCGCGAAGTACACATTCTCCGCCTGGTTTATTCTGGAGGAGACCAGATCGAAGTAGATTCGTTGTGTTCGGAGAGTGTTTCGGATGGCTTGAGGCTGCTCATAGATCTCCTTGAGCATGAAGTGGTCATAGCCAGCCTTCTCCGCAGCCTCTCTCGTCCAAGTTACCTCGAACGGAGCCCTGTTGACTATCTCGCCTGTCTCCGAATTCCTGATCTCAACCTTCTGCAGTGTGAGTGAAGCCACCTCGTTCTCCTCAAGTAGCAAAGCCTTGTTTGTTAGAGGAAGAAAGGCTGGGATGTCTGAGGCGCAGTAGACGGAGCCGTCTCCAATGCCGATCACGAGAGGGCTCTCCTTTCGAGCGCAGACGACTGTTTCAGGGTGGGAGGTTGAGAGCACGACCAAGGCGTATGCACCCTTCAGCTGCTTGACGGTATCGGTCACCGCCTCGAGAAGATCAGAGCCCTTCCTCAACTGTTCTTCCACGAGGTGGGGGACCACTTCGCTGTCGGTTCTAGATTTGAATACGTGCCCCTTCTCCTCAAGCTGTCTACGTAGCTCCATGAAATTCTCGATTATTCCGTTGTGAATGACGGCAACGTGATTCTTGCAGTCTGTATGGGGGTGAGCGTTGACTTTGGCGGGAGCTCCATGAGTTGCCCATCGCGTATGCGCGATACCTATCGATCCCGGCATATCATCCAAGTTGACCAAGGCGTGCACTTCAGAGATCTTGCCCATGTCCTTCTTTATGCACAGCCTGTTTTCATGAATGGTTGCCTGGCCGACGGAGTCGTATCCCCGATATTCCAAGCGCTCCAGAGCCTGTCGCATGACAGGTGCCGCGGCCCCGTTGTTCAAGATGCATCCGAATATTCCACACATGGCCTTGTCCACATCATGAGGGTGAAGACGCCATGGGTTGAAGAAGATCTTTCATAAGCATTCCTAAAACCGAAGTTTGGGCAATCGAATAGGAGCGATGACGGCTGTGCGGGATTTTTCCGATTTTGGTCAAAGGATGATTTTAATAATAGTACTGGCAGTTGAGTATCGGCCGCCATGTCATACTTGGTAGTCAAGAGCCGAGAGCAGTCGCATGTGCTTCCGGTTAGGATCTACTCGGATCCCCGGTCAATCAAGAACATCGCGCAACCAATGCGCTGGAAGATACTGCAGGAACTTTCCCAGAACGCATATTGCTCAAGAGATCTTGCCAGGAAACTCAACACAAGCGAGCAGGTGGTTTCCCATCACATGCAGCGACTTGAGCGATCACGACTGATCCGACTGGAAAGGACAGAGAAACGGAGAGGAGCGACGGCGCGATACTACACCACAAACGTCAAAGCGATCTCTCTGGTTCCGGAGACGCTGAGAAAAGAAAGCCGAGGTTTCGATGCTGAGGCCGTGTTCCTTGAACGCTGCGCCTCGGTGCTCGACCCCTTCACATCAGACAAGGGAACAAACTTCACGATCGTCGTTGGCAGCCCAATCGAACATGGAGAGTACAGGGCAAGAGCAAGAGACAGTCACTACGCCGCAAACCTGACCCTGTTTCTAGGATCCCTACTTCCCTTCAGCAGACAGTTCGTTGTCAGGCTAGACACAGAAGTAAATGAGCATGGATTGGGACGGAACCTGATAGTCCTGGGAGGTCCAAGAGTGAACACTCTCACCGCCAGATTGAACGATCAACTTCCAATCAAGTTCACTCTTGAAGGAACGAGCAGAATTGTCTCAACGATCTCAGGAAAAACATACAATGGAGACGAAGAGGGACTTATTACCCTGACAGACAGCCCGTTCAATTCAGGCTTCAAAGTTCTGGCATTGGCCGGAAACACCCACCTCGGCACAGCTGCATCAGTCATAGGATTCGTCAAATATACGGAGCTTGTAGCGGAAGGAAACTCCTCGTCAAAGGAGAAGATTGCCAAGGTTGTGAAAGGCATCGACCTGGACAGCGACGGATTAATTGATGACGTAGAGTTCCTTGAGTGATATCACCTGTCCACTGGAGATGAATCCTAGCTCTTCGAGGAAAGCGCCTCAGCCAGCTTCGCCTTCAGAATCTCCGCCACCACCTTCGGATCCGCCTTTCCTCTCACCTCTCCCATGACGAACCCCATAATTCTAGCTTCGGCGCCTTTGCCTTGCTGCAGGACCAAAGCCATATTCTCGGTAATCCTTTGTCGTACAAGTTTCTCTAGGTCCTCGCGGGAAAGCATCTTCAAGCCCAGCTTGTCAAGAGCATCTCGCGGACCCAGCTCTGGGTTTCTGGCAAGCCATGCCAATATGTCTTGGACGGATTCCTTTGCGGTTACACCTTGAGAAGCCAGTCGGAAGGTTTCAATCAGGTGACGGTCATCCAAGCTATTGACAGGTGTGCCTTCCCTTTCTAGGCTCTTGATGGATTCAGTGAGTATTGTGGCGACAAATGAAGAGTTCAGCGCAGTGTCTTTCATCACAGTTAAGAAGGTGGAGAGGTGGTCTGAGTTGACGAGCTGATCTGCGAGCTTCCTGTTTATTCCATATTGATCCATCAGTTGCTTTGTGAGGACATCGGGCATCGGCGGAAGCCCCATCTTGACTTTCGCTATCCAGTCCGATGTCACAGCGACCGGGGGAATGTCGGTTTCCGGGTACATTCTGGCTGCGCCAGGCCTGGGACGCATGTATCTTGTGGTCCCATCATCATTTGCCGCCCGAGTCTCCTCCGGCACCCCTCTCAAAGCCTCCCTGCACCTCTCCAATACCGCCTCGAGAGCGTACTCACAGTTCTTAGACTCGTCCGCGACTACTACGGCCGCATCATCTTTCCCACATCCGACCCGCCCACGGAGCTCCTCCACATCATTCTGCGATATTCCATAGCCTGGAAGTTCATCGGTGTGAAACAGTCCGCCCACTCCTCCCCAGAAGCGCGCACGATCCGCCAACTCCGTTCCGAATCGAAGACCAGGTTCAAGCTCAACCTTCAGCACCCCTGAAAACTTCGGCAACCGCACCGCGAGTACAACTCCGCCATTTTTGAGGGCGTCTGAGATGACTCGGCAGGAAGAGTTTCTGAATATGTCGGTTACTGTGTGAAACTGGTTCTTGAGATCGGATTCCGTGAGCCCCCTCGATTTCAGCTCCTTCCTTATTCCAATGAGTGAAAGCTGCCTGTTGACCTCATTCTCGACAACCAGCGATATCAATTCCAGTTTCTGGACGCCCTTTATCTCGGTGAGGGCGCCCTCTTTCAATGAAACGTTCAGATCCTGTCGTATTGTTCCGAGACCTCGCTTCACCTTTCGGGTCGCTCTAAGGATTCTGCCGATTGCCAGTGCCACCTCTTGCGCCTGACGAGGAGTGAAGATAACAGGTGCCGTGGTGACTTCGACTAGAGGGATGCCAAGCCTGTCCAGTCGATATTGCACAACTGGGCCTTTCTCTCCGGTCTTCCTTGCAGCATCTTCTTCTAGACAGATTTGGTTGATTGGAATGGTTGCGCCTTCAACTTCTATCGATCCATTCAGTGCGACTATGCATGTCCTTTGGAATCCTGTGGTGTTTGATCCATCTATGACGATCTTCCTCATGACCTGGATCTCGTCGATGGGCAGGCTTTCGGTGAGCAGGGAGACAGTAAGCGCCGTCTCTATGGACTCGCGGTTCAGCTCATGAGGCGGTTCCTCATCGATCTCGACCAGGCATGAGGTTTCATAATCCATTTCGTAGAGAACCATTCTGCCTCGCTGAAACTCAAACATGGCCGCAGGATCCACCTGTCCAAGTTCACTTTGAGTAGGTCTCAGCCTTCGCAGAACCGTCTTTGAGGGCTCGCCGAGAAACAATCTAGTTGGACAACTGCAGAACATCTTGGTCCGGGTATCGAGCTGCTGATGAATCTCAAGACCGACCTTGAGGCCCACCGCTTCATAGTTGATCTTGCCCAATCACTCCATCTCTTAGAGGACTCTTCTCTCTGCGAACTCGTACGCCATCGGTGTCGTCATCATTTCACGTGCCTTGGTCATGTCTTTCGTTTGACCCAGAACCCACATCATTTTCACATATGCCGTTTCCGTGATCATGTCGCCAAGAGGTATGACTCCCATAGCCAACAAGTCTCTGCCTGTCTCGTAAACGTTCATGTCAACCATTCCCCACACGCATTGCGAGGTCATGGCGATGAGAATCCCAGAGTCAACAGCTTTCCGGATCGATGAGAAGCAAGCCCTGCCCACATGGCCTAGCCCAGTTCCTTCGAGCACTATCCCATGACACTTTTTCTCGCGTAGCCAATCGATTATCTCCGGATTGAAACTTGGATGGAATTTGAGTAGCGCAACGGTTTCATCAAACCCTGCTAGAACCTGTGGATCTTTCTTCACGTCACGTTTCTGAAAGTCGTCGGTGGACAACTGAACCTGTAGGCTCTTCAAGTCTACCCGTCCCAGTGGCCCTGTGCCGATCGTCTGAAAGGCGTCCCTTCTGCTGGTGTGACATTTTCTGACCCTTGTTCCTCGATGAATGCTGATGTAATCGTCGGAGTTGGCTTCATGCATGACGAGGACTACCTCTGCAAACGGTGCCTTCGATGCGATGGTTGTTGCGGCTATGAGGTTTGAGGCAGCGTCGGAGCTGGGGCGGTCTGATGAACGTTGGGAGCCGACAAGAATTATCGGCACTGGCAGGTTTCGCAAACAGAAGCTCAGGGCTGCGGCAGTGTAGCCCATGGTGTCAGTTCCATGCGAGAAGATTACCCCTTGAGCGCCGCTCTTGATCTCTTTGGCTGCAGTTGCCGCCATTTCCCGCCACTGCTTAGGTCCAATATTCTCGCTGAACTCGCTGAACAGAATGGTTGCGTTGATTCTTGCGATATTTGAGAGTTCTGGAACGAAGGAGTGGAGATCCTCCGCTGACAGGGCGGGTTGGACTGCGCCTGTTCGGTAGTCCACTCTGCTTGCTATTGTTCCGCCCGTGCTGACTATCGAGACCTTTGGTAGCTGAGGGTCTTGTTCCGGCCGTGGTGGAGATACAAATTCAGGCTTCACACCTTTGCTCAGGAACTCTATCGTGGTTCCTTGTGTGACCTCGATTCCGAGATTGTATCCGTTCTTGAGCTTAAGCACTATATGCGAATCGTCTGAGTATTCAGATCGAGGAAACAGCGTTCCCTCGTATACCTTCCCCTCCCTCGTTATCCTCACATTGTCTCCCACGGAGACGCCTGCGCGTTGCAGTGCTTCTGCTGCTTTGCCCTTGTACCCTGGCAGAGCCCCCGTCAACAGCCTCACCTTTGCTCATTGCTAGCCTCAGGAGTTGCTTAATCGTTGTGCTTCGGAACCGGGTCTATTGCTTAGGAAGAGGTTAGGCTTTTGGATACGTATGGTCCATCCGACTCATACCCGAGTCGGCGGTAGTACTGTTTGGTGCCTAGGGCACTTGTGACTAGGATCTTGCTTCTGTTCTCTTTCCTTGAGATTGACTCAGCCTTTCCTAGGAGGAGTCGGCCGTATCCCTTGTGTTGCCATCCCTCTCCGCTTTTGATTCCAACTGGAACCATGGGGCCGAGAACTCTCAGTTCCCTTACTATGGAAGCGCTCCTTCTAGCGATCTCAGGCCTACGCGCCAGCTCTGAGGGAATCCTCAGCCGCAGATACCCAATTAGAATGTCCTGCTCCCTGTCCTCGGCGGAGATGAAGAACTCTCTGCCGTCTGAGGCCTGATAGTCTTGGCAGGAAACCTCAACTTGACTTGGTGTTGCCTCAGCTTCTTCTCGTAGCAATCTATGTCCGGCTTCTCTGCATCTGATGCAACGACACTTCACATTGCTTTGGTTCATCTTTGCCTTCACCAGTTCTCTGAGGTCGCTTCTTTTGACCCCGTCCTCTATAATGGGGGCTGGAATATCTCGTTGCACTCGCATTATTCTGACCCAGGGTGGAACATATCTCTTCATTTCAGCTATCAGTTCCGCGGCCTCCTCAGAGGAATAGGGTTTGTACTTTCCTTCAAGCCACCATTCGTACAATCTCGTGCCCTTGACTACTAGGCATGGATAGATCTTCAGCATGTCAGGTTTGAATCGCTCATCTGCGAACACTTGTTTGAATCCCTCAAGGTCCCTTTGGAAGTCTGATCCCGGAAGGCCGGGCATCAGGTGATAGACGACTTTCAGACCTGAATCCTTCAAAGCTCGAGTGGCGTCAGCAACATCTGCAACAGTGTGCCCTCTGTTCACAATCCCATAGATGTCATCATAGACGTTTTGCACTCCGAGTTCGACTCTTGTCACGCCCATTTCGAGCATTTGGTCCACATGTTTTTGCCTGGACCAGTCTGGCCTCGTCTCCACAGTTATGCCTACGTTACGAATTGGAGCATTCTCCGCACGATGTTTGGCCTCTTCCAGACTACTAGAAACGCAGTCATTACTTGCGTCCAGGCAACCTTTGATGAAGGATTCTTGGCGTCCTGTCGGAATCGAAGGAAATGTTCCGCCCATAATTATGAGCTCGACCTTGCTTATCTTGTGGCCTATTGCCTGGAGTTGCTCTATCCTACTTTTCACCTGCAGGTAGGGGGCGTAGTTTGATTGGGCTCCTCGCATGGAAGCTGGTTCTTTTCCTGTGTAGCTTTGAGGGACTCCTAGACTCGGGCCTCCAGGGCAGTAGGCGCATGGCGCGTTTTCGTGAGGGCATTTTGAGGGAGGCGTCATTACAGCGATCACGGCGATCCCGCTGATGCTGCGAACAAGTTTCCTCTTCAAGGCCTTGTGGAGCTTCATTTCGGAGGGCAGTAAATTCGCCATGATTTCTGAGTTGCGTGGGACTCGCTCAGCATTGAGTTGCCTGCACACCTCGAGCTTGATTCGCTCTACATCCTCCCGCGTAGGATCAGGGATCTCAAGAAGTCTGCCTATTACTAGTCTGGATAGTTGTTCGGTGGAGGTCAATGCTGAGTTTTCCACGAGAAATCCCAAAGCCTGTATGAAAAGCCTTTCCTGCATGTCAATGGGCTTCGCCTGAGGCTGATGCTTGGCCTTGTCAGGTTACTTTCACCGACCACTTCTGTTGAAGTACCTGTTTGAGGTGAGTCTCTGTTGGTTCGGATGAGAGAGGATGGGTTCTCGCAGGACTGGAGTTGCGGATCTGAAGCTTCATCCTGGGAGAGCGCCTTCTTGGCTTGTAACTAGAATGGAGAAGCTTTCAGAGAAGATCTTCACCATTATTCATGATGAGTTTGGAGAGGATGAGATACTTGCCCGATTGTCTAATCCGTTGTTCTTTCAGGCTTGCTCCAATGTCCTTGGCTATGACTGGGACAGTAGTGGTTCTACAACGGTTACATGCGGGGTTCTGAAGAGCGCTTTCGACTCGATCGATGTCGGTGTTAGGGCGATAGGTGGGAAGGGGAGACGATCAAGACTTGTATTAGAAGAGATCGACAGCATTGTAGAGGAATACGATCTTTCACAAGAAGAAACACCGAGGCTTGCCTATGCGAGCAAAATCACTGCTAAGGTTGACTCTGTCGCTGTTCAGGCGGGCTACCGTCTCTACCATCATATGATGTTTATCTCAAGGGGCGGGCGATGGGGTGTGATACAGCAAGGGATGCGGACTGAAAATCGTCTTGCTCGGCGCTATCATTGGCTTTCATCTAAAGTCAGGAGTTTCGTTGATAGGCCTCACAGCGGCATAGTGGGTGAACTGGCTCATGACGCTGTTCTGGATATGACTGCGATGGAGAGTGAGAGGTGCAGAGATTTGTGCGTGGATTTAGTGACGGAGGGCCCGGAGAGAATTCAGAAGTGGTTTTGCTCAATTAGACCCGGTAACCAAGAAACATTGACGAGGTGGATGGATGGAGAGGCGTCGAGGCCTGCGCTTGGTTATTGGAGTGTGCCTAGGCGAGTGGATTGGGATGCTTTGAAAGCTGCTCAGGAGATTAGGCCAGAGAACTACGAGCAGCTCTTGGCGATTAGAGGAATTGGACCAGCAACAGCAAGAGGACTTGCGCTGGTCTCCGAGATAGTGTTCGGTACGCCAGCCAGCTGGAAGGACCCTGTCAGGTTCTCCTTCGCCTACGGAGGAAAGGACGGAATCCCATTTCCAGTAGATAGGAAGGCTATGGATGAATCTGTAGCAATGTTGGGTGCTGCGGTTGAGAATGCGAGAATTGGAGATATGGAAAGGCTGAGAGCTCTGAAAAGACTACGAGAGTTCTCTTCCAGAATCCCTAGCGCCTGAATCGCCGAGATTCCGACATCCAGTTCTGGCCGGGTTTCCTTCCGAGAACCAGTCGCTTCTCAACATTTCGTCGATACTTCAACCTAGGATTCAAAGAGACCCGAGGTCTTGCCTGGATCTTCGGAGTCTGACTCCTGACCTTCCCTGCCTTGGTAAGTGAGCCGTGAGTTGGCAATCATCTTCACCGAACCATAGCATAACAGTCATCTCTTTTAAGCATGTCGAGTTCAACAAGAATTCCGGAAAGATCATAGATCCCTGCCGTGACGCTGCGCTTCTGGGTCGGTATCACGGTGAAGGAGTCAGAGTCTTCTCATCTTGATGAGGCGGGCTTTCTCAAGCAGGTTGAACATGGAACTGAGTTCGTTGAGACCCTTCTTTCCACTCTCCAGATACACAAGATCCGCTATCTCCTTCAATGTCCGCTTCCCATCAGTCCAATAGAGGGCGAGCGTAGGCAGTACGCCCATCTCTCGTTCTGTGATTCTTCTTACCATTGTGCGCAGTGCTTCCCGGTCGCCTTCGTTGAGTCTGCTCATGAGGAACCTTGCGTTGATCGGGCCAGGAACCTTTCTCCTCGGTACAAGATGCATAGCACTTCGTTGAAGTCTTGAAGGTCTTTGTCTGGCAAGCGAAGTTAGGCTTGGTTCTTTTCCTTCAGGATACAGGTATTGCAGCGCCTCCAGAACATTCCTGTTTTCCAGCTCTGCCGCGTTCTTGATCTCTGCCTCTTTGGATTCGAGAATAAAGTTGAAGTCTCTCCGATGGCGTCGCTCTTCGACGAGGGCAGAGATCGCCTTGATTGATTCAATTTGCCGGGATGCTCTGTAGTTAGCATAGTCAGCGACATGTATCAGGAATTCCTCGGCCAGCCTCATTCTATCAATCTTCTTCTCCATCGTTCTCAGTTTGTCCATGAATTCGCTGACCTTTCTCTGAACCGACAGCGCCAATGTTCGCTTGAAACGTGCCATTGACTCATTCATCAGCCAGACAGCCTCGGGGAAGCCCGCGTTAGCCAGAAAGTAGGCGTACGTGGCTGTGAGTACCGCAACACGCCGAAGCATCAACGGGTCTACCTTGTCGATTGTGTCTTCGGAGGTATGGTAGAATTTGTCTGGCCACTGGATGAGCATTGGGCATGGGATTCCAACTGTAGGGTCGGAGAGTATGTAGTGATCGCTTCCTCCTGAGAACGGGACCATGGCCTGCTTGAATAGCCCGTAGCTTGAGGTGGCTGCGAGGCTTTTAGCGTCCGTTGAAATCCGTTCTAGAATCGCTTCTAGAAGATCCGCAACATATGAGCTGGCTGCCTGTGGTGGTGACTCGATGAGGAGTGGGCTCTTGCATAGTTCTTGGTTCTCTCCTACCATGTCTAGGTTGATTGCAGCCAGTGTCTTTGGGATCAGGTGTTTGTTGGTTGCCAGATATGCGTAGGTTCCGGCCATCTCCGGGACAAGCAGGAATCTTATGGTCCTTCTAGGTTGGGGGAGCTGCCTTTCTGTTACAAGTTTCTGAAGGGTCCGAGCAGCCTCGATGAGTGCTCCGCAGCCAGAGGCGTTGTCGTTTGCAGAGGGCTGGGGATGGCAGAGATGCGCAACTACTAGAATCTCGTTATCGGTCGCTCCTGGGATAGTGGCAGTTACGTTCTCCATCTTTCCTTTGTAGAACTGGGATTTCACCTTGGCACGGAGCCTGACAGGTCTTTTCCCTTTCTGACCTCGAACCAGTTTTCTGAGCTCGCTCCCTTGCCTAGGCGAGAGGACGAAACCGAAGCATGGTTTCTGGCCTTTCTGCCACCAGAAGCTTGTGTACTGAAGGGCGTCAGGGAGGTCGGTTCTCTGTCTGATTGGTGGAAACTCGGCCATTCGGTCGGTCACTATCCCAAGCGCTCCATGTTTGTCCACTGCCAGCGACCTTACCCTTTCAACATCCCCGGACGTCAGCACAATCCTGTCTCCAACTTTCGTTCTCTCGTACTCTTTCGGGTCCTCTCCGTTCTCCAACACCACGAGTTCAGCCTCGACTCCTTCTGCTGGTGTTGGATGACTGCGTTGCGCGACTGAGTACTTGTTCTCGTTGAATCGGGCTAGGATGTTGGCAGATTCCTTCGGTTCCACTATTCTTAGTTCAGCCTCATCGATGGACCATTCCTTGAACATGGCCTGGGTCCAGTAGGTTGTCTTGGGGTCGGCGGGATATTCTAGGATCTTTGCCGGCAAACCGTATTCTTGAAGAGTCTGTTGGCACCATTGCGCAGCCTGTCTGAATCCTGGGCTGGCCTGAATCCTATGATAGCGACAGATCTGTTCTACATGGTGTTTCGCTATTGCTCCTGACATTTCTCTCGAGATCTGATCCATAATTCGCTTCAGCATTTCTGCTCACATGCCCAGTGGTTTGGATGCGAGGGGTTATACTTTGATCTTTGTGCCGGCAGCATCTCTTCGAACTGTGCCAAATTCAGCAAGCTCGTGGAGAGTCTCCCCTGTGAATATGGGGCCGTCTTTGCATACTCTGTATTTTCCTATGACGCAGCTTCCGCATATTCCTATGCCGCATTTCATCATTCTTTCTAAGCTGGCTTGCAGCGGCACGCCTCTTTTTTGACATTCTTCGACCACTTTCTTCATCATGGGTTCTGGGCCGCAGGTGTAGGCCATGTCAAACTTGGAGTTCTGCATAACAGTGACCGCCAGATCTGAGGCCAGGCCTTTTGAACCGTAGGAGCCGTCGTCGGTTGAGGCTAGGATTCTGGTCTTTCCTCTTGCGGTGGTCTTTTTGATTCTGTCCAGGAATAGTAGTTCTGAGCTTGTTCTAGCGCCTAGCAGGATTGTTGGCTCATTTGCCTTCTTACAGAGCTCTTCTATCAGTGGGGCCACGGTGGCTATGCCTGATCCGCCTGCGACCACGAAGGCCTTGGCGCTGTCTGAGATTTTGAAGCCGTTTCCGTAAGGCCCTCTGACCCCTATCTGATCTCCGACCTTCATGTTCTGAAGCGCCTTTGTCGCGTCTCCGACCTGTCTGACGGTTATCCCTGAGTATCCTTTTTCGCTGGCATAAGAGAGGCCCATAGGAACCTCATCGACACTGGGAATCCAAACCATAACGAATTGACCTGAACGGGCCTTCGAGCATTCGTCATCTGTAAACATCAGTGTTGTGATTGTTGGGGTTTCGGTTCGCTTTTCTTCGATTTTAACGATTCTTGGTTTATGGATTGGCCTTGACTCGGTGCTCAAGTGATCTACCTTCTCAGTGCAGTACGGGTTAGAGGTGCTTTAAAGAGATATTCCGGTTCAGCTCAGTCTTTGAAGAAGAATCTTGTTTCTCCCATTGTCTCCACATTGAGAGGATGAATATTCACGACCAGCGGAAAGTTCTTCACTGCTTCCCCGATGATGAGGCAATGGTGAACCGGCAGATCCCTTGCTATGAGCTTGACGCTTTCCCCATCTATCTTCGCTGCTCTGGAGACTGTTTCAAGATCGTTTTCGTTCATGAAGTTGAATAGGAATATGTTGTCTGCTTGACGATAGATGCTGTCCTTGATGGTGTCCGGCTGGTTGGTGATGAATGTGGTGAATATGCCGATGTGGCGCATTCTGGTGACGATGTCCTCCCAATATGTTTCTCGCAGATAGAGGTGAGCCTCCTCTGCGAAGAAGAACACGGCCTTCATCTTCCAAGACATGAGGAGGTCTGTTAGTTTGCTGAGCAAAATCTCAACAGTCATGCGCCGCATAGTAGAGTATTGGTTCTTCATATTCACTATGAGAGCCTCTCCTCCGCTCAGCTCTCTGGCCATTTTCTCGAAATCCAAGGCTTCGCTCGGATCATCCGTGAACATTCCTGATTCAGCTATTGTGTTGTATCTGGAGACTATTGCGTCTCTGACGCTTTCGTGAC
>CAZGRO010000028.1:0-3549 GCA_964528315.1 uncultured Candidatus Bathyarchaeia archaeon
ACGCTAAAGTTCTCAGGACAATCGTTGAGAAGTTCGATTCCGGTCATGGGGGCGGTGGTCTCGAATCCTATGGCGAAATGGACATACTCTCTGTGTGGATCCTTCTTCGCCATCGTTACTGCGTCATGTATACTGTAGACGACTTGCACATTTCCGCCGATCGCCTTTGCGTCAGCCAGAGAGTGCTTGGTGCTTGGAACTCTGAGCATGTCGCCGAAACTCGTTACCATCGTGTTCTCTCGCTGGGAGAGCTCAATAGCTGCATCTATCTCATTCGGGCTTGTCACGCAGACAGGGCAGCCTGGACCTGACCGTACCTCAACATTGCTAGGAAATAGACTTCTGAGCCCATGTTCTACGATTGTGGCTTCGTGGTTCGGCTGGCCGAGTCATGGTTCTCGGTCATGTGCCGCACACATGGACAATCAAGTAGTCCCTATTTCTTGAGATCTCCCGTATGTGATCTGCCAGTTTGACCGCGAGAGATCGGTCTCTATACCCTGACGCAATCAAGCTTCTTCGGTGATCTGCGAGAACTCCGGGAAAATAAACATTCAGCGCGCACTATTCGATGAATGCGGCCGGACCGTTATCGTGCACTTACGAGATAAGTTGTAGGAATTGCCTAGAGCGAGGATAGTAGTTCTTCAAGTGACTTCAGCATGAGGTCGATGTCGCTTGTCTCTACGTATCCCATGTTCCCTATCCTGAAGGTGTTCTTCTTAAGGGAACCGTATCCCAAAGCCAGCTCGAATCCTCTCTCTCGCATCTTCTCATAGATTACTGGGCCTTCGACCTCTTTGGGACTATTGATGCAATTTACAGTCGGGCTTTCAAACCCGGGCCTCGGGAATGGAGAGAGACCAAGCCTTCCGACACCGCGTCTTATTCTTGAGTTACGTTCCTTATACAAATCGAAATACCACTTCTTCCCTCCTTTCCTCTCAATCATTTTCAGGGCGGTGTTAAGTCCAGCGATCTGTGGTATTGCGGGAGTCACCGGTGTGCCGACGCCTTTCTTCTGGTCATCTTCCCAGACCTTGAAGTCGAAGTACCATCCCTTGTCCACAGCGGTTTCCGAGAGTTTCAAAGCTCGTTCACTGACACTTCCAATGCCTAGGCCAGGTGGAACTCCGAAACATTTCTGCGAACTGGAGAAGCAGACATCAATATTCCATTCGTCAACCTCTATCTCAGTGCCACCCATTGAGCTGACCGCGTCCACGAAAACCAGCTTGTCATGATTCTTGGCAACGGAGACGAGCTCCTTCAGTGGATTGATCAGACCTACACTTGTCTCATTATGCGTGAGAGCTACAGCCTCAACCTCCGGATTTCTCCTTAGCATGTCGTCAAGTTGATCAGGTAGAGTAGGTTCGCCGAGTGGTGGTTCCAGTTTCTTGACTGCCCTACCGTTGGCGGCAGCTACTTCACCGAATCTTTCTCCGAAACTGCCGTTGATGCAGCAGAGGATGTTCTTCCGAACGCAGTTTCTCACGGATGCCTCCATGAATCCTGTGCCCGTGCTGGAAAACAAGAAGACTTCGTTCCTGGTCTCAAGGAAGCTCTGCAGGAGTTTCACGGTCTCATAGTGAAGAGCGAAATACTCTTTGCTTCTGTGGCTGTACATCTGTTGCCCCATTGCCTGGAGCACTTCCGGGTAGCAGGCCACTGGTCCCACTGTGAACAGTTTCAATATAGCGCACTCTGTCTCATCCAACCGATTCTAAAGATAAAAGGTTTAGTCAAGTATTGTGGAAGGAGTTTGTTCTGACCAAGATCTCTATTAGGCCTACTGCAATTCTACTAGTATGAAGTGGACGATGAAGATCATCGGACTGCTCTCTGACTTCGGCCTTAGGGACTCGTATGTTTCTGAAATGAAGGTAGTGATACTTTCGATGTGCCCTGAGGCCACGATGGTGGACATCAGCCATGAGATTCGAAAGTTCGATGTTCGGATGGGAGCCTTCGTGCTTGCATCTGCTGCACGGTTTTTTCCAAAGGGATCAATCTTCCTGGCTGTGGTAGACCCTGGGGTCGGGTCAGAGCGTGCCTCGCTCATCGTGGAATCGGAGAGATCGCTGTATGTGGGTCCGGATAATGGGCTGCTCATGATGTCCGCGTTGAGGGAGGGCCTCCGAGGAGTCTACAAGATCGACAGTCGCAGGTACGTCAAGGAGTCAGTTTCGGCGACGTTTCACGGCAGAGATGTCTTCGCTCGTGTTGCTGGGGAATTGGCGATGGGCGCTCTGCCATGCACCATCGGCTCTCAATTTCCAGACTACGTGGACCCTGGGTTTCGTGAACCTATTGTCGAGGGAAATTCGGCTAGTGGGGAGGTTGTGCATGTTGATGACTTCGGCAACATTGTAACGAATATCGATGCTCTCCATGTCGAGAGAATCGGCCTTTCTGGACGGAGATCAGCCTCCCTCATGATCGGACGTAGAAGGCTGAAGGCTCCGTTTGTGCGAACCTACGTAGAGATTCCTGAGGGCACTGTTGGATGCTTGATCGGAAGCCATGGATTCTTGGAAATAGCTATGAATAGAGGAGATGCTTCACGGACGGTTCAAGCCAGGCCCGGCTCAAAGGTGACAGTTAGAGCTTAGGAAGCCTATCTGAACCACTAAGATTTCGCAGCCTAGCATCTCCTTTGATCTCTCTGACATACTCGGCTACTGATCTGGGAACCAGTGTGGACCATTCTTGCCTGTTTATCATGCGTTTGCGTATCTCCGTCGCAGAATACTCCTCTCGGCTGAAGAACGGGATTGCCTCAACTTTGAAACCCGCTTCCACGAATAAGGTCACGGTCAAGGGCTCGTTTGAATAGACGATATGGAATTCGGGTGTCTGGGAGACGACTTGGGCCACCCATAGCTTGTGCACATTCATGTCAGGTATCGGCACAACAAGATATTTCGTCGGGGATATTTCGGCCTCGTCCAAGGCGCGTTTTATCATCGTTAGACGTTCTCCGGCGGTGAATGGATTCTCAAGTGTGTGACTGTATTGGGCGCTCCCGATCACGATGATGATGCGGCCAACTTTTTCAAGGACGTGTTTCACAACTTCAAGATGACCAAGATGAAAGGGCTGAAATCTACCTATGTAGAGCCCAGTCTCAGCCATATCCTGCGCCTTCACTGAGAGTTATGTTTCAACTACATATTTACGGTTGTGCTATCTAGGATTAGGCGTCCAGACTGACAGCGGAGAAACTTTTCGCCCAGAAAAGAATACCCCCTCTCGTCTCAACAGCTCCCTTTTCACTTCAGGGCCGCGGCCATAGTTGCCAATCTCAAGCGTCGAGCGAACAACTCGATGACACGGAACCACAAGCACGAATGGATTCATTGCCATAGCATGTCCTACTGCTCTGCTGGCCCTCGATCGCAGGCTCCGAGCGATCGCTCCGTACGTTGACACTCGCCCGATGGGTATGCTTCTGGTCTTCTCGTAAACAGCTTGGTGAAAAGGCGCGATGTGATCTAGGCTGAGCCTCGCATCAATTGAAGCGGGCTTGCCCTGATACATGTCGTA
>CAZGRO010000028.1:3649-12718 GCA_964528315.1 uncultured Candidatus Bathyarchaeia archaeon
TTGCTTGATTCGACAGGTGAGATGCTGAAGTGAGATTAGGAAGCATTGTGCGGCTTGTTCGACCTGTCAATGCCTTAATTGCATTTCTCGCAGTCATAACAGGAGCGGCCACTGTCACCCGATCCCTTTTAGATCTGCGAGTACTCCTCGGGGCCGCCTCTGCGGCATTAGTTCTGATGAGCGGAAACGCGGTCAATGATGTCTTCGATGTGGAAGCGGACAGGGTCAACAGGCCAAATCGCCCTCTTCCCAGAGGAGAACTGTCGCTTAGACAGGCGTCGAGCGTATCGCTGCTTTTCGCGTTCTTCGCAGTAGCACTTGCCCTCTCGATAAATCTCACATGTTTTCTTGTGGCGCTGTTCTATGTGGCGATATTCTATGCTTATGCTGCCTGGTTGAAGCCAACTGGATTGCTGGGGAATGTTGCGGTGAGTTCTGGAACCGGAATGAGCATTGTCTATGGAAGTCTTGCCGTTGACTGGGTTCAGCCATTGACGGTGCTGTTGGCTGCGTGCGCGTTCATGTTGAACTTGGGCAGGGAGATTGTGAAGGGGGTTGAGGATCTGGAGGGAGACAAAGCTAGGAACTGTGGGACTATTGCTCTGAGACATGGATCTCATGTGGCAGGCCTCTCTGTGGCGGTGTTGTACCTGATCCTGCTTCCTGTAAGCCTCACGCCTTTTCTCCTAGGCTATACAGGGTTGCTGTACGTGGCCTCGATCCTTGCAGCTGATCTGGTTGTGATTGCTGCGATTAGAGAGTCTCTTCTATTGCGAATGGAGAACGCGTCCAAGACAAGTAGACTCATCAAGATTTCAATGGTAATGGGGATTATGGCCTTCCTGATAGGAGCTGCCTCACGTTAGAGCCTCAGCCATAGTTCAATGTTTCTTTGAACTTCTCAATATCGCGGTAGAGAATGTTTCCAACAACTATTGTGGCGTGTCTCGCCATTTCCTTGGCCCTCTCCTTGCTGTCAATGCCTCCTCCATAGAAGAGATGTGCGTTGGAGAGATTTTGCCTGACGGCTTTGACGAGTGCGGGATTCCCGTAGGTGCCGCTGTATTCTATGTATACTATTGGAAAATGCATGTAGCGATCTGCGCACATCGCGTATGCGACGGCCTCCTCTATCGACAGGTCGGTTTTCGCTTTTGTCTCGATTCCGACCGCTGACTTCGGATTCAACACTATGTATGCTTCGCCATGAATCTTGTCCCATGGAAGATCACCGTATTTCGATGTCCAGTCCTTCACCCAGTCAGTGTGTAGACCAACAATCCATTTCGGGTCGGCGCTGTTCATAATCGAGGGAACGAAGAGGTAATCCACGTCCTCAAAAACCACGTTGGCCGGGTTGGATGGCTCCTGAATCTTCACAACATCATAGCGTTTCAACCGTTTCAGCAGCTCAGCAACCTTCTGCCTCGTTACCCCTCTTGTTCCACCTATGAGAAGTGCATCAGTTCCACTTGTGGCAATGGTCTTCAAATCCTCATCGGATATTTCCCGGTCAGGATCAAGTTTGGTTATGTGTCTCCAGTTTCGCCACATCAATTCGACCAGCTGAACAGGTCGGGAACTGCTTGAGTCTTCCCCAGCCAGTTTCCGCCTATATTCTGAGATTGAGACTTCTCCGTTCCTTATGCTTTAAGGATTAGTAGGGCGCAGATCTCGAAGCAGGGAATAGCCTGATGATCGAAGTAGATGGGGCTATGCTGGAAGGCGGAGGCCAATTACTGCGAGTTGCAGCGGCGCTGTCTGCTGTCACGAGCACTCCTATCAGAGTAGTGAACATTCGAGCGAAACGGCCGAATCCGGGCCTTCGGGCGCAACACCTTAGCGCGATGCAGGCTGTGGCTAGGCTTGTCAACGCAAAGACCAAGGGACTGGCCTTGGGCTCTCGGGAGATAGAGTTCGAACCCGGTCCCATAGAGGCGAAGAATATCGAGGTTGATGTGGGAACGGCTGGATCAACAAGCTTGATCCTTCAGGCCATGATGCCGGCTATGGTCTTCGCCCAGAGCCCGCTCACCGCCGTCCTTAAGGGAGGTACAAACAACCCGATGGCGCCACCGGTGGACTTTCTGGAGAGAGTCCTTCTTCCCACCCTTCGAGGAATAGGTGCTTCTGCTTCGTTGGAACTTGTGCGCAGGGGATTCTATCCGCGTGGGCAGGGAATTCTCAGGGTGAGCACGAACCCGGCCACAACGCTATCTTCCATCACCTTGGAGGATTTTGGAGACATTGAGAGAGTCTCGGGGTTGGCTTACAGCTCTCGGCTTCCCGAGCACGTCGCCAATAGAATGATTTCGTCAGCCAAGTCCCACCTTCTGAGGGCGGGATTCCGAGATCCTGAGATAGATCGTGAGATACTGCAGCCTAGTGACGCGAGATGTGCAGTTGATCCTGGATGCGGGATAATTCTCACAGCGGAACTCTCATCAAAAGGAATCATTTCGGGTGATGCGTTGGGGGCACCAGGAAAACCTGCAGAGAAGGTGGGTGAAGAAGCGGCTCAAACCTTGACTAGGCAACTTGAAAGCTGTGCGCCTGTGGACAAGCACCTAGGAGACCAGTTGGTGATCTGGATGGCATTAGCCGAAGGCACTTCTGTGATAAGAGTCAGTGAACTTACACTTCACACCCTGACATGCGTGAGATTGGTGGAAGATCTGATTGGGGTCAGATTCAAAGTTGAGGGAGAAAGAGGAAAGCCTGCAATGATCAGATGCAAAGGGGCGGGTCTTCGAAACAAGACGCTGTGAGTTGCCTTCTCTCACATTCCTTTTTTGCGCCACAACACGTTTCCGGAGCGCATATTCTTGACCAAGGTCACCCTGTGAAAAGGAATGGTCGTCTCGTTCTCCACATCGTCTCCATACGTGAACCAAGAATTGCCGACCTCTCGGATCTTTGTGAGCGAAATCGTCTTCAGATCTCCAAGGGCGCCTCTGTGGATGAATGAGAGCGTGTAGTGATCCGGATTTTCCCGCTTGTCCCAGAAAACCTTGTTCAGGATATTCTTCAATGGATGCAACTCTTACCCTCTGATGGATTCTGGGCCTCTCAGGAACAAGCTTCTTACAGGGATGATTACAGCATGCCTTTATTTTACGATACACCTTGATGAATATTGATTCTCAATAGTGGTCTTGGAGAGGAGTTGCTTGAAGAACCCAGCGTACACACGCGTTCTGCGTATAGCTGAAGACATCAAGGCGATGAGAATAAGGGGCGCGGGTGAAATAGCGAGATCAGCTGTCGAAGCCCTACTTATCACAGCAGAGAACTCCAAAGCCAGCAACACCAAGGAATTTGTTGAGGAGATTGAAGAGACTGCAAGGACGATGATGCGGACCAGGCCGACCGCGGTTTCATTGCCGAACGGCATCAGATATGTCATCCACAGAGTAAGAGAGGGAAATCTGTCCGGCCAGACCCTTGAAGCACTCAAGGAAACCTCAGCCAAAGCGTGTCATGAGTTCATTGAGAATTCGAAAACAGCGATTGAAAGGATAGGCGAAATCGGAGCGAGAAGAATACTCGACGGAGACACTTTGATGACTCACTGCGACAGTTCTGCGGCGCTAAAAGTAATTGAAACAGCCTGGAAAAAAGGAAAGAAGCTTAAGGTATATGTCACAGAGACGAGACCGAGATTTCAAGGAAGAATAACAGCCGACAGACTTGGCCAAATGGGCATACCAGTGATTATGATCATTGATTCGGCTGTTCGACACTTCATGAATCAGGTTGATCGCGTAATCGTTGGAGCTGACGCAGTCAGCGCCAATGGAGCAGTCGTTAACAAGATCGGAACCAGCCTCATGGCTCTTGCAGCCAGAGAGGCCCGAACACATTTCCTCGTGGCTGCGGAAAGCTACAAATTCAGCCCCGAGACAATGTTCGGAGAACTGGTTAAAATCGAGGAGAGAAACGCATCCGAGATCATTTCTCCTTCTGACGTGAAATATCCAAGCATCACCGTAGCAAATCCTTCATTCGACGTGACTCCGCCAGAATATGTTGACCTGATCATCACTGAAAAGGGCATAATCCCGCCTCAAGCCGCCATTCTCCTTCTACAGGAATCGCTCGGAGTGATAACTCCTGAGGAGCTAGAGGAGTTTCAGACATACGAATTGCACGAAGAAGAAAGTGTCTGACACTCTGGGAGCGTGATTCTGCGCGTTCTCCGACTCAACGATAACCCGCGCTTGCAGAGCTCCAATGATCGGAGCCCCTCAAGTAAGTATAAATTCGCGATTATTGTAGGCCTCGGCCAACAGGTGTCACTATGAGCGAAGAAATGGCTTTCATGCCAGGAGCAACCACGGTTGGCGTTGTCTGCAAGGACGGTGTCGTTCTCGCATCCGAGAGACGGCTTTCTTATGGCTACTTTGTGATGAGCAAGACTGCGAGAAAGACATTCAAGATAACTGATAGGATCGGCACTGCTTGCGCCGGACTGATCTCTGACATGCAGATCCTTGTCAGAGAAGTCGGAGCGTATGTGACATTGTACTCGTATGAACGGGAACGCTCGACGTCCGTAAGAACTGCTGCCAAGGTCATGGCCAATCTGCTGTTTGAGAGACGTATGTTTCCGTTGCTCACTCAGACAATCATTGGAGGAGTCGATGAGGAAGGACCTAGCATGTACGTTCTTGATCCCATAGGTTCTTTGATTCAGGACAAGTTCACCTCTGTGGGGACGGGAGCCGAGATAGCAATGGGGCTGCTTGAGGCTGAGTACAAAGATGATCTAACAGTTGAGGAAGCGAAGACCCTTGTCACGAAAGCAGTTAAGACCGCGATCTCAAGAGACATCGGTAGCGGAGAAGGCCTGGATCTGCTCACGATAACGAAAGATGGAATGAAAGAAGAGTCTGTGAAGTTCGCATAGTACCCTGTTTTCGATAAGCTGCCTCTTCGTGACACATGTTCTGACGGCAATTCGGCAAGGGTAGGTTTGATTCATGGCAAATATGCTTGAACTCAAGTTGTTTGTGCAGCAAACGTGCCCAAGGTGTCCCGCGGCAAAGGCTGTTGCTGAGGAGCTGAAGAGCAGAAGGAGGGATGTGGATGTCAAAGTCCTTGACATCGCAGATCGAGATAACTATCTGAGTGCTCTTATGCTGCAGATCTCTTCGACACCTGCTTTTGCTGTTGGTGAAGAAATGCTTTTCGCGGGAGAAGTGCCCACCGTTGACGAACTCAGCCGAAAACTAGATGAATACTCTTCTCGAATGAGCAAGTAGCTTAGTATCAGGTAGAGGCATTGCCGATTCCTGAGGAGCTTGTTCACATATTTCTGAGACAGAAATACCAGATCGTGGGCAGACACAGCGCGGTCAAAACGTGCTTCTGGACAAGACGTGCTCTCTACACAGGTGAGAGAGAGTACTGCTACAAACAGAAGTTCTACGGGATCAGAAGCCTCCGATGCCTGCAAATGACCCCTAGCTTGGGCCGATGCCTTCAAGCCTGTCTCTTCTGCTGGCGAGCCACCAGCACGGATTTGCAGATCAAATGGAATGAAACAGTCTTTCCTCAGGATGAGGCCGAGGAACCCTCCGTCATAGTCGCCGGGTCTGTGAAGGCTCAACGCAAGGCCCTCATCGGTTTCAAGGGAAACGAGAGGGTCAACATATCGCTTCTGGACTTGGCTCTGAAACCCGTCCATGCGGCGATAAGTCTTGAGGGAGAGGTGACACTCTACCCGAAGATTTTGGAACTGATTGAGGAGTATTTTGACCGAGGGTTTCAGACTGTCCTTCTGGTAACGAACGGCCTGCGCCCAGATGTCTTGTCCCAGATGAGAAAAGAGCCCTCACAGCTCTACGTCAGCGTTTCTGCCCCGGACGAGGCGACCTATCGATCGGCTTGTCGACCGCTTGTTTCTAATGGATGGAAGAGGCTTAACGAGAGTCTAGAGCTTCTCAACAGTTTCTCATGCCCCACCGTCATCAGGATGACTCTGGCGAAAGGAGTGAACCTGAAAGATCCAGAAGGCTATGCCAAGCTGATTGAGAAGGCCAACCCGACCTATGTTGAACCCAAGGCGGCGATGGCTGTAGGGTTCTTCACTAACCGTCTTCCTTGGAAAGCCATGCCTTTTCACAGAGAGATCCGAGAATTTGCAGAAGAACTGGCCGAAGTGACGGGGTATGCGATTATCGATGAGGCTGAGCCCTCAGGAGTTGTTCTGCTCAGCAGATTGAAGAAGGCTAGGAGACTGGCGGAATGACCAGCTCCGGGCCTGTGTGGAAACGTATTTCGGCTCGTACATGCTTGAGGCTATGGACAGGAATCCAATAGCAGCTACCCTAGGCATCGTTATGGCAGGGCATCGGGCCAAGAGAACAGCATCTAGAACAAACCGTTTATGATCCGTTCACGATATTAGAGGTAGCTGCAAGGAGTAGTCATGTCAATCTCAAGCAGGGATCTGAAGCGAATCCAAACGGATCTCACCAGCTTCGATGAGGTCCGCGAAAAGGTCTTCGAGGCCTCAAGAACTGCCACCCGGCTGTCTGGCTGGTCCATAGTCCAAATGCATAGAAACGACATGGAAAACGCAGAGAAGTCTCTCAAGGAAGCAAAAGAAACCCTCAAACGGATTAGAGATCTTGTGAAGAGAAAGTCCGAGCTGGGGCAACTGGGAGGCGTTCTTGTCGCCTATCAGGAGTATGTGGAGGCGGCGCTTCTTCATGGCTTGCTAAGAGAGCGTAGAGTAGCTTCGCTGAAAGAGATCGGCGTGGAATCGATGCCATACATCCTGGGAGTCTTGGATCTGATAGGTGAGCTCAGACGGGTGGCGCTCAATCATTTGAGACGAGGAAGGAGTAAGGAGGCGGACAAGACATTGAAGACCATGGAGGAACTATACGAGAATCTCATGAGTCTGGATCACACTGCGATAGTTCCAACCTTCAGGGTCAAAGCCGATGCGACTAGACGCATCATAGAATCCACAAGAGGCGATGTCATCACCGAGATCCGAAGAATGTCTCTTGAGGAATCCATCAGAGGCCTCCACAACGACATCAAGAAGAAAGGTCTTTCAACCCCCTCGGTTTGACGATCAACTATGTGACGGTACTTGGGGAATGAATCGGATCTGCTCCAAGACAGATAGAACACATCTGATCAGTCCACCCAAAGGCTTCACGCTGCAAGAGGCTGTTCAGCTGCAAGAAAGATGCAGGAAAATGGTACGACGTGGCGACAATCATCTCGGTGAAGTACGGTTCGTGACAGGTTTGGACTCAGCATATGAGAGCGACAGAGCCTTCGGAGCCGCTGTGACCTTGGATCTCGAAACTATGGAAGCAGAAGATGTTGGAACCGCAGTAGTGAAGGTCGAATTCCCTTACATACCAGGGCTTCTTGCATTCAGGGAAGCCCCAGCCATCATTGCAGCGGCGAAGAATCTGAGGAGACCGACAGATGCCTATCTTGTTGACGGACAAGGATATGCTCATCCGAGGAGATTCGGGTTGGCATCCCATGTCGGTGTAGCCTTGAATACGCCGACAATCGGCGTTGCGAAGAGTAGGTTGTGCGGAACGGTTCTTGGGGCTAGACTCATAGACCGAGGCAGGACCATTGGAGCCATTGTTCCTAAACCATCCGGGAAGTTGCTCTATGTCAGCGTGGGCCACAGGATTTCTCTGCGAGATTCCATCAGAGTAGTTACGCGATGCCTTCGCGCAGCACCTAATGACCCTATCGCCTTGGCACATCGGGAAGCAGACAAGGTCAGGCGGCGAATAAGTAGATGAGATCCTGGGTGTTGACTACTCTGTACAGATTGGCGGAAATCACTCTGAACTCAGGCACACTTCAAACGACGATTGACATTGCCAACAAACTGGGATTGTCACAGCAGACAGCTTCGAGACAGCTGATAGAACTGGAGAAGGAAGGCCTGATCAGACGCGAGAGACTCATGAGAGGAACCTCAATCAGAATAACTGACAAAGGCATGCGAGAACTTCGCAGAATGCATGTTACGCTTCACAGAGTCCTAGAGAAACCAAGAAGGCAATTGACGCTCGAAGGTGAATTGTTCACTGGCTTGGGAGAAGGAGCCTACTATGTTAGTCAGAGCGAATTCCTGACTCGGTTCAAGGAGAAGATGGGCTTCAAGCCGTTTGTGGGCACTTTGAACTTGAGACTGAAGGACCAGCAACTGAGGAACAGAAGTCACCTAGAATCAATGAGCTTCACGGAGATAGATGGTTTTAGAAATGGGAGGCGAAGCTTCGGCTCGGTGAAATGCTATCCCGCGGTGATCAATGGAGAAATCGAGGGCTGCGTAATAAGACCGGGAAGAACACACTACGGGGAAGAGGTGATTGAGGTTTTGGCTTCGGTCAACCTGCGAAAGAGACTGAAGCTTCGTGACGGAGACATCGTCAAGGTGAGTTTTCCTATCTAGAAATCTACGCCTTACCTTTCTTTCTGTCGCGACCCATCAATTCGATCCAAATGCCGTCCGGATCTTTCACAAAGGCCAGCCTGTATCCGTCTTCGGAGAAAGGCCTAACTGCGATCTTTCCACCTTTTGAGATGATTCTTCTGAACTGATCATCAACGTTTTTCGTCCAGAAAGCAAGGTGATCCAGTTCCGACCCAGAATAGTAGGGCTCGTGATACTTGGTCTTGGCTGGGTAGTAATTCAGCTCCAGCCGTTGTTTGGATCTTGGGCTTCTTAATTGAACGAAGATCCCGCCCGCTTTCATCTTGCCCCGCAGACTTTCCCTCATTCCCATGGCTTTTGTGTAGAATCTTAGAGATCGATTCAAGTTTCGTACCCGGATGCCAGCATAGAAGTGAGTTGCTCCAGTGGCCTTCTTACGGGCTGTTCTTTTCAAGTTCAATGACTCTCCTCTTGATCTTTGATGTACTGTCTAATTCGTCGACAGCGAACCTCTTCGCCTGAAAGATCTGAATCTTCGCCCTCCTTGCTTTTATCAGCTCTTCGACTGATCTCTTAATATCTGCCTGATCGTGGCCGACCGCGATAATGTCAGGCTTCAGCTTCTCTATGACAGCCTC